>CAYOSM010000012.1:0-24100 GCA_964406645.1 uncultured Bifidobacteriaceae bacterium | reverse complement strand
GAGCCGTAGACCTGCGCCGTGCCGGAGACCCGCGCCGAGCCGTAGACCTGCGCCGTGCCGGAGACCCGCGCCGAGCCGTAGACCTGCGCCGAGTCGTAGACCAGCGCCGAGTCGGAGACCCAGCACGTTCCCTCCTGGGACAGGTTGTCCTCACGCTCGACCCATCCGCCGAGGTCGCCCGCACTCACGCCGGGTCGCACGTCGCGCAGGGCACGGATGCGGCGCAGGGCCGGGTAGTCGGGGTGGCGCTCGTCGGTGAGCTCGTACTTCGGGCCGGTCACGAGGTCACCGCCTCAGCCAGCACGGCCGAGCAGTCCCACTCGACCAGCTCGCGCTCCTCGACCCGCTCGGGCTGCGCCTCGACAGCGGGCACGGTGACGGTCTCGGTCCCGGTCACCCGGCGCTCGCACACCTGCTCCCGGTCGGCGGTGATCCGCAGTCGGATGCCCCGGTGGGTGCGGGTGGTGCGGAAGGTGTCGTAGGAGGCGTCCTTGTCCCAGACGCCGCCGATGGTGCGGATGATGCGTGCGGCGGTCTCCCGCTGGGTGTCGTCCGCGACGAGCATGAGCTGCCAGGTGACCTCGATGCCCCGGGCTCCGTCGATGGCCTGGACGGCGGTGACGTAGGCGGGCGGCAGGTCGGGGTAGGTCTCGAGCAGGTCCGCGGCGACGCGCAGGCCGTCCGCGAAGGTGGTGGCGCTGTCGGTCATGAGATACTTCCTTCCGTTGGTTTGGTGAGGTCCGGCGTCGTGAAGGGCGGCCGGGCCTCGCTGTCTCTCAGGGCTTGCGGCCGCAGTCGTCGCAGCGGCATCCCCACGGGCAGCAGGGCGCGTCGTCGGGCCACGCCAGGACGCACAGCGGGCAGTCGTCCTCGTCGGGGCCGTCGGTCCACGGCTCGTCGGTCACGTCGAGACCGCAGGCGGCGATGTTGTCGTCCGTGCAGTGACACACCAGGTGTGCCGGGTCGAGGTCGCCGGCGGTCTGTCGGCCAGTCCGCTCGACCATCAGGACGGTCACGGCGTTCCCCTCTCTTGGTTGCCCACCTCGCCCGCCGCGACTTCCCCGGCGCTGACGGGCGAGGTGGACGTGTGGCCGAGCCCACCCCCAAGGGGCTCGGACGACTTGCGGAGGACGGCGAGGAGCGACGCGACCGCCTGCTGACCGTCGATGCGGCCCGCCAGTAGCGCGGCGACCACGACGGCGAACTCCTGCTCGATGGCTCGGACCTGCGCCTCGCGGTCGCCGCCGGGGCCGGTCGTCGTGCTCACGACTGCCCCCAGAGGTCGCCCACGGTCACGACGGGGAAGTCGTCGCGGGCACGGTCGGCGCCACCGAGGACCAAGGCGGGGAGGAAGGCGGCGAGCACGACGGCCGCAGCGAGGCGCTTCATGCGACCGCCCCCAGCCGATAGACCCGCTGCAACTTGTCCGCGTTCCGGCCAGCCACGTCCGTCGAGTCCTCCCGGCCCACCTCGACCAGCAGCCCCGAAGCGGTGGCGCGCCGGTAGCAGGACCCGATGTGCTTGGGCTGGATGCGGCCACGGATCAGCGGCCGGACCCGCGTCTGCGACACCGTCCCGTCGGCGTCAGCGGCCTGCCGGATCGCAGCGACGAACAGTGCCCACTCGCCGTCCTCGGTGCGGCAGGCGCAGCGGTGGGCGCGGTGGTGGCCGCAGGGGAGACGGTCGGGGCGGGCGGCCAGGAAGGTGGCGAGGTCGGCGGTCATGAGGCCACCGCCGAGCCCATGATGAGCGGGCGAGTGCAGACCTTGCACGGGCACGGCTCACCACGCGAGTTGGCTCCTATGCACGCACCATGATTCCCGCGGTGGCAGGTCCGGCATGGGAGAGCCGCTCGCTCGCCACGGTGGGAGCGCATGACGGAGGACCGCTCATAGAGCGGGCGCAGGCTGCGGATCAGCGCCAACTCGGCGGCCTCGGCGGTCGCCTGATCGTGGTGCATGTCGGCGCTGACGGATGCGACCTCGCCGTACCAGGACTTGTCTGCGGCGTGGGCGCTAAGGCGCTGCGGAAGTCGGCTCGTGCATCCGACATAGAGCGCAACCCCCGCGCGATTGCGGAAGATGTAGACCCAGTGAGGCGTCATGCCGCTGCCTCGTCATGCCACTGGCGCAAGGTCTCGTAGGTGACGTCCACCTGTCCGCCGGTCGCGTCGTACAGGTCGCGGGCGACGTAGCGCCACGAGCGACCCGTGGCCCGCTTCTCGGCGATGAACTCGCGGACGTCCCGGCCTAGGAGGACGGTGGCGAGCCGCTGGGTAGCGGTTGCCGGACTGGTGTCCGGAGTTCCGGATTGCATGGCGGGGACGCTACTCCGGATTTCCGGACCTGACAAGTGTCTTTGCAGATTTCTTTGTCAAGAGAGGTGACAGCGTGGCATCCTCTGGACATGACCTCAGATGTGGTAGCCGCCCTCTTCCCGACGGGTGAGCAGGCAGACGAGACTGTGCGCCTGACGATCAAGGCGCTCATGAAGGGCCGTGGGCTCACGGTCGAAGAGGTGGCCCGCCGGGCTGACCTCGGACGCTCGGCGCTCTACTCCAAGCTGTCCGACTCCGAGAGGGTGCCCTTCAAGGCGGGCGAGGTGGCGACCTTGGCGCGCATTCTGCGCGTGAGCCCCGGAGAGATCTACGACGGGCTCGGCGGGACCTTCGTGCCGACGCCGCCGGACGGTGGTGGGTACGCCATCAGGGACTCGAACCCCGAACCCGCTGACGTGAGGCATTTGCACGCTGACCTGCAGCTTTGGTCCGCTGCCTAGGTAACGATCGTGTCACACGTCACGCACATCGCGGAGGCTCGGGCTAGAAAGCGCCCCATGCCATGGAAAGTTGCGCTCCCGAAGTGGGAGATGTACCTCCGCAGCGTCGGTGCGCCCGAGGCGACGATCAGCCTGCGCATCTACCACGGGCAGCGCCTCGCCCGCGCCTTCCCCGATGGGCACCAGAGCGTCACCTTCGATGCGCTGGTCGAGTGGTTGGCCGGGCAGCAGTGGTCACCGAACACGCGGCGGTCGTACCGCTCGTCGCTGCGCGCGTTGTGGTCGTGGCTGATGGCGACCGGGCACGCGAAGGGCTCTCCGGCGCACCTGCTGCCGCCGGTGCGTGTGCCGCGAGCACGGCCGCGGCCCGCCCCCGAGGACGCCTACCGGTTCGCGCTGTCGATAGCCGACCGGCGCGCCCGGCTGGCGATCATGCTCGCCGGCATGTGCGGTCTACGTCGGGGCGAGATCGCGCGGGCCCGGCGCGAGGACATGGAGGCCGACCTGATCGGGTGGGTGCTCCGCGTCAAGGGCAAGGGCGGGCACGTCCGGCTGGTCCCACTGCCCGACGAGGTGGTGACCGAGGTCGAGCGCGTCGAGTCGGGGTGGCTGTTCCCGTCCTCGCACGGCGGGCACCTGACACCGCACCACCTGGGCAAGATCGTGTCGGCGAACCTCCCCGGGGACCTGACTACTCACACGCTGCGGCACCGGTGCGCGACGGTCGCCTATGCGGGGTCTCGTGACCTGCGGGCGGTCCAGGAGCTGCTGGGGCACGCGAAGCCGGAGACGACGGCGGCCTACACGGCGGTCCCTGATGACGCGGTGCGGCGGGCGATGTTGCATGCGGCTGCCTGAACCGAACCCAAACGGTCGCTTGGTATACGCCACGCCTGCGAGCCTGCCGTATACCAATGATGCACGATGAGACGATGGTCCCGATTCCACACGAGAGGATCGGAACCAATGCGGGTCTACGGGTACCTGAGAGTCAGCACCGAGGAGCAGGGCGACTCACGCGCCGGACTAGAGGCGCAGGAGGCGGCGATCCGCGCCGAGGTCGACCGGCGAAGATGGGACCTGCTCGACCTGCGCATCGACGTCGCCTCCGGCAAGAGCCTGCGCAAGCGCACCGAGCTGGGGCGGACCCTGCGCGACCTTGCGGCCGGGCAGGCTGATGCGCTCGTGGTCGCCAAGCTCGACCGCCTCTCCCGCTCCGTGCTCGACTTCGCCGGCCTAATGGAGGCCGCCGCCGCCGAGGGGTGGTCTATCAACGTGCTCGACCTGGGCGTGGACACGACGACTCCCAACGGGGAGCTGGTCGCCAACATCATGATCTCGATGGCGCAGTGGGAGCGGCGCATCATCGGGCAGCGCACGAAGGTCGCGCTAGACGCGGTGCGCGCACGCGGCACGAAGGTAGGGCGCCGGTCGAACGTCTCCGAGGACACGCTGCGCCTGATCCGCGTCATGCGAGACGGCGGCTCGTCGTGGCAGGGCATCGCAGACGCGCTGGCGCGCGAGGGCGTGCCGACCGCGCAGGGTGGCCGGTGGCACGGTGCGACGGTGCGGAAGCTGTACGCCGAGGCGGGTGCGGCGTGAGAGGCACCTGGCGGGGGCGCCCGGGTACAACGGCGATGGCGAGTGCGGTGTGCTCGCGGACGGTCATGGGGGTGAGGGTGGCAGGGGGGTCCGACAACGCACGAAAGCCCCCGCCCCGAGCACCCGGGCGGGTGTCGGAGCGGGGGCGGTGCTGACCGCGAGTGAGGGGGCGGTCAGTCGGTGGGGACGACGGCGACCGGGGCACCGGTCGGCAGATCCGACGCCTGTCCGGCCTGCGGGGTGGCGCGGTCGGGCCGCCGAGTGGCGACGACTTCACCGGCGGGGGTGACCAGCGAGCGGGTGAGGAGTGCGAGCACCGCGGCGGTCACGGCGAGGATGGTGGCCGTCTGTTCGCTGGTCAGGTCGAGCCCGAAGGCGACGATGAGGGCCAGGACGGCCTGGACGAGTCCGCTGATGAGAGCGGGCTCTCGGATGATGCGCTGGACGACTGTCACGGGGTGCTCCTATCGCTTGGTGCGGATGAGGTCGGCGACGATGACGGGGTGCTCACCCGGGCCGACGCCGGGGACACGAGCGGGCGGGATGACGTGGATGCGCTGGGGTCGCCAGTGCTTGGACCAGGCCAGCCACATCAGCTCCTCGGAGCGCCAGGTGAGCCGCTGCCCGGTGAACACGGCGCGGAGGTTGTCCACGTTGGGGCGGTCGACCTCGTTGGCGTCGCAGCCGGCGATCGACGCGCGGCCGAGGCGGTAGGTGCCGTCGAGGCGGTCGGCGATCTTCCCGCGGGCCTTGCGCCACTCCTGCGCGCGCCGGGTGCCGTTGAGGCCGCCCCGGTCGCTCCTGATGGCGGCGTTGGCGTGCCAGGCGTACAGGTCGGTGGTGACGCCGCCGTACTTGTAGGCGACCCGGTGGAGCCACCTGTCGTGGGCGATGTTGCGGGGCTCGCGCAGGTCGGGCGTCAACTGCCAGGCGTCGTGCTGGGTGACGCGACCGCGGCCGTAGATGATGACGCCCGTCTCCCGGTTGCCGTGGGTGGGCTTGGAGCCGTCGGTGGGGCCGGTGAAGAGACGCGCTCCCCGGGTGCCCTCGATGACGTGGTGGAGCCCGTCGAGCTCGCAGCCGAGGACGACCATCGGGCGACCGGGGCGCTTGAGGCCGCGCAGCCACTCGGCCCACGCGGTCTTGTCGGTGTTGCCGCCGCCGTAGCCGTTGGCGACGACGACGCGCAGACGACGGCGCACGGTCAGGACTTCGCGGCCTTGGCCGACTTGTTGAACGTCTCGATCAGCGCCTGCTCGACGGTGATCACACGCTTCTCCCCGGCCGGGGTCTTGACCGTCAGCTTGTGGTTGAGCAGCGCCGTCTTGATGGCGTCGATGTCCTCGGGCTTCACTTCGTCCTCCTGGGGCCAGGGCCACACGGGCCGTGGGATGGGGTTGAGCCGGGGCCCGTCGTCGGGACCGTTGGACGCGAGCCCGTTGCGGCCTGACAGGTAGGCGGCGACCTGCTCAGCGGCCGAGGGCGCGAGGTCGGGGTGCCCGATGACGACGGCGTGCACGTGGTGCGGCCAGGAACCCTGCGCGGGGGTGCGGTGCCACGCGGCCATCCCGGCCTCACGCAGGGCGCGCAGGCAGCGGTCGTGTCCGCACCAGGCGAGGTCCACGGCACCGCCCGCCTCGTGGGTGCCCGCTGAGAGTGGGTCACCGCCGCCGCCCTGGTAGGAGCCCTGGGTGACGATGTGCTCGTGGCCGCCGATCTGCTCGGCGTGCTCGACGCAGGCGATGGTGAGCGCGTCGACATTGGTGCGACCTCGCCACTCGGGGCGGGCCAGGCGGGGGTCGGTCACGATGCCTCCTCGTGGATGGGTCGCTCCCAGCGCTGGTCACGCGGCTGCGGCGTGAAGCCGACAGGAGAGGTGGTGCAGTCGCGACGGTCGGGGCCAGGCGACTCGGGCTCGGGGTCGTCGGCACGCTCGATGGTCAGCACCGTGACGCCGAGGACCCGGACGGTGAGTTTCACCCCACGGGCACCAGCGGCGTGCAGGCCAGGATCAGGGAGCCGTCCTCGACCACAGTGACCCCGCGCACGTACTCCCCGGCCGGGCACTCGTAGACGCCGGGACGCATCACGCCCGGCGGCCCCTGAGGACCAGCCGGACCAGCCGGGCCGACGGGTCCGGCGCAGTCGCCGCGAGCCGTGCACCACGCCTCCACGGCCGCCGCGACCTGCGCGTCGGTCGGGCCGGGGCCACGCTCACCGGTCTGCCCCTGGTCGCCCTTGGGTCCGGCCACGGTGGAGTCAGCACCGTCCCTGCCCGCCGGACCAGCAGGACCCGGGACGGTCGAGTCCTCGCCGTCGAGTCCGGTGAAGCCACGCGGCCCACGAGGTCCGACCACGGTCCGACCAGGAGGCCCGGCCGGACCGGGTGGGCCGGTGACGGATTCGCCAGGCAGCCCCCTCGGTCCCGCAGGGGGAGTCGGGACCGGTGCCGGGGTGCAGCCGTCGGCCTGCTCGCACCGCTCCCGGTTCTCCTGCGCGGCCTGGTGCTGGGCGTCGACCTCGCCAGCCAGGACGCCGATCTGCTCGCGCAGGTCATCACGGTCACGACGAGACGCCTCGTCGGTGGCCATCAGGCTGAGCACCTGCCAGATCAGCCCGGCCACCAGCAGCGACCCGAGCACGACCACGCACCAGATGGCGATGCGAGTGGCGCGCACCGACGGGACGGGCCCGCGCAGACGGTCCATCACAGACCTCCCGGTGGAGCGTTGAGCACGAGCGTGACGAGCAGGGAGATGAGCGCGGCGGACACGGCGACGCAGACACCGACGATGAGTTGCCGACGGGTCTCGGCGGCCCGCTTGTCCCGCTCGCGCTCGGACTCCTGGAGCCCCTCGATGTCGGCGCGGATGGTCGTGGTCTCGGACTGGTACAGGTCCTTGCGGACGTAGGTGGCGGCTGCGTCGATACGGTCGGCGCGCAGGTCGCCCGCCAGCGCGATGAGCTGGCGAGACACCTCGTCGAGGCGGCGCATGATCTCGCCCGGGCTCGGCTCGGTCGCGCTCACGGGCGCCTCCTCACTGGTGGCCGCCGACGATCCGCGACGACTTGGGGGGTGGGTAGAGCCGCGGTGCCGACGACCAGCCGCGGCCGTCCTCGCGGGGCCACTGGCGCGCCGCGGGCAGGGCGGTGCCGGTGGGTGGCTCGGGCGGGACGTAGGCGTCGGTGAGGATCTGCAGCCCGACGTAGGTGACGCGGACCGAGGTTCCGCTGGTGTTGTTGCCGAACGTGCCCGGCCAGGCACCGGTGCCGGCACCGGCCAGGATCGCCGCACGCTGGCCCGCGGCGGTGAAGGGCTCATCGGTCCAGGTGTCGGCGGTGTAGTAGTTCCGGTAGGTGCCGTCGTTGACCCAGGTGTCGGGGTCGGAGGTGTTCATGTGGGACAGCAGCGGATAGGCGGTGAACAGCAGCACCCCGCCCTCGCCGTCGACGAGGTCGGAGGTGAGCTTGGCGACGATCCGCAGCCGGTACCAGATGGTGGTGTCGTCGACGTCGAACACGTCCGTGCCGGGGAAGGCGATCTGGCAGGAGGCGTCGTAGGTGGGGAAGGGGCCGAGGTCGATGTAGGTGCCGTCGCCGTCCTCGGACTGCAGCGCGGTCGTCCCGCCGACGATGACGGCCGGGTGGGGTGAGCCGGGCTCGGTGATGACGTAGTTGCAGGGCAGCTCGGCGATCAGGGTCAGCGGCATCAGGCGCCTTCGTCGCGTTGGACGTAGAGCTGCTTCCCGGCCTTGATGCGGGTCTGCCCGGCGGTGTAGATCGCCATCCACAGCACGCAGTCGGGGGCCCGGTAGGCGAAGGCGGCGTCGTCTTGCCACTCCCCGGTGAGGTCGTCGCCGGGCAGCGGGTCGCCTTCCTCGTCGGTCTCCTCGGACAGCTTGCTCCCGGGCCAGTAGCCGCACGGGGCCTTCTCGGACCCGACCGCGTACAGCAGCCGCCGCTCCTCGGCCGTCTCCCGCTGCGCCTTGCTGGCCCACCACCGGTTGCCGTCGTCGAGGGGGTTCCCGACGTTCGCGGCCAGCCAGCCCGCGCTGACCTTCTCCCCGAACACGAACACCGCGAACTCGGTCTCGTCGGGCTCGAAGCCGGTCATCTCCTCGTCGTAGGACGGCGGAGCCCCGGGGCCGGTGACGACGTGGACGCGGGCCACCGTGCCGTAGTCGCCGGCGATGAGTGGGTAGACCGTCCACTGGCCCGCGCCCGTGTTGACGCGGTGGCCCAGGATCCCGAAGTGCTCGTCGTGGCCGAAGATGATGTCCTTCGGGGTGCGCGAGGACCTGGCGTTGAGGTAGGCCCGGCTGGGGCTGGTGCGGTTCTCCCGGTTGCGTTCGATGATCCCGGCGATCTGGAGGGTGTCGCGGTCGCGGGTGTCGAGCATGAGCCGCACCTCGGCGCCGTCGGCGGACACGTCGGCCCCGGAGACGTGGAACCGGACGCCGCCGTCGAACAGGGGCGCCCACAGGTTCATGCCGGGGCGCAGGTCGCGGGCGGGCATCACGTCGGAGGCGTCGATGGGGTCGCCGGGGGTGTGCTCGCCGCGGACGAGCGCGAGCCGGGTCGACACGGTGCCGACCCAGTTGGGTGAGCCGTCGTCGAGCATCCGCCGCGCCAGCCGGCGGGCATGGTTCTTGGACCGCACCGTGCCCAGTTCGAGCGAGGTCGACACCGCGACGGCCGCCTGCTGCTCGTCGTAGGCGTCGTTGAGGTCGACCTTGTTGCCGGTCGCGGACCTGTTCCACCGGCGCACCGCACGCCGCTGCGCAAGCGGGAGGATGCGAGCCTCCTTGGTGGTCCACCCGGTCGCGTCGAGGTCCCACAGGACGTCCCACAGGTCGGGGTCGGCCTCCATGTCCTCGGCGGCGTCGGCCATGCCCGGCTCGGCGAGGAGGTCGAGGTCGGCGCGGGCCTCGTAGACCGCGATCTGCGTGGACACGTCGTAGGTGTCGAGGGGGTAGGAGTCGTCGCGGCCGAGGTAGCCGAGCAGCACCAGCCGTTCCTTCATCACCGAGATCCCGTCGCCGGTGTCGGTGTCGGCGTCGGTGGTGTCGAGCCCGAACGTGGACTCGTCGTCCATCGGGTAGGCCGGGATCGGGTTCTCCTGCTGCAGCCCGGGCCAGACGGTGTTGAGGATCTTCGTGCCGTCGGCGAGGTAGGCGGTGACGAACACCTCGTCGACCTCGGCTGTCATGTCGCGGCGCAGGTCGGGCTTCATCGGCCCGTCGTCGAAGTAGACGGTGGCGTGGATGGTCTCGCGGTCCTTCGCGCCCACGACCCACTTGCGGGCGTCCTCGTCGTAGGCGACCGTGACCTGCTCGCCGTTGCGCTTGACTCCGAGGGAGCACAGGTCGAGCAGGTAGTCGGCGTACATCGCCGCCCCCTGCGTGACCAACGCGACGCCGAACTCGTCCCATTCGACGGGCTGGCGCAGGTACCGCAGCCCCGCGTAGAGCCAGTAGGCGACGTCCTCGCGGCGGCGGACCGGGGGCTGGGGGCGCCACCGGTGGGACGCGGGGCCGGTGAGCAGCCCGCCCAGCTCAACGGTCAGCTCGCGACCCGACACGTTCCAGTCGGAGATGCGGCCGCGGTAGTCGACGGCCACCACGTCGCCGGTGGTGGGGTGGATGCGCTGCACGACCACCTTCGCGCCCTTGGCCAGCCAGTCGATGGCGCCCAGGTCCTCGAAGACCGGCACGACCGCCGGCACGGTGAGGCGGCCGGGGCCGTAGGTGAGGGGCTCGACGAGCTGGTAGTCCGGGGTCGGGGTGCGGACCCCGCGGAACCACGTGACGTCGTGCCAGGTGCCGGCCGCCTTGACGAGGATGCGGTCGACGTGGCGGCGGGTGCGGGCCTCGGTGACCGCATAGACCGGCTGCGTGCCGTCCATCGTCGGCACGGTGAAGGCGCGGGCGACGTCCTCGGCCCACGGGAGCGTGGCGGGAAGGTCGGCGGGCACGTCGGGGTGCCAGTCGGCTTCGTGGGTCTCCTGGTCGACCTCTCCGGCCTCCACGACGTCGGAGTCGGTCTCGACGGGCGGGGTCTCGGGCACGACGTAGCCGAGTCCCAGAGTGAAGTCCGCGACCGGGGCCGCGACGTCGCCGCCCAGGTCGAGCGCTGCACCTGTAGCGGGGGCCGACAGGCTGAACGCCGCGACCGGGGGCGGGAGGGTGGCGGCCAGGTCGAGCGAGAGCACGGCCGCCGAGAGAGCGAGGACCGCGACCGGGTCCGGCGCCACGCCCGCGAGTGCGAGGGTCGACCCGGCGACACTCAGGCCGAAGTCTGCACTCGGTGCGGGCGCCGTCCCGGCGAGTGCGAGGTCGGCACCGGTCGGAGGGGTGATGGCGGTGGCGTGCGCCAGCAGCCGCGCCGCAGACAGGGCGGTGCCGTAGACCGCGACCTCGTCCAGCGTGCCCAGCAGCGGATAGATGGGATTGGAGCCACCCGCGTATCCGGCGCCGATGACGGGTGTGTGCGTGGTGCCGGTCTTCATCGTGCCCGACAGGGTGCCGGATCCGTCCAGGACGCCGTTGACGTAGAGCTTCACCGACGTGCCCGACACGGTGAAGGCGATGTGATAGGTCGTCCCCGGCGTCAGCGTCGAGGCTCCCACGACCGTGATGGGGCCGGGGAAGACGACGGCGGCGGCCTTCGCCACGCCGCCGTCGTTGACGACCGCCAGCATGAACTGGTCCCGGTTGCTCGTCCGATAGCGGTCGATCAGGAGATACCAGACGGACGGGATGGAGGGGAAGTTGACCACGCACTCCCACGTGATGTTCGGCCCCTGCAGATCCGAGAAGTACGGCAGCGTCCCGTAGGTGCCGGCCGTGCCGGGCAGGGAGACTGCCTTGTCGGAGTCCCCCACCAGCAGCCCGGTCGCCCCCAGCGTCGGCGACCCCGTCCACGTCCCAGCCGTCCGGCCGTGGGTCGAGGAGTCGCCGATCGAGGTCCCCGACGTCTCGCCGAGACGCCAGTAGCCGAGCGGGCTGTCGGCCAGGACCTCCGACGAGTACGACATCAGGCTCGGCCCCGGCCGAGGCTCAGGACGCCGGCCAGGTCAGGGTGCCCGAGACCAGCGTCACCGTCTGCCCCGTCTCCAACGACGTGTCGGAGATGACGAAGTCCCCGCCACCACCCGAGCCGGTCACCGACCCGTCCATCACCGCGGCGTCGTCGGAGTCCAGCACCCGAGCCCACCCCGGCGTCCCGTCGGCGAGGGCGTCGTCGGTGATCGCCGGGTCCGCATCCAACGTCGCCACCCCACCCGAAGCCGCGAAGCCGGGGTCGTTAAGGACGAACTCCAGCAGCAGCGTCCCCGACGCCGACGCGGCCACGTTCGCGGGCTGGGAGCCGGTGTAGACGCGGACCTTGCCCGCACCCGAACCCGCATCCACCGCGGCCGCGAACGCCTCCGCGAAGTCCTCACGCAGGCCAGCGGACAGACGAACAGCCATGACTTGCTCCCCTACTCTCAGGCCGGGTTGACCGGCACGACACAGCTGGCTCTGGCGATGTGGGCGGCGACCATTCCCGAATCGACCGGCCCCCACTGAGGCACCGACGGCCAGCCCTGATAGGTCACCGACTGCCCGGCGACCGCGACGGTGATGGCGCACGGCCACTGCCAGAGCGCCGCCGCCAGCTCGGCTTTCATCGCCGTCAGCGCGGACGCCGAGGCGGCCTGGAGGTAGACCGTGAACGGCAGCGTCGACGCAGCCCGCCGCACAGCGAGCAGCGTGTCGCCGTCGACAAATGCCGACTCGGGACCACGGGTATAGACCGCCTCGAACGCGGGCGTCGAGAGTCCATCCTCGGGCAGCCAGCGCCCCGCCGTCGGGGTGTTGGTCACCACGTAGGCACCCCCGACCGGGCGGGCGATGGAGATCGACAGAGTCGACATTCGTCACCACCCCCCCGCAGCGGCACGGCGACCCAGTCGCTTCATCCCGTCCTCCACGCCCCGCATGTCCTGTGCCACGACCGTGATGGGGCCGGTGAACATCGGCGCCGGACGGCCCTGGGGGTCCGGCTGCCGGGGCGACGTCGGTCGCGGCTGGGATGGGCCGCCGCGCTCGTTGCCGAATCCACGCGGAGCCAGGTCGATGACCGGCGTGAGGTATTTCGACTCCTCGCGCAGGCGGCGGATCCGCTCCATCGCCTCCCGGTAGCCCTTGGTCTGGAACTCGACGGGGGCCTTCTTGGGCACCTTGAGCAGCTCGTCGGCCAGCATCTTGGCCCGCTCCTCGTTGGCGCCCATCTGCTCGGCGACCTCGACGAACTCCTCGCGGATGTCCTTGTAGGCGCCCTTCGCGTTGCGGACCTTCGGCGTCGACTGGTTCCACTGGTCGGCCAGGTCGAGCAGCGCGTTCCAGTTCTCCCGGCCAGCCGCCGTGTTCTCGTCGAGGGTCTTCTTGCCCTCGCGGGCTTCCTTGCGGGCCGCGGCGAGCTGGTCCAGCAGCCCGATCCGGTCGCGCCGATCACCCGCGGCGGCTTCGCGGCGGTCGTTCTCTGCCTGCATCAGGTCGCGGATCGCGTCGCGGGTGCGCTCGATGGCGCCCCGGTAGTCGCCGGTCGCCTTCGTCGCGTCCTCGGTGGCGTCGGTGGCGTCCTCGGTCGCGGCGGTCGACCCCTTGAGGAACTCCTGCTGGTCGCGCCATGCCTGGCTCGACTCTTCGACCACGCCTGTCTGGAAGCCGAGGGCGCCGCGCAACTTGTCGGCCGCGTCGAGGGAGTTCTGCATCGCCTGTGCGGCCTGCGAGTTCCCCTCGGTCACCTCGGGCAGCGCCGAGATGTAGGCGTCGATGGCGGCGTTCACGCGGGTCATCGCGGTCTCGCTGCCGAGCGCGGCCTGACGGACGTCGGTGAGGCCGACGCCGAGCATCTGAGCGGCTCGGATCGCGCCGTCGCTCTGGAGGTTCTTGAAGACCGTCGCCTCGGTCTGCTCCGTGATGGCGCCGGTCTGCTCGCCCAGCGTCGCGGTCAGCTCCTTGGCCTGCTCCTTGGCCTTCTGCTGCTCTCGCCAGAACTTGCCGACCACGAGCGTCGCGCCCACGAACGCCGCGCCCCACGGGCCGCCGACCATCCCCAGCGCACCCGACAGTCCGCGGCGCAGCGCACCGCTCGCACCTTGGGCGCCCGCACGGATCGCGGCCAGTCCCGCCACCACCCGGTTCGAGGAGTCGGAGAACCGGTAGCCCTGCTCCACCGCCACGATCGACGCCGACCGGTAGTCACGCCACGCATCCGCCGCGACCATGCCACGCAGCCGGATGTCGTCGAACGCCGACGCGGTCCGCGACAGCCCCGACGCCACAGAGTCGGTGACCCCAGCCGCCTGCGCCGCCCGGTAGGCCACCATCGCCACCGTGGCCGCCTGCACCTCCGGCGGCAGCGACCGGAACCCCGAGGCCAGGCCGGAGACCACCCCGCCCGCATCCTGCAGCGCGGGCAGCGCCTTGTCGTTGAGCAGCCCCACGAAGTCGGCCGTGATCGGCAGCAGCTTGCTGCCCAGCTCGGCGCGCATGTTCGCCCACTCGGCACTGAGTCGCGCCTGCTTGCCGGCCAGCGTCTCCGACTCGCGCGCGAACGCACCTTGCGCGTCGGCGGCCTGCCGCTGGATGATCGTCAACCGCGCCTGCGTCTTGGCTTGGTCCAGCGCGGCACCGGTCAGACCCGCCTGGCCCTTCGCGGCCAACTCGGCGTTGACGGCCGTCTCGTTCAGGCTGATCGCGTACCGCTCGATCGGGTCGGACTCGCCCCGCAGCGCCGCGTTCAGCGCGTCCACGGCGTCCTTGGTGGACCCGCCGAACTGGGCGGCGAGGTCCGCGCCGGTCTCGACCAGCGTCCGAGCCTGCGCGGCGAAGTCGGAGATCCCCTTGTTCTTGAGCAGTGCACCGGAGAGGGTGACGAGCTGCTGGTAGGCCGAGGCCGACAGCCCGAGCGCCTGGTCGGCTGCCTGACTGTCGGCGATCACCCCGTCGGCGTACTGCTTGAAGACCGCGTGCACCCCGCCGACGGCCTGCTCGGCCTCCGACGCCGAGGAGACGACCGAGCGGAACCCGGCCACGATCCCCGCACCGGCAGCCGCGACCGTCAGCGGGCGGGCCACATCCTTGAGGGCGTCGCCGAGCCCGCGGCGGATCCGACCCGACGCCTCATCGGCGATCGCGTCGCCGTACTGCCGCCCGCCCTTCCGCCCGGCCGCGGCCAGGTCGCCACGGGTCTGCTTCTCCAGCTCGGTCGCCAGACCCCGCACGGAGGGGATCACATCGAGGGTGGACCAGCCGACGTTCTCAGCCATTCACGCCTCCCTCACGATTCGGTTGTGCGACAGTGCGTGGATGAACCGGCTGAACTTCGCCCTCCTTGGGGTGGGCGCGTTCCTTCTGCTCGTCGGCATCGGGCTCGGCTTCGTGCTGCCCGTCAGCTCGGGCGGCTACAAGTGCGGCACGCCGTTCCACGAGAGCAGCGACTACCGAGTAGCCCTGATGACCGACACGATGTCCGGCATGGGAGGGATACAGCCCCACGACTGCGACGCAGCCAGGACGGCTGCGAGGTCGCTCCCGGTCGGGACCATCGTCCTCGGGCTCGCCCTGGTCGCCGGGAGTGTCGCGGTCAGTGTCCCAGGGCCGCGTAGTGCGCCTGACGCTCCCGCAGCCGGTCGACCGTCGGAACCTTCGCCTGCTCCTCAGCAGCCCGCACCCGAGCCCACAGAAGGGCATCGGGAGGCAGTCCCCGGATCAGGACCAGCAGCCGCCGAGGGGTGAGCCCCGACCCCGGCCGCCACAGGTCGCGCAGGTCGATCCCCGCAAACGCAAGATCGGCCTCGACCGCATCACCGTGGTCACGGATCAAGCGGACGAGGCCGGAGATTCCCCCTTGGAGCCGAACCCGAGCGCCTTCACGATGGCGTCGGACAACTCGCCCAGGTCGCGCATCTTGAGGTTCGCGGCCTTCACCGCCTGCCACTGACGAGGACCCAGGGCGCCGCGGATGATGCCGACGGCCTTGCCCTCCTCCAGCGACTCCACGAGGTCGACCGACCAGTCGTTGTACTGGCGCGGCACCTCGAAGCGGTGACCCCGCCACTCGACCACGGCCACCTCGGGGCTCTTGGCCTCAGCCTCGGCGTTCTTGCTCATGCGCAGTTCCCTTCATGTGCGCGCAGCTCAGGGGTCAAGCAGGCCGGGCGGGCGAACTGCGCAGAACTCCCGCCCGGCCTGGCTTGTCAGGACTCCTCGTCCAGCGCCTCGCCCTTGTAGACCGTCCACAGCGCCTTGCTGGCGTCGGGGATGATCGTCGCGGTGAAGCTCTTCGACGCGAGCGCGGTCTCCGACTCGGTGCCCGCCGAGGTCGGCATGACCGTCGCGCCGGCCTTCGTGATGGCCCGCTTCTCGATGCCACCCGAGCGGGTCACGAACGCGATCAGCACCCGCTCGGTCACGTCGCGGACCTTGAGGTCGCCCTCGTAGGTGCCCTCCACGTCGTCGAACGTCATGTCGGAGACGTCGTAGACCAGGCCCATCACCACGGAGTTCTCCTCCAGGGCGGTGAACGTGCGGGTGGTCTTCTGGCCCTGGTAGGTGGTGGCGATGACGCCGTACCCCCACGCGGAGTGGTCAGTGGACTGGACCTCCAGCCCCTCCTCGAAGCCCTGCTCGCCGTTGAGCAGGCCGACGTACTTCCACGCCGGGTCGAACGCGGCGTTGCCGTCGGGGATCGCGGTGCCGAGTGGTGCGATGAGCACGTCCGCGCCACCCCACACCGCGGCGTTGGCAGTGTTGCCAGCCATGTTGTCTCTCCTTCATGAGATGGACAGGACGCGCAGTTCAGGCCGCAGGCGCGGCCAGAATCGGGAGGGACCTACTGGTCCCTGCTGGTCACCTCAAGGCCCGCCATCGAGGCGCCCTTGGTGAGTGCGCCGTGCTTGGCCTGTACGGCGATGCCGGCCGGGTGAGCCAGGGCCACGACGGCGTGGGCGCGGTCGGTGGTGAACGTGGTCACGGTGACGGGGAGGTCGATCTCGTGCGTGCCGCCGTCGACGTCGCCGACCGTGATGCCCATGCCGCGGACGTTCTCCGCGACCTGCTCAGCGGCCTTGCGAGTGGCAGCGGCCATCTCGGCAGACTTGAGGATGCGGGAGATGCCCGCATGGTTGAGGCGCACCCCTTGCCTGGCCATGCTCACGCCCCGATCTGCGGGCGCAGGTTGACCCGGACCGTGAACGTGATGAACTGGTTGCCGGTGTCGGGGTCGGTGCCGGGTAGGCGACCGGTCAGCGGCTGCACCGACCACACGTGCTCGTCGCCGGGATGGGCCACCAGCAGCGCCTGGATGTAGGAGTCGGCCAACTCGGGAACCGTCCGGTACTCGGGCGGCATCCACAGCGTGACCCGGACCGTGGCCCGCTCGGTCACCGGATAGTCGGCCACCCCGGACCCGTCCAACGCGACCTGGATGCGGAACTCGCCGGTGAGCCGCTCGTCGGGGAAGTTTGCCGAGGCATCGACGGCGGGCGTCAGGTAGTCGATGATCGCCCGCACCGGGTCGACGAAGACCACCATCGGCGCGCCCATCAGGACTCCTCGTCCTCGTCAGGCTCGGGCGGCTCGGGTGCCGTGCCCGTGCGCTTCACCGGCACCTCCACGCCCATGTCGGCCCACCGGTGCGCCTCGCCGTCCACCTCGTACCGCCAGCCGCGCACGACGAAGTAGTCGGCCACACCGGGCACGACCGAGGTGTCGAGCAGGTACAGCGTCAACCCCACGATCAGCCGCGGCGACCGGGGATCGGCGCTCTCGTCGGTCGACCGGCCAGCGACCAGCGCCGACAGGGTGGCCGGCGCGGCCTCGGTGCGGGTCGTGTTGCCGTACCGGTCCCGCGTCTCCGTGACGGCGACGTGGGTGACGGGCTCGGCGGCGAAGTCGAGGCTCACGCCGGAGGCCCTGCGTCGAAGAAGTCCGTGCTGCGGCGCCGCGGTCCTTGCGACGACACCAGCTCGATCGAGGTCAGACCCGAACCTGACCGGCAGATCGCCTGCAGGTTGGCGATCTCCGAGGGCCACAGCCGGTACCCCGACGAGCGCTGCGGGGGTGGGGTGGTGGTCTCTCCGAACGGTCCCGCGTTCTGAGTGCGGCCTGACATGCCGGACCCGTCGGTCAGCCACCGCTCGACCGCCGAGAGAACGACGAGCCGGGCCTCGGCCAACTGCTCGTCGGTCGGGGTGTCGGTGAGACAGGGGGCAGCACGGTAGGCAGCCGCCGAGGCGCCGCTGATCATCATGGCGAGCTTGGCCTCGGAGACCTTGCCCGCCAGGTCCGAGGAGACCTCGTCGGGATCAATCAGCGGCACCAGCGCCATGTGCTGCCCCCTGTCTCAGTGTCCGGTCAGGACTCTTCGCCGGCGACGACGGCGGCGATCGGAGCGGCCGCGACACCCGTCGAGGTCAGCCCCGTGTCCTGCACGTAGGCCACGCGCATCACGAACCGCAGCGCCACCATGTCCCGCTCCCACAGCGAGAACCCGTTGCCCTCGGTGCCCGTCAGGTACGCCTGGTCGGAGAACTTGACCTCCAGCGACTTGCGGATGCCGATGCGGACGTGGTTCGGGTCGAGCAGGAACGAGATCGCCTCGTCGGTGTCGAAGACCCCGTTGTCGGCGTAGACGGTCTGGAAGGGGAGGTTCTGGCCGCCCACCAGCAGAGCGCCGTCCGTGTTGCGGAGGTTCGCCAGCTCCCAGCGCAGCGACGGGGCGCCGATGGCACGGGAGGCGATGACGCCCTTGTTGGCGAGAGCGCCCGCGGCCTGAAGGTGGGCGCCGTACAGGTCATCTGCCCCGGCCTCGTCGTCCACGGTGTAGAGCTGGCTCGCCGCCGTCGCGGAGGCCAGGAAGTCCAGCGAGGTCCACGAGACCGGCTTGTTGGTGCCGTACAGGACAGTCTCGTCGATCACGCGACCGAGAGCGGCACCACCCTCGGCGGTGATCTCGGCGAGCACATCCTCGTCAGCGTCGGCGATGGTGTCCTCGTGGACCGGGATGATGACCGCGACCTCTTCGGCCGTGGCGGTCACGTAGGACCACTCGATCTTGGACTTCGGCTTGATGCCGGAGTTGTCCGTGTCGCCCACCCAGCCCGCGACCGGCCGCTCGGAGCGGGTCGAGAACTTGACCGTCTTGTTGGACATGATCTTGGTGGGGACCGCCTGGAGCACGGCGGACGTGCCCTTCGCGGACTTGAGGAACTCACCGGAGTAGCCCTCGCGGATGGCGGCCTCGATGTCGGCACGCACGATGGAGTCAGGCAGAGCCATGACATCCTCCTTTGTGTGTTGGGTTTGCCCGACGCGAGACCGCGAAGGGGGTCTTTAGGAGCGCGACCGCTTCAGAAGCGCGGTCGCGTTGGCGCGGGCAGCGGCCTCCTTGCCGGAGACCTCGCCGTTGCCCGATGGGGTGTAGAGCGGGGTGGGAAGCGCAGGCGCGGTGGTGATGGCCTCGCCGAGCTCGGCGGCGTACTCGCGCAGCGCTGCCTCGTCGGTGACGCCGGACTTGGCCAGCAGGCCCTTGGCCTTCGCGTCGAGCTTCTTCTCGGTCGCGATGGCGTCGACCAGGGCGGCACGGGCGGCCTTGGACTCGAAGTCGGCGACCTTCTTCTCGGCGTCCTCGGCGCGAGCGGTCAGCCGCTCGAACTCGGTCTTCTGCGAGTCCTTGATCTTGGCGAGTTCTTCCGCCGCCGGCTTCAGCGCCTTGAGCTGGTCCCTGAGCGGTGCCAGCTCCTTGGCGAGGAAGGTGTTGACCTCCTCCTGGGTGAAGGTCTTCGCCGGGTCGCCCCCGCCGCCTCCACCGCCGTCGGTGGGCGGCTCGTCGACGAAGGTCAAGAACGGGTAGCGGTCGCGCAACGTGCGGTGCATGGACATCCTCCAGTCGTTTCTCCCCGCGAGAACCCGCGCGGGTGCGGTAGGTCGCCCGTGGAGTCGGGCGAAGATCACTCAGGCCCAGGCGGGCCGGGTGGTGCAGTTGCACGAGTCGTGGGCGTCGAAGTCGTAGCCGGCGACGGTGCGGACCTCGCCGTCGAGGTAGCGGCGGCACCAGTCGCAGGTGTTCCCGACGCCGACCCGGACCCAGCCGCGCGCGCCCGGGTCGGCCACCGAGGAGTTGGCGACCGTGAGCCGCACATGGTCGGCGATGCGCCGCTGGGTGCCGCCCAGGATGAGCGCGTGCAGCCCGGCGGTAGTGGCCGCGGTGGTCAGTGCCCAGCCGA
Organism: uncultured Bifidobacteriaceae bacterium; assembly: GCA_964406645.1. Taxonomy (GTDB): domain Bacteria; phylum Actinomycetota; class Thermoleophilia; order Miltoncostaeales; family Miltoncostaeaceae; genus CALMEC01. The sequence continues at coordinate 4,443 of CAYOSM010000012.1, read as the reverse complement.
TGAGCGCATGGGCGCCCCGGTCGTCTGGCTCGATGGGGACGGCGGTGAAGCGCGCCGGCACCCCGGCCTTGTCGCGCTGGTCGTCGTACCAGTCGGCTGCCAGCGCGGCACCCATCTGGCCGTAGTCGCGGACGATGGCCGGGAGCAGGTCGTGCAGCGCGGTCCCGGCGTCCGCGCCCTGCTCCACCAGGCGCAGGAGGGCGGCCAGGTCGCGCCCGGCCAGCCGCACCAGGTCGGCGGTCTCAGACTGGAGGGACACCTACTCCTCCGGCGGTGCGGCGGCGCGCAGAGCGGCCAGCGCTGCGGCGCCGGTCTTGCGGCGCACCTCGCCCATGAACGTCTCGACCTTCTGGGTGGTCCAGCCCGGGATGTCCTCGACCAGGCTCTTGGTCAGGCGGTCCTCGACCGAGGCGAGCTTGACGATGCCGTCGATGACCGCGGCGTAGGAGCGGGGCTCGGTCTCGTCCCAGACGGCTTCAGCGTTGTCGGGCACCTCGACGCCGGACCGTGCGGCGCGGGCGCGGAGCCAGCGCTCGATGTCCTCCCCGAGCGTGCGCTGCTTGGACTGGAGCTTGCGGCTGTAGGGCGCGTTGGCCAGCGCGATCATGTCGGCGGCCATGTTGGCGGTCGGGACCAGCAGCACCGGAGAGACCTGCAACGCCTGCGCGAGGGCGAGCTTCTTCTCGTTGACCTCGGCGATGAACTGGGCCAGGTCGGCGGCGGCGAAGTCCTGGACCTTCACGTCGTCGTCCATGAACGCCATGACCTTGGTCATGCCCGCCTTGGCCTTCTGCTCCTCGGTGCCGTCCCAGCCGATGAGCGCCTTCTGCGGGAACGCGGCGTACTCCTCGCACACGTCGCGGTTGTAGACCGAGGAGTTGATGGAGCGCTGGCGGCGCATGATGTCGGCGGTGATCTCGGGGTTGCCGTCGCCGAACTTGAAGATCGGGGGATGGCCGTAGCCGTGCGGGCGGTAGTCGACCAGCACCGGCGTGATCGCGAACGAGGACGCCATGAATGCGTCCACGCCGGTGGAGTCGTAGACCTCCTGCGAGATCTCTCCGACGGTCAGCGTGTAGCGGGTGGTCTTGTCGTAGAACAGCATCCCGAGCCGGACCACCGGCCCGGTCTCGTCGACGGTGAGGGTGAAGCCGTAGAGCGGGTAGTCGTCCTCGGCGTCGACGTAGGCGGCGTAGGAGTTCAGGGGGTTGCCGAGCCGTAGCCGGTTCTCGTCCTCGAACCCGAACGCGCGGCCGTACCGGTTGGCGTCACGGAAGATGCCGACCTGCCGGGCGTCCATCGCCTCGGCCTGCCACTGGTCCCATGCCTCAAGGTCGGTGTCGACGTCGGGGGTGCGGAACCCCACGACCGACAGCGGCGTGGACAGCGAGTCGATGGCCAGCGGCAGAACGTTGTCCACTGCGTTGGCGGCAATCTCGACCAGGCGTGGCTCTGCACCGGCCGGCGCCTTCGGGATGCCCTTGTTGCCGTGGTAGTAGCCGCGGATATCGACGTAGGTCGGACGCTCGCGGACGAAGCGATCCCAGGCGGACCGCACCAGGACCGCGAGGGCGTCCTGCTGGGCGGAAGTGAGGGCCATCTGCTCTCCCCTCCCTCAGAACGACGCTGTCCCGGTTCGCTGCTTGGTGGTCATCGCGGCGTACAGGGCCGCCGCGGTGGCGATCAGCGGCCCGATGGCCGCGCTCTCGTGGCGGGGCTGGATCAGCCACCCGCCGGCCTTCCGGTCACCGCGCCTGGAGTCGCGCACCGCCTGGTCGAGCTCGGGCTGTCCGCCGTGGGTGAGGCGGTCCTCCTCGACCATCGCCGCCAGCAGCGCGTTGCCCTCGGTGGCCTCGGTCAGCGTGTAGGCGCTCGCGGTGTACCCGGCCGCCTTGAGCTGCTTCCCGACCCCGGATGCGGCACCGGTCGAGTCGTGCTTGATCGGGGTGCGCTTCGTCGCCAACGCGCCCAGGAACCGCAGAGTCTCGGCCTCAGAGGACGACGACCACGCCAGCTCCACGTGCGCGGACTCCTGGTCGCGCCACGCGACCGAGACGAAGAACCGGCCGTCGCGGCTCGCATTGACCCCGACAGCGGTGATCGACGGAAGGTCCGCGACAGCCTCTGTCCGCACCGCCCAGTCGCGGCGACCGACCACCGACGCCGACTCCACCGTCTTGGACCAGATGCCCAGCACTTCGCGCATCACGTCGTCGGGCGACATGTTCTCGACCAGCCGCTCGATCGCCGAGCGGCCCACCCGGAACCCGAACGAGGGGTTGGCCTGCTTGAGCAGGTCCCAGAAGTCGGGGTGGTCGATGTCGGCCACCAGGTCGGCGACCAGGTCCTCGGCGTTCTCGGGCGCGAACTCGATGTAGACGCCCTTATAGGGCCGCCGCTTCCTCGGGGCCAGAGCCCGGGTCCGGCGCCGGCTGAACGCCTCGTGCACACCGAGCGCGATCTCCTTGGGCCGCGGCGGGGTGCCCATGAGGAACGCGAGACCGATGTCGGAGACGTTCATCGCGGCCAGCATGTCGGTCAGCGCCGACTCGACGAGGTGCTGGGCCTCGTCGTAGACCTGGATGTCGACCTCGGAGAACCCGCGACCGAAGCCGGATGCGCGAGCCCCGAACAGGATCCGGGAGCCGTTGGCGAAGTGCACCCCGCGGCCGTCGTCGGTCCTGACCACCGGGAACTGCGCGCGCATCCTCGGGCGGATCTCAGCCCGCTCGACGATGCTCGCGATCTTCTCCAGCGTCTCCGAAGAAGTGCGGTCGTGGTGCGAGGTCCACACCACCGTCGTTCCCGGCCGTGAGAGACAGATCGCGATCAGGCCGACCATCACGCCGTAGGTCTTCCCCGCCTGCCGCGCGATGCTGAGCGTCACGCCCATCACGTCGCAGCACAAGGACCCGTCGACACGGAGCGCAAGCCCCGCGTACCACATGTCCTCCTGCCACTGATCGAACGCGATGCCCATGCCGGGCAACTGCGGCGCGATCAACTCGTAGTAGCGAGTCGAGGCCATGTCCTCCGGGACGAAGGCGTGACGCGCTATCTCGAGCAGTGGGGCAGGGTTAGCCGGTCTTGCTGAACCGGCCATCGATCGGCACGACCTGGCCGAACTTCGACTCATCCGAGCCCGCCGGCGCACCCGGTCGGGCCGCCTGCTTCGCCAGCGCCCGGAGACGCTCGATCTCGGCCTTCATCGCCGTCAGCTGCGAGTTGATCTGCCCGCGAAGCTGCGGCATGGTGCTCCACGTCTCCGCCAGGCCCCGGTAGCGCAAGAGCGCCTCGGCAAGCGAGTCGCCAGCCACCATCGCGTCGGAGAGAGAGCCGTACTGCGAGTCCTCGGCCATCGTCGGCCACCTCCCTGTGTCCCGACGAGAACCCGCGTCGGTGCGGTAGTCGCCCCTCGGGAGTGAGGGACTAGATCAGGTGCGCGAACCGGGGATTGACCCACGTCGGCGCCACATCATGTACGGCGCCGAGACCGTCGCTCTTCTCGCGGTTGCAGGCCCGGCACACGCCTTGGCAGTTGTCGAGGCCGTCCGCGTCCTCCGGCGACCAGCCGAGCCGGCGGGCCTCCTCGGTGGAGACGACGTGGTCGACGGTGAACTGGCGAGGGTTGCGATTGTCGCGGGTCTCGTAGTCCATCCAGCCCCGCTCGACCCGACACGAGTCGGTGAGCTGCAGCGCACAGACCGTCTCACCGTCGCGAGCACGGACCTCAGCGCGACGTCGCTTGGCGATCGCGCGAGTGGCGAAGGGCATTACGCGACCTTGGCGCCCTTGGCCGAGTTGCATGCCCGATGCGCCAACTGGAGGTTGCCCGGGTCGTCCGAGCCACCACAGGCGCGCGGAATGATGTGATCGAGCGTCGCAGCCATTCGGGCAGTCGGAGCCAGGTCGAGATCAACGATCCCGAAGCAGAGTTGGCACACACTCTGGTCGCGCTCATAGATGGCGAACCGAGCGTTCCGCGAAATCCACTCGCCGGGGCGAATCCGGCAGGCGTTGTGCATCGGCTGCGCCGCACTGGACCTTTGGACCGGCTCACCGCAGGCGACACACGGTGCCGTCACCCTCTGCGGTCGGCCCGCCCGACGCTTGACCTTCGATGGCGCATTGACGCCGATCGGATCCCCGGCTGCGCGGCGCTTCGCGGCGTACTCGCGTGCCCTGGCGTTGCGGCGGGATCGGCACTCATCGCAGCTGCATGTCCTGTAGTTGTGACCCGGAACAATCCCCTGGGGTCCACCACGGCTTACCCCGCGTAGCAGTGCATTGGCGCAGGCGTGACACCTGGGCACGTCCTGCCTGCCGGATCGCGTCCGCCCCCAGCACTTCTCGCCGCAGTCAACGCAGATCGCCCGCGGCGCGCGCTTTCCCACTGACCCCCTACCCCCCTCCGACACCCACATGTGCCTGTGCCGTGAGGTG
>CAYOSM010000011.1:25748-42974 GCA_964406645.1 uncultured Bifidobacteriaceae bacterium | reverse complement strand
GACCGGCGGTCGACCTTCGTCATGACGATTCCGAGCGCGCCGACGGCGGCCAGCCCGGTGGCGGTCGCCACCACGAGACCCCGGCGACGGGTCTGTTGCGGCGCCGGCAGGGTGTCGGCGGTCGCGATCACCTGGCGCGCCAGCTCCCGCTTGGCCGTCTCGTCGGGCGTCACGTCCGGGAGATAGCTCCGGAACCGGCTGAGTGCGTGGTCGATCATGAGGGCGTCTCCGTCGTGGCGGCCGGTGGGGCCGCGTCGTTCACCTCGTGCGCGCCGAGCACGCGGCGGGCATGGGCACGGGCGCGGTGCAGCCAGGACTTCACCGTTCCGGGCGCGACCTCCATGGCCTCGGCGATCTCGTCGACGGTGAGCTCCGCCACCGCGAAGAGGAAGAGCGCGTCGCGGTGCTTCGGCCGCATTCCGTGCATGGCGGCGGCGAGGTCCGCGCTGATCGCGACCTCCGGCGACCGGATGTGCGGTGCGACAGGGTCGATGGCGCTCGCCGCGAACTGGCGCAGAGCTCGCGCCTCGGCCCGCCGTTCCCGGCGGATGAGATTGGTGGCGATACCGAGGAGCCACGGGCGGGCGTCCTCGGCATCCGCCCGGAACCGGGACCGTGTGCGATACGCGGTGAGGAAGACGTCGTTCACCACGGCGTCCGCCTCGTTCGGTCCCAGCCGGCGCAGGACGTAGCGGTGGACTCCGTCGTGATGGCGCACCACGAACTCCTCGAACGCATCGCTGCCGTCATCGCTCAGAAGCTGTCGGTCCGACCGGGTCATCACCCTCTATTCGCCAGCGCGGCGTGAAAGGTTGCACACCTGGCCCGTCGTCGTCGGACCTTGCGGGATCTTCACCGTCGCCATGCCGTGCGAACGGGGTTCGGGCCTACAATCGTCCGCATGCCGCACACCGATCAGGACGATCTGGACATCCGCGACACGGAGACGTCGCCGACCGCACCGTCCGCACCGCCCACGGAGGGGCACCCGTTCGCCGCACTGCTGCCGCTCCTGGTGGCCGCCGTCGTGGTGGTCGCGCTCGGCCTGGGCGTCACCTGGTTCGGCGGGGCGTCCACGACCACGGCCACCTCTGGCGAGTCCGTACGGACCGAGTCGGACGCCACCCGGATCCCGCGCCTCCAGGAGGCGGCGGAGGATCTCGCGGGCACCGACCTGCCCGGCCCGGTCTCGGTCAGCCGGCTGGACCGGGACGATCTCGTGGCCCTGATCCAGCGGCTCTCCGACGAGGATCCCGATCCCACCCAGACCGCGGGATACGACGACCTCGTCCACCTCATGGGCGTCCTCGAACCGGGGCAGAACCTCGCATCCATCACGAAGGACGGGCTCGCCGACCAGGCGGCGGGGCTCTACGACCCGAAGTCGGACCGTCTCTACCTCGTTGAGCGCGGGGGAGCCGACGTCACCGACTCCACCATCGTCCACGAGATCGTCCACGCCATCCAGGACCGGAAGCACCCGCTCGAGGACCTGATGAAGGCGAACCCCTCGGACGAGGACGCCGTCTCCGCCGTCCAGTCCGTCATCGAGGGAGAGGCCACAGAGGTGCAGACCCGTTTCCTGCAGGGGCAGGGGGCCTCCGGCATCCTCGGTGAGCTCTCGGGGTCGCTCAACCAGCTGTCGAACACGCAGCTCACCCTGCCGCCCTACCTGCAGCGGAGCCTCGAGTTCCCCTACACGCAGGGCTCCGCCTTCATCACCGCGCTCCGTGCGAAGGGCGGCCAGGCCGCGGTGGACCGTGCGTTCGCCGACCCTCCGCGGACGACGCTCGCCGTCATGGAGCCGGAGCGGTACCTGTCCGGCAGGGACGAAGCGGTGGCGGTGTCCGTCCCGGCCGTGCCGGAGGGGCAGCGCCGCGTGGTCGACACGACGTTCGGCGCCTCCGAGCTCTGGGCGCTCACGAACGACCACTCACTCGCCCTCGCATGGCACGGTGGTCGCGTGACCGTGGACCGCGCGGGCGACCGGGGCACCCTGACACTCCGCGTCGCGACCGACGAGCCGCGCGCGCTGGCGGCCAAGCTCGCCGAGGTGCTCCCGAGCACGACCGTGGTCACGGTCGACGGCGACGTGGTGACCGCCGTCAACAGCGCGACGCTGGGAACCTCGAACGGCTGATGACGGCGGTGGTCGTTCCGCCGGGCCCCGCCTACAATGAGGGCATGAACGCGGCCGTCGTCATGCGCCACGCCAGCGACCCGGGAACGGTTTGATGGGCCACGATCACGACCACGCGGGGCACTCGCACAGCCATGTGACCACGACGAACCGCAACCGCCTGGTCCTCTCGCTCGTGATGATCGCGGGCTTCATGGTGGTCGAGGTCGTGGTCGGATTCCTGGCCGGATCCGTCGCCCTCGTCGCCGACGCCGGGCACATGCTGGTCGACGCGCTCGCCATCGCGCTCTCGCTCGTGGCACTCCATCTCGCGGCCCGGCCGGCCAAGGGGTCCATGACCTTCGGCCTGAAGCGCGTGGAGATCCTCTCCGCGCAGGTCAACGGCATCACCCTGTTCGTCCTCGCGGGCTACGTCATCTACGAGTCCGTCCACCGTCTGATCGAGCCGTCGAACGTCCTCGGGGGATGGGTCCTCGTCACGGCCGCCATCGGAGCCCTCGTCAACATCGTCGTGCTCTTCATCCTCTCCGGAGCCGACCGCCGCAGCCTCAACATCGAGGGCAGCTACCAGCACGTCCTCATGGACCTGCTCGGGTCGGTCGCCGCCATCGTCGCCGGCGCGGTCATCCTCGTGACCGGGTACAACCGTGCGGATGCCATCGCGGCACTCCTCGTCGCCCTCCTCATGATCCGATCCGCGTGGGGTCTCGTCTCGCAGAGCACGCGCGTGCTGCTCGAGGCCGCGCCGCTCGGCATCGACCCCGACGCGGTGGGCGAGACGATCGTCCGGCACCCGGGCGTGGTCGGTGTGCATGACCTCCACATCTGGGAGGTGACCTCCGGCTTCGGCGCGCTCTCCGCGCATCTCACCGTCGCCCGGGACACCGACTGCCACGCCGTGCGCCGCGAGGTGGAGGCGGTCCTCCAGGAGCGATTCGCCCTCTCACACACCACGCTGCAGGTGGACCACGAGCCCGTGCGACTCCACAGCGTGGGCGAGGGTCGGTGAGCGCGCCGTCCCTGTAGCGTTCCCCCTCGTGACGACAGACATCACCCCGATTCGAGTAGGCCTCCTGGGCATCGGCACCGTCGGAGGCGGCACCTTCGACGTGCTCTCCCGAAACCAGGCGGAGATCGCCCGCCGCGTGGGACGACCCATCGTCATCTCACGCGTCGCCGACCTCAACACCGAGCTCGCCGAGAGCATCGTGCAGGGCAGGGCGGAGGTGACCGACGACGCCGTCTCGGTCGTCACCGACCCGGACATCGACATCGTGGTCGAGCTCATCGGCGGCTACGGCATCGCCAAGGACCTCACCCTGAAGGCCATCGAGAACGGCAAGCACGTCGTCACCGCGAACAAGGCGCTCCTCGCTGTCCATGGCAACGAGATCTTCTCGGCGGCCCGGGCCAACGACGTGATGGTGGCCTTCGAGGCGGCGGTGGGCGGCGGCATCCCCATCATCAAGGCGCTCCGTGAGGGCCTCGTCGCCAACCGGATCGACTGGGTCGTCGGCATCATCAACGGCACCACCAACTTCATCCTCAGCGAGATGCGGACGCGTGGCGTGAGCTTCGAGGAGGCGCTCGCCGACGCCCAGGCCAACGGCTACGCCGAGGCCGACCCCACGTTCGACGTCGAGGGGATCGATGCCGCGCACAAGCTCACGCTCATGTGCGCGATGGCGTTCGGCGTCCCGGTGCGCTTCGACGAGGCGTACGTCGAGGGGGTCTCCGCCGTCGAGCAGACCGACATCCGCTACGCCGAGGAACTCGGCCACCGGGTCAAGCTCCTCGGCGTCACCCGACGCCGCGACGACGGCATCGAGCTCCGCGTCCACCCGGCCCTCGTGCCGGAGGCCGCGCTCCTCGCGAACGTCGAAGGCGTGATGAACGCGGTCGTCGTGAACGGTGACGCGGTGGGGCAGACGCTCCACTACGGTGCGGGCGCCGGATCACACCCCACGGCATCGGCGGTCATCGCCGACATCGTCGACGTCGCCCGGCTCATCACCGTCGATCCGGAGCATCACGTGCCGCACCTGGCGTTCCGCCACGACCGGATGAGCGACACGCCGATCCTCGACATCGAGGACACGGTCACCCGCTACTACCTCCGGCTGCGCGTCGCGGACGAGCCCGGCGTCCTGGCCGACGTCACGCGCATCCTCGCGGACGTGGGCATCTCCATCGAAGCCGCCGTCCAGCGCGAGTCGGGTGAGGACGCCGCCACCGTCGTCCTCATGACCCACGAGTCGCGGGAGCGCGACGTGCGGGCGGCCATCGCGGCCATCGAGGCACTCGACGCGAGCCGCGGACGCGTGGTGATGATCAGGGTCGAAAAGCTCGACTGACGCGCGTGCAGCGTGCCGTGACACATCCGACATCGGGACGGAGCAATTGAACGGACTGGAGAGGGTCCTCCCGCCATCGGCGGAGATCACCGCGGACGGCCACCTGGCCATCGGGGGATGTGACCTCGTCACCCTCGTCGACACGCATGGGACCCCGCTCGTGGTCTACGACGAGGGTCTCCTCCGCACCACCGTCACCACGTGGCTCGAGTCGTTCCGGGCGCACCGTCCGGATGTGGACGTCTTCTATGCCAGCAAGGCGTACTTCGGCCTCGCCATGCTGCGCCTGGCGGCCGACGCCGGCCTCGGGGTCGACGTCGCGAGCGGCGGGGAACTCGCCGCCGCCCTGCGCGCCGGCTTCCCGCCGGAGCGCATCGAGCTCCACGGCAACAACAAGGACGCCGACGAGATCGAGGCCGCGCTCGACGCGGGCGTGGGTCAGGTCATCGTCGACTCGCTCGATGAGATCGCCCTCCTCGACCGCATCGCGCGGGAGCGCGGCGTCCGCCAGCGCACGCTCGTGCGGGTCACCCCCGGCGTCAAGCCGTCCACCCATTCCTTCATCTCGACGGGCCAGCTCGACTCCAAGTTCGGCTTCGCCATCGAGGGCGGCGTCGCCGCACGGGCGATCGCCGCGTGCCGGGAGGCGGAGGGGATCGACCTGGTCGGCGTCCACTGCCACATCGGGTCGCAGATCTTCGAGCTGGCCAGCTATCCGGCGGCCGTCGCCATCGTCGCCGACTTTGTCGCCGAGATGGGCGGGGAGGACCTCACCACCCTCAACATGGGCGGCGGACTCGGCGTGGCGTACACGTCGGAGGACGAGCCTCCGTCCGTGGAGCACTTCGCGGACGTGCTGATGGAGGCCATCGACCGCGAGTGGGCGCGGATCGGCCGGCCCCTGCCGCGCGTCCAGGTCGAGCCCGGCCGCTCCATCGTCGCCCGCGCCGGCGTCACGCTCTATCGCGTGGGCACGGTCAAGGAGGTCCCCGGCATCCGGACCTACGTCGCCGTCGACGGCGGCATGAGCGACCTGCTCCGTCCGATGCTGTACGGGTCGGTCTACGAGCCGCTTCTGGCCAATCGTCCCGCCGCGGAGCAGACCGGCACCGTGCGGGTGGTCGGCAAGCACTGCGAGAGCGGCGACGTCCTCGTGTCCGAGGCGCACCTGCCGGACGTCGAGGTGGGGGACGTCGTCTGCATCCCCGCGACCGGCGCCTACGGCGTCTCGATGTCGTCCAACTACAACGGCGTGCGACGCCCCGAGGTCGTCTTCGTCGACGGGGGATCGGCCCGTGTGGTGACGCGCCGCGAGACGCACGACGACATGTTCGCCCGCGAGATCGTCGGATGACGGCGGAGGGCTGAAGACCATGGCTGACTCCATCCGCATCACGGCGCCCGCGACGTCCGCCAACCTCGGTCCGGGGTTCGACACGCTCGCCCTCGCTCTGGACTTCACGAACGAGGTCATCGTCACCCGTCGTCCCGGTCCGCTCGAGGTCGTCGTCACCGGTGAGGGGGCCGACGAGCTCCCCGCCGACGAGACCAATCTCGTCTGCCGTGCCATGGCGTCGGGCCTCGGCTCCCTGGACGGCCTGCGCATCGAGTGTGCGAACGCGATCCCCCTTCGCAGCGGCCTCGGATCGTCCGCGGCGGCCGCTTGCTCGGGGCTCGTCGCGGCCAACGCGCTCGGGCTCCTGCGCTGGACACCGGACGAGATGGTCCGGCGCGGGGGCGAGTTCGACGGCCACCTCGACAACGTCGCGGCCTGCGTGTGGGGCGGGATCGTGGCGGCGACCGGGGACGGCCAGGTGACGCAGCTCCCCATCCCGGAGGAGCTCCTCTTCGTGGTCGTCACCCCGGCGGTCTCCGTGTCCACCGAGTCGGCGCGGGCGTCGCTCCCGGCCGCCGTCCCGTACGCCGACGCGGCCACGTCGCTCGCGAACGCCGTGACGCTCGCGCTCATGATCGAACGGGGCCAGTTCGACGAGATCGACCGGGTCCTCGGCGACCGCCTCCACGAGCCCTATCGCGAGGAGGGCATCCCCGGACTCGCCCTGCTGCGGGGCATGGCGGGGACCGACGGCTGCCTCGGCACGACCATCTCGGGATCCGGTCCGTCGGTACTCCTGTGGTGCTCCCGGGCAGAGGCGTCGGACGTCGCCGACCGCGCCTCCGCGCTCCTCGCGGCCGAGGGCGTCGACGCCACGACGCGTGTTCTCCGCATCGCACCGGGCGGCATCCGCGGACGCTGGATCGACAATCCCGACACCCGCCTGGCCAAGGCCGTCGGCTGATCCTCTGACGGTGGGTGCGTACGTCGGGTACCGGGTGCCGGACGCACGCGGCGCGGTCCGACGACTGTCCGGACGGCCCGGCGGGTCGATCGTCACCATGGGCGATCCCGCCGCCGGAACGGGCCGGGACAGCTGATAGCGTCACCGGCCGTACACCACGACGGCTTTGGGGGATGCATGGAGAATCACGAGGAGATCGACGATCCCATGGTGTCACTCGGGGAGTTCCTCCCCGTGACGGAACTCGCGGCGATCGCGTCCGCCAGGTGGCTGGGGCGCGGTGACAAGATCTCCGCCGACCAGGCGGCCGTGGACGCCATGCGCCGTGAGTTCTCCAAGCTGCCGATCAACGGCCGCGTGGTGATCGGCGAGGGCGAGAAGGACGAGGCCCCGGAGCTCTACAACGGCGAGGAGCTCGGCGCCGGCGGCATGGAGGTCGACATCGGAGTCGACCCGCTGGAGGGCACCGACCTCGTCGCGCGCGGCGACGACGGCGCCATCGCGATCTGCGTCATCGCGGAGCGCGGCGGAATCCTGTCGGCGCCCGACATGTACATGAAGAAGCTCTGCGTGGGTGCCACGTCCAAGGGCAAGGTCGACATCACGGCTCCCATCGGCGACAACCTGCGGGCCGTCGCCGACGCGCACGGGCGCGACCTCCAGGACATCACCGCGATCGTCCTTGATCGCCCGCGTCACGAGGAGCTCATCGAGGACATCCGGTCCCTCGGCGCCCGCATCCGGCTGATCCCCGACGGCGACATCACCGCCAGCATGTCGGCGGCCGTCCGCGGAACCGGTGACCACGTCTACGTCGGCGCCGGCGGATCCACGGAGGGCGTCATCACCGCCGCCGCGCTCGCCTGTCTGGGCGGCGAGATCCAGGCGCAGTTCGCGCCGAAGGACGACGAGCAGCGCCAGAAGCTCGCCGAGTTCGGCATCACGGACCTCGAGAAGGTCCTCCACACGGCCGATCTCGCGTCGGCACCCCTGTACGTCATCGCGACGGGCGTCACCGGTGGCAACCTGCTCCGCCCGGTGCGGTACTTCGGCGGCGGGGCCCGTACCCACTCCATCGCGCTCAACCTGCGCCGCCGCACGATCCGCTTCATCGAGACCGTGCACATGCTCGACGTGAAGCCGGGTCAGGCCATCAGCCTGAGGTAGTCCTCACCTCCGTGCGGGAAAGGTGGCCGGGGCGTCGTCTCGGCCACGTCCGCTCCCCGGCGGGCCGGAGAGCGGACATCCCCGGATCCGCCGGGGACGGAGAGGGCATCGCCCTCAGTCCTCCTGGAGCGCCGGAGTCGCCGTGACGGCCGAGGTGCCAACCACGTCCTCGTGGCCGTCGAGCGAGATGTTGGGAAGGACGCGGTCCAGCCATCGGGGCATCCACCAGGCGCGCTCGCCGAGGAGCGTCACGACGCCGGGGACGATGAGCAGGCGGACCACCACGACGTCGAGCAGGATCGCGAGGCCGAGGCCGAGGCCCATCATCTTGGCCGTCACGTCCGGCATCGCGGCGAACGCGAGGAAGACGGACGCCATGATGAGACCGGCGAAGAGCACGATCTTGCCGATCCGGGACACGCCGTGGATCACCGCGTCCCGCGGGCTGTCGCCCGCTTGGTGGGCCTCGCGGATGCGGGAGAGGAGGAACACGTTGTAGTCCATGGAGAGCCCGAACAGGATCGCGAACAGCATCACCGGGATGAACGAGATGACCGGCACCCCCGCGTCGACGCCGAGCAGGCCCGCTCCCACGCCGTCCTGGAACACCAGCGTCACCAGTCCGTACGCCGCGAGGACCGACAGCACGTTGAGCACCGCCGACACCAGCGGGATCCAGACGGAGCGGAACGCCGCCATCAGGAGTAGCACCGACAGGCCGACGACCAGGGCGATGAACACGGGGAGCCGTGACGCCACCTTCGCCGAGAAGTCCAGGAAGGTGGCCGTGGCGCCGCCGACATAGGCCTGCAGCCCGGTGCCGGCCGTGGCGCCGGGGATGACGTCGTCGCGCAGGTGGTTCACCAGGTCGGAGGTGGCCTGGTCCTGGGGAGACGTGTCGGGGATGAGGGAGATGGTGGCCATGGCGCCGTCCTCACTCGGCATGGCCGGGGAGACCGATGCGACGCCGTCGGTGCCGCGGAGCTCCGCGACGAGCGTGTCCAGGTCCGCTCGGTCGCCGGCGCCGTCCGGGGTGCGGACCGCGATCAGGAACGGGCCGTTGGCCCCGGGGCCGAAGGCGGCGCTCACGGTGTCGTAGGCCTTGCGCTGCGTCTTGGAGGTCGGCTGATTGCCGTCGTCCGGCTGGCCCAGGTGCATCCCGGTGACGGGCACGGCCAGCGCGAGCATGATCGCGCCGCCGAGGGCGATGGCCGCCCAGGGGCGCTTCGTGATGCCCTCGGCCCAGCGGCTGAACGCCGGTGAGGGCTGCACGTGCTCGGCCTTCTTGGGCCGCAGCCACCGGGCCAGGGCGCCGACCATGATGGGGAGGACGGTGAGCGACGACACCACCACGGCGGCGACTCCGATGGCCGCGCCGACGCCCATCTTCCCGATCATGGGGATGCCGACCGACAGGAGACCGGCGATCGCCACCATCACGATCAGGCCGGCGGCCACCACGGAGGCACCGGACGTCGCGGCGGCCTTCGCGGACGCCTCGGCGGGCGTGTCCCCGGCCATCACCTGCTCGCGGTAGCGGGCGATCACCAGCAGTGCGTAGTCGATACCGGCGCCCAGGCCGAGCATCACCGCGATCGTGGTCGCGAACTCGGGGAGGCCGAGGGGCTGCGCCAGGATCTGCAGGACGATCTGGCCCACCGCGACACCGATCAGGGCGCCGATCAGCGTGGCGGCCATGGCCGCGAGGGACCGGAAGAGCAGTGTCAGGAGGACGATGGCCAGGGCCACGCCGAGCAGCTCGCCCACGGGCACGTCCTGCTCCGAGGCGAGGTCGGCGACGTCGCCGCGCATCTCCATTTGCACGCCGGTCCCGGCGAGCGCGTCCTGCAGCGTCGACTCGAGCGTGCGTGCCTCGGCGGGGTCGAGATCGAATGCCGCCTCCGCGTAGCGCACGTCCGTGAGCGCCACGCGACCGTCCGGTGACACCTGGGCGAAGGGGTCGCCGACCTGCGCGACCTTGGGCAGGGCGGCCACCTCGTCGAGGGCGGCGGTGATCGCGCGGCGGTTCGCCGCGTCGGTGATGGCGCCCGACTCGGCGCTGAACACCAGGCTGGCCTCTCCGCCGGCGAGGGCGGGGACATGGTCGCTGAAGAGCTCCAGGGCCCGCTGGGAGTCGGCGCCGGGCACCTCGAAGTCCTCCGCGGGCATCCCGCCGAACGCCCCGGCCATGGCTCCCAGACCGACCAGGACCACGATCGCTCCCACCAGACTGCGCTTCCAGTGGTGGGTGAGTGCGCGCGCGATGCGCGCGAGGAACGCTGACATGCGATCTCCTTCGACGGTTCCGGAACCTGACCGGACGACGATGCCACATCCGGCGAGAAAATGCAGTCACTGCAAAAAGGTATTGGCTGAATATTTGCCGTAACTGCGAATTCTCGTCCTCTCGGCTATGGTGGGGCCATGGAGACGACGCCGGCTGCCGAGGTCGACGAGGGCCTGAGGCAACGCAAGAAGCGCCGCCGGCGTGCGGCGATCGCGTCCGCGGCCCTTCGCCTGTTCGACGAGCAGGGCTTCCGCAACACGACGATCGCCCAGATCGCCGAGGCCGCGGACGTCTCGACGCGTACGGTCTTCGCCTACTTCCCCGTCAAGGAGGACCTTCTCTTCCCGGACAGCCCCGAGGCCGTGGCGGACCTGTCACGTGCGCTGGCCGAACGTGGCGAGGGTGTCACGACCGGTGACGCGCTCCGGGAGTGGGTCAAGGTCATGGTCGAGCGCGACGACGACGAGGACGACCGGATCCGCCGCCGGATCATCGAGGCCGAGGTGGACCTGCGCGCGCACGAGCACGTGGTGATGGACGCGATCGGAGAGATCCTCGCGGCGTCCCTCGCCGAGGATCTCGGAGCGGCGCCGGACGACGTCGTGTCACAGCTCGCGGCGGCTGCCGCCGTGGGCGCGCTCATGGCCATCGGCCGACTCCACTGGGACGAGAAGGGGGCGTCGGTCGACCATCGGTGTACGCGTGCGATCGCGCTGGTGGACCAGGCGATGGTGTTCGTGGACGGTGGCACGCACGCTCTGCGCGACCATTCGATGGAGACGGGAGGCGGTCCGCGACGGACGTCGTGAGGCCGATGCCCGGATCCGGGGCCGTCATCTCGTCACGCGATGTGATGGAGCACCACCCGCGTGGGTGCGTCGGACGGCGTCACGACCGCCCGGCCGGAGCTTCGGGCGTCACGCCCCGTGCGGTGCGGATCCGACGGGCAGGGCCGTTCGTGCCGAGGCGCGGCCCGGTGGGGTCAGGCGGCGTCGGGCGGTGAGCCGGCGCCACCCCGGACGACCCGGAGCTCGAAGCGCACGTCTCTGAGCGCGGAGCGCGCCTCGTCGGCGACCCGGCGGAGCTCGGTCATCTCGGCGTGGAGCGCCGCCATCTCGTCGCGCGTGGTACGCCAGGAACGTCCGACCAGGTCGACGAGGACCTCGAGGTCCTCGACGAGGGCGGTGTGCTCGGTGACGCTGATCTCGGCCGCCGAAGCGGTGGCGGGATCGGGGGTGCGGGTGCGGATCTCTTCGAGGCCCGCCTCAAGCCGGCGGACCGCATCCAGCACCTCGCTGGGATCGTGGCTCACTTTCTCTCCATCCGGTACCCGATGTGGGACCAGTCGGGGGCGTCCTCGATCTCCTCGATGATGTCACCGGTGATCGTGCAGCGGTACACGAAGCCGGTGTCCTCGAAGATCGGTTCGACGAGGTCGTCCTTGATCTGCTGATCGACCCAGGCGCCGCGGAAGACGATCTTCCGGAGCCAGTGGACGAGGTCGTCGTCGAATCCCATGAGGACGTCGCGGTTCTGGTCGATGTGTTCGCCCAGGGGGCCGTCACTCGTGATGGTGCCGTGCGCGACCAGCTCGACGAGCTGCGCCAGCTCCTCGTCGGCCAGCGGTCCGGCCGGCACGAAGCCGAGCTGCACGGCGGCATGCTCACATCGCTCGCGGAAGTCATGCGAGCTGAAACGGAAACGGTACTTCCCGAACTCCATCGTGTAGTCCGTGCCGGACCGGTAGTTCGGGGTGCTTTTACGACGTTCTGCCATGGATGACGCCTGCTCCTGAATCGAGGCCGGAATCTACTGCCGCTTTCGGATGTCTCAGTTCGCCCCCACGACCGGTCTTCCTTGGCATCATCGACGTCTGCAATGTTGCATGTCACTCGTCTCACGCCGGCCCCCTGCGTTCTCGTCGATGAAACGGGACGTGAGCTCTTGGAGCACTGTCATCGGACCGACGGCGTCCTCTCCCGCTCGGTGGGACTCCTCGGCACCCGGCGCCTCGATCCCGGTCGCGGTCTGTGGATCTCCCCGTGTTCCTCGATCCACATGCTGGGCATGGCGTACCCGATCGACGCGGCGTTCCTCGACGGAGACGACCGGGTCATCGAGGTGCGCCGCGTACGTCCCTGGGGCTTCGCGAGGGTCTCCGGCGCCCGGTCAGTGATCGAGGCGGTCCCCGGCGTCTTCGACGCGATCGCTGCGGGTGTGACGCTGCGGCTTCTCCCCGTGCCGCACGATGCGAATGGGGCCGTCACGTCATGAATGCCGGCCTCACACACATCCGATTGTCGCTGAGAGCGGGTAAATCGATGTGAGGTGAGGGGGAGGTTTTGTGCCCGCCGGAGGTTGTACAGGTGACACAGACGGTGATCTGGGTCATCACAGTCCACTCCGCTGCGAGGCACCATGACCGGCGACAATCCGCACCTTCCCGACGGCGACATCCGTCGACGACGGCTCCTCCTCGTCGAGGATGACCGCACCGCCGCGGCGACCCTCTCCGACGATCTGCGCTGGGACCGATTCGACGTCGTGGTGGCGGCGAGTGGTGAGGAGGCGCTTCGCGAGCTCCCGCGATCGCATCCCGACATCGCGATCGTCGACCTCGGTCTCCCCGGCATCACGGGTATCGACGTCGTGCAGAGCGTGCGCGGCGGCCATCCCGACGCGTTGTGGGACGCGGACGTGCCGATCATCGTGCTCAGCGGCCGGTCCGACACGCAGAGCGTGGTCCGGGCGATCGCGGGCGGCGCGGATGACTTCGTCGCCAAGCCGTACGTCTACGCCGAGCTCCTCGCGCGCATCGACGCGCACGTGCGCCGGCGTGCCGGCCGGTCGCGCACGTCGGCCGTCACCGTCGGGCCGCTCGTCGTGGACCGGCGACGCCACACCGCCAAGGTCGGCGACCGGCCGCTCCAGCTCTCCAACAAGGAGTTCGCGCTGCTCGTCGCGCTCGCCCGGGATCCCGGGCACGTGATGGGGAAGCCGCAGCTCCTGCGTGACGTGTGGGGCTTCCAGTCGCTGACGCGCACGCGCACCCTCGACACGCACGCCAGCCGTCTGCGCACCAAGCTCCGCGGCGCGGGGCTCCACGGCTGGGTGAGCAATCTCTGGGGCGTGGGATACCGCCTCCTTCCGGAAGAGGACTGATGATGACGACCGTTCCGTTCCCGTCCGCCGTCGATGCCCGGATCGTCGATCCGCCCACCGGGGTGCTCCACGACGTACGAGGCTCGCTCAACGTGATCCGCGGCCAGTGCCACGCCATCGTGCGGGCGGGTCGCGTCAGCCACGCGACCATCGAACGCCTGCGCCTCGTCGACGCGGAGGTCGATCGCATCGTCCGATCGCTCGAACGGGTGCGCCTCGCCCTTCAGGGCCGTGCCGCGTCGCGCCCGGTGTCCGACGTCGACGTCGCTGGACTCGTCCGCGAGGTGGTCCGGCGCCACGAGGGGCTGGCCGGTGAACGCGGTGCGGTCATCGCCCCGATCGTGGGATCGGGCGCCCGCCCGGTCTCCGGTGACCCGGACGAGCTTCGCCGCATGATCGACAACCTGCTCCAGAACGCCATCCGCGCGTGCTCGCACCACGGGCGGGTGATGGTCCGCGTCAGCACGCGGGGACCGCGCGTCGTCATCCGCATCGTCGACGACGGGTGCGGAGGGAACGCGGCGCCGACCCCGTCGGGGCTCGTGGACGGATGGGGGATGGGCATCCGGATCGCCCGCGACATCGCGGAGCGCCACGGCGGATCCATCACCCATGTCTCGCGCGAGGACGGCACCAGCGTCACCGTGGTCCTGCCGTGCTCCGAGCCGGTCCGGGTGTGCGCGTGATGGCGAGCACCATCGTCGTCGACGCCGAGTACGCGCCGCCGGCCGCCCACGGGGCGATCGGGAGCGTGATGCCCATCGGCGACCGCCGCAGCGCGCGACGGCGGCGGGAGTCCCACGACGATCTCGTCACGCGGCTCGTCGACGCGGGCCGCCCGCTCATCGCGCTCGTCCGATCCGGTGAGGACACCGCGGACGACATCGTCACCCGGCGTGTGATCGACGCAGCCGGTGTCGTCCGGATCAGCCTGCCCGCGGATGCGGCCGCCGCGCGCTGGTGCGTGGCCGTGGCGGCGGAGATCTCACCGGCTGACCACCACGCCGTCGTGCGCGCCCTCGAGGTCCTGTGCAACGGTCCCGACGTCGTCGGACGCGCCCCGCGACGTCCGTGGGGATCCGAGGGGATCCCCGTGCCGGCCCTCCGGCCCGTGACGTTGGCCCGCTGGGCGTCGTGCGCATGGGTGCCGTGCTCGTGGTGCGCACGGGGAGGCGCGGCCGGATACGCGTGCCTCCGCTGTGGCGCGCCCGTCGTGGAACGCGGGGACGGGGAGGTCGTCGCCTGATGTTCCGCCGTCTGCGTCGTCGTCCGTCCGCGTGGTTCGTCGTCGCGGGAGCCCTCGCGCTCATCGCGATGCTGATGACCCTCCGGGCGGCCGCGCGAACCCCGACGGCGGAGATCGTCGTCGCGACCGACACCATCACCGCCGGAACCCCGGCCGCGGCCGCGGCGATCGGAATGCGGTCGGTCCCGGCCGGGGTCGCCGACCTTCCGGGCATCGTCCGCCACACCGGCGAGATCGTCGGGCGTCGGTTCGCCGTGACGGTCGGGGCCGGCGAGCCCGTCACCCAGGCGAGTCTCGGCGGTGATCCGGCCATCGCACCCCGGCCGCTCGCCGTGGGCGAACGCGCCGTGTCCATCCCGGCCGCCACGGCGGGCGCGGCGCTTCCGGCGCTCGTACCCGGCGCGCGCGTCGATGTCACCGCACCGTCGGCATCCGGTACGGCCCAGCTCGTGGTCCGCGACGGCGAGGTCATCGCCCGCCAGGAGACCGATCCGGCGGGCGGCTCCGTATCGGAGGGCGGTGTCCTCCTGCGTGTCCGCGAGGCCGATGCGGTCAAGCTGGGCGCGGCGGTCGACGGGGCCGGAGGCATCCGCATCCTCATCCGGCCGTTCGACGAGATCGAGGGGGCGGCACCGTGAACGGCCGGGACGATCCATGGGCCGCGCTGGACGTGGCGATCACACCCGATGACGACATCGACGGCTGGGCCCATGAGGAACCCTCGTCTGTCCCGACGCCACACGGCGGAGAGCTCATCGTCGTGCTCGGATCCTGCGGCGGGTGTGGTGCCAGCACGGTGGCGGGAGGGATCGCCCTGGGCATGGCAGCGGGCGGCGGCGTCACCCTCGTCGATCTCGACCTGGCCTGGGGCGACCTGCACGGCGGATGGGGCGTTCCGCGCGACCGTACCCTCGGGGACCTCGCCGCGGTACGGGACGAGCTGACGCCGGCCCAGATACGGATGATCCTCGCCCGCCACCCGTCCGGGGTGCGCCTGGCCCTCTCTCCCGGACGCCCCGATGCGACCGGGGACTGGGACGAGGACGCGGTGGCACGCTTGCTCGTGGGCGCGACAGCCGACGGACCCGCCGTGGTCGATGTCGGACGCTCCGATCCGGCGGTCATGGCGGCGGCCGCATCGTGCGCCGGCCGGCGGCTTGTCGTGTCCCCCCTCAGCATCCGCGGGGCGCGGGGTGTCGCCGCACTCATGGACGTGGTCGGCCGCGGAATCGAGGTCGTGGTCAACCACTCCACGCGCGAGTCGGACCTCGGCATCCGCGGATTCCGGAAGCTCACCGGGTGCGACGTACGCGCGGAACTCCCGCATCGTCCCCAGGAGGCCGAGTCGATCGGCTCGGGCCGCCGGCCCGGTGGTCGGAGAAAGCCGCTGCGCGACGCCGTGGACGCCCTCGCCGTCCGCAGGGGGACCCCGTGAGCGTGCCGTCGATCCCCGCCGACCTCGTCGCGCATCTTCGTGAGCGGGCGGCCGCGCGCGTCTCGACCACGACCGAGACGGTCACACGCGACGGCCTCGCCCGCATCGTCGAGGAGCTCATCGACCAGGAGCGTCGCATCCTCCCGCGGGGGGTGCGATCCGTGACCGTGCGGCGCGTCCTCGACGAGATCCTCGGCCTCGGCCCGCTCGAGCCGCTCCTCCATGACGACTCCGTCACCGAGATCATGGTCAACGGCCCCGCACGGGTCTACGTCGAGCGGGACGGCCGCATCACGCGGACTCCCGTCGTCTTCGACGACGACGCCCACCTGGTGCACGTCATCGACCGCGTCCTGGCGCCCCTCGGGCGGCGGGTCGACGAGGCCAGTCCCATGGTCGACGCGAGACTGCCCGACGGCTCCCGGGTCAATGCGATCATCCCGCCTCTGAGCCTGGACGGACCAACGCTGACCATCCGTCGGTTCGGTTCGCGCGTGCTCGACGGCGACGAACTCGTCCGGCTGGGGACGCTCGACGCCCGCATGCTGCGGCTCCTGCGCGGAGCCGTCGTCGCACGCCGGAACATCCTCGTGACGGGCGGGACGGGCAGCGGCAAGACCACCACGCTGGCAGCCATCGCGTCGTTCATCCCCGACGACGAGCGGATCGTCACCATCGAGGACGCCGCGGAACTGCGCCTGCCGATCCCCCACGTGGTGCGGCTGGAGAGCCGTCCGCCCAGCATCGAGGGGCGTGGCGCCATCCCCATCCGCGCGCTCGTGCGGAACGCGCTGCGCATGCGGCCCGATCGGATCGTCGTCGGGGAGTGCCGCGGAGGGGAGGCCGTCGACCTGCTCACCGCCATGACGACGGGCCACGAGGGGTCGCTGTCCACGGTCCACGCCTCGTCGTGCGGTGACGCCGTACGCCGGCTCCAGACACTGGCGCTCATGGGTGACATCGAGCTCCCGTACGCGGCCGTGACCGATCAGGTGGCGCACGCCATCGACATCGTGGTCCATCAGGCGCGCCTCGCCGACGGGAATCGGCGGGTCATGGAGATCGCGGCGGTCACGGCGAGGGGCGGGGAGGCGGAGATCACGTCGCTCGTACGGCGTCACGTCGGGCCCGGCGA
>CAYOSM010000011.1:12724-25648 GCA_964406645.1 uncultured Bifidobacteriaceae bacterium | reverse complement strand
GACCTCGTGTCGCGCACCGCGGTCGGGCGACGTCTCGCATCGAAGCTGGAGCGCGCGGGCATCGCACTGGGGCCGGGGGCGTTCATCGTGGTCGTCCTCTCCGCGGCCGCCGCCGCCGGGACCGTGGTGCGGTGGCTCCTCGGGACGTCCGCCGGCGGGGCACTGGTCGCGGTCGCAGTCATCTGGGGTGCGGCCACGGTGGTCACATCCGCCGACCGGCGATTCCTCGACCGGCTCATCGCGCAGCTTCCCGCGGCATCCCAGCAGCTCGCCGGGGGACTCG
This sequence comes from uncultured Bifidobacteriaceae bacterium, assembly GCA_964406645.1. GTDB lineage: Bacteria > Actinomycetota > Thermoleophilia > Miltoncostaeales > Miltoncostaeaceae > CALMEC01. The sequence goes on along the minus strand of CAYOSM010000011.1, from coordinate 25,365 downwards.
GCGCGGGCCTGTCGCTCGCCCAGACCATCGACCGTGCCGCCCGCGACACACCCGCGCCCATCAGCGAGGAGTTCGCCCGGATGTCCCGCGAGCTTTCCCTCGGGGCGCGGACCGGTGACGTGCTCGAGTCGTTCGCGGCGCGACACGATTCGGAGACCATCCGGCTCATGGTGTCGGCGATCCTCATCCAGCGGACCGTCGGAGGCGATCTCGCTGCCGGGCTCACGCGCATCGCGCAGCAACTCGACGAACGGAGTCGCCTCGCGCGGGAGGCGCGGTCGGTCACCGCACAGGCGCGCATGTCCGCCTGGCTCGTCGCCGGCCTTCCCGCGGCGGGCGGGATCATCGTCGAACTCGCCTCTCCCGGGACTCTGAGCCGGCTGCTCGGAGCGGGATTCGGCCGAGCGCTCCTCATCGGCACGGTCACCCTCGAGGTCGTCGGCGTGCTTCTCGTCCGGCGGATCGCACGCATCGACGGAGGACGACGATGACCGTGGATGACCGGACGTGCTGACGCCGCTGACCCAACGGATGATCCTCAGGAGCGGCTCGCGGAGACCGGCCGTCGTTGCCGCGGCGTCGGCGGATCCCCGCGCGGATGGGCGACGAGGAGACGTCTGATGCCGGGTCCCGTCCTCTTCTGGCTCGGTGCCCTCTCAGCCGTTGCGATCGGTCTCCGCGGATCCCGGACGCCCCGGGTGCCGGCGACGGGCGACATGCCGCTCGTTCTGCGATTCGGGGCGAGATGCCCGGCGCCGAGCGGACTGGCACGCGCTCTCCGACGCCATCACCGCCCCGGCGACATCGGCGCCGCGGGCCTGGACGGCATGCTCGATGCGGACGCACTCGGACGCATCCGCGCGGGGCTCGTCACCGTCGCACTCGTCGTGGGCGGTGTCCTCGCGGTGGCCTCACCGGTCGCGGCGGTCCTCGCGGTTCCGCTGATGGTGATCGGGGTGATGCTGCCGTCGCTCCTCATCGCGCGACGCGCGCGGGGTCGTCGTCGGGCACTTGTCGCCGACCTCCCGGACCTCATCGACATGGTGGTGCTGTGCACCGACGCGGGGCTCCCGCTGGAGTCCTCTCTCCGCGTCGCCGTCGACCGCTTCACCGGGGTGCTCGCCGAGGAGATCCGTGCCGTCCTCGTCCGGCTCGATCTGGGGACGCCACGTCGCGTCGCCTACCGCGGCCTCGCCGCCCGCATGGACGTCCGGGAACTGACCAGCCTGGTCGGCGCGATCCTCCAGGCCGAGGAGCTCGGCACGCCGATCAGCGGCGTCCTGTCGCGGCAGGCCGACCTCCTTCGCGTCAACCGCCGTCAGGCCATCCGCGACCACGCCGCGCAGGCCGCTCCGAAGGTGCAGCTGGTGGTGGCGATGATCATGGTGCCGGGCGCACTCCTTCTTGTCGTCGGAGTGATGATATTGAGGTTGGTCGGTGAGCTGGGTGTCGTGATCGGAACGGCACCATGACGGATGAGGGTATCCAGTGTACGACGACGACTCCCGGGCACCGTGGGCCGGCGTCAGGAACGGTGCGATCGCGTCGCTCGGCGGACATGGACGGGAGTGCCGCCGTCGACTATCTCGGGATCGTGGCGGTGATCGCGATCATGCTGGTGGCGCTCGTCGCGCTCCGCCCGCATCGCGCGGGGCCGCGCAGCCCGGTCAATCCGATCACGCCGATCGTCCGGCTCCTGGGGCACCCGCTCGAGAACCTGCAACCAAAGGCGCCGGTGCGGCCCAGGGTGAGATCGACCCCGGCGACGCCCGCGCGCCGGAGGTCGCGCCCCCGGGTGGACCGATCCCCGGTCACGGTCCTGCTTCCGGAATGGTGGACGCGCCGATGACCAGGGAACCGAAAAATCGGTGATTCCACGACCCCGTGGAACCAGCCATCTAGCATCGGATGGCGATATGGCCACGTTCGTCCTCATTCCCGGTGCCGGTGGCGCCGCCTGGTACTGGAGTCGCGTGGTGCCGCTGCTCGCGGCCCGCGGGCACGTCGGCGTGGCATGCGACCTTCCGTCCGGCGACGACGACGCGGATCTCGACACCTATGCGGATGCCTGCGTCGCGCACCTCGAAGCCGATGCCGAGGCCCTGCGCGAAGCCGGGCGATCGGGCCTCGTGGTCGTCGGCCAGTCGCTCGGAGGATTCAGCGCACCCGTACTGGCCGGTCGGCTGGAGGCCGACGCGGTGGTTCTCCTCAACGCGATGATCCCGCGCCCGGGCGAGACGCCCGGTGAGTGGTTCGCGACATCCGGTTCGGACGCGGCTCGCCGGGAGATGGCGGAACGCGAGGGACGGACGGTCGGGGACGCGGTGGACCCCGAACAGGACTTTCTCCACGACCTTCCGGCCGACGTACTGGCCGAGGCGGCGAGGATGGGCCCACCGGAACAGAGCGGAGAGATCCTTCATCGCGTCGCACGGTTCGACGGCTGGCCGGATGCGACGGCTGTGGTCGGGGCACGCGAGGACCGGTTCTTCCCGTGGGAGTTCCAACGACGTCAGGCGCGGGAACGCCTCGACCGTGAGGCGACGGGTGTCCCGGGCGGCCATCTGGCGGCGCTGTCGCGTCCGCGGGAGGTGGTGGACGCCCTCGTCCACGTCCTGTCGTGACGAACGGCCGCGCTCACCGCGGGTGGTGAGGTGAACGGGACGCCGCGGGGGCGGTGTCGCCTGCTGCCCCGGTCGCCGTGGGGGCCGGCGTCGCAGGAGCACCACGGCGTCGAGGCATGCCCTACCCGTCGCCGCTCGACGTGACGATCGATCCGCGCGGACGGGGCCCCGACGACGGAGCGTCCTCTCCGGTCGCGCGGGAGTGCGCGGCCGGATCATCCGTGTCACACTCCCGCCGAACGGACGGAGCCACCCACTCATGACAGACCCCGAACCGAGCAGCGCGACGGATCCCGCACCGCCGCCCACAGCGGACCACGCCCAGGACGGGCTCACCTCGGCACAGGTGGCCGAGCGGGTCGCCCGGGGACAGGTCAACGCGCACGACGAGGGCACCTCACGGTCGATCGGCGAGATCTTCCGCGCGAACGTGCTCACCCGGTTCAACGCGATTCTCGGTGCGCTGTTCATCCTCGTCATGGCCACGGGATCGTGGGCCGACGGCCTGTTCGGACTCATCCTCGTCGCCAACTCGACGATCGGCATCGCCCAGGAATGGGCGGCCAAGCGCAAGCTCGACCGGCTCGCGCTTCTGCATGCCCCCACGACCCGCGTCCGGCGGGACGGACAGATCGTCACGGTCCCCACCGCGGACGTCGTGCTCGACGATCTCATCGAGCTTCGCACCGGAGACGAGGTGCCGGCCGACGGCACGCTCCTCGACTCGGACGGACTCGAGCTCAACGAGGCGAATCTCACCGGCGAGTCCGATCCCGTGCCGCACCGGGCGGGAGACGCGATCCGCTCCGGGACCAGCGTGGTGGCGGGCGCCGGTCGCCTCCATGCGACCGCGGTCGGCGCGGACGCCTACGTGGCCACCATCGCCCGCGAGGCGCGCCGCTTCACACGCGCCCGCTCGGAGATCCAGGAGTCGATCAACACCCTTCTGAAGTACATCACCTGGGTTCTGGTCATCGCGGTGCCGCTGCAGCTGTGGTCGCAGTGGCGCGCCGTGGGCGACCAGGGGTGGCGCGAGGTCGTCATCCGGTCCGCGGGCGGCCTCGTGGGTCTCGTGCCCGAGGGGCTCGTGCTCCTCACGTCGGTGGCCTTCCTTCTGTCCGCGGTCAAGCTGACCCGCGCACAGGTGCTCGTGCAGCAGCTGCCCGCCGTCGAGGGACTCGCACGAGTCGATGTCGTGTGCGTCGACAAGACCGGAACCCTGACCGTCGGCGACATCGTCTTCGGCGACGCCGAGCCCCTGCTGGGCGCCGACGAAGACGGAGTGCGCGCGGCGCTCGGAGCACTCGCCGACGACCTCAACGCCAACGGCACCCTCGTCGCGATCGGGGAGGCGATCCCCTCACCCGAATGGGTCCGGAACGGGACGATCCCGTTCAACTCCGCCCGGAAGTGGAGCGCGGGACTCTTCGCCGACCACGGCACGTGGATCCTCGGAGCTCCGGAGGTGCTCCTCGACGCGTACGGGGACGCGACCGCGCGTGATGCGATCGGTGCGCGCGTGGCAGAACTCGCCGCGACCGGGGAGCGCGTCGTCCTCCTGTGCCGGTCTCAGACGCCCATCGCCGAGGCGACGCTTCCCGCCGACATCGTCCCCGCGGCCATCGTCACCCTGCGCGAGCAGATCCGACCCGATGCTCGCGAGACGCTCGACTGGCTGCGAGGGCAGGACGTCGCCGTGAAGGTGATCTCCGGCGACAACCCGCAGACGGTCGGCGCGATCGCCCGTCAGGTGGGACTCGAGGTGGACGAACCGGTCGACGCGCGGACCCTCCCGGACGATCCCGATTCCCTCCGGAGCACCCTCGCGACGAGCACGGTCTTCGGCCGCGTGACACCCGAGCAGAAGAGGGCGTTCGTGCATGCTCTCCAGGCGGACGGCCACGTCGTCGCGATGACCGGCGACGGTGTGAACGACGCGCTCGCCCTCAAGGACGCCGACATCGGCATCGCCATGGGAAACGGGGCGCAGGCCACGAAGGCGGTGGCGGAGCTCGTGCTCCTCGACAGCCGGTTCTCGCATTTCCCCAGTGTCATCGCCGAGGGGCGCCGGGTGATCGGGAACGTCGAGCGGGTGGCCAACCTGTTCGTGGCCAAGAACGCGATGAGCCTGGTCGCCATCCTCGTCGCCGCCATCGCGCTCGTCCCGTTCCCGCTTCTTCCACGCCACCTGACCCTGGTGTCCACGGTGACGATCGGGATACCCGCGTTCTTCCTGGCGCTCGGCCCCAACACCCGCCGGTACGTACCGGGGTTCCTCCGCCGCATCCTCTGGTTCGCGGTCCCCGCGGGCGCCCTGGCCGGTGCCGCGGTGACCGTGAGCTATCTGATCGGCGGGCGCAACTACGGGGTTCCGAGCGACGAGTTCACCTCCACCTGCCTGACGCCGTCGGGCTCGCAGACGGTCTCCGACGTCGCCTGCTGGCAGCCCGGCACCGGCGCGACGATCACGCTCCTCGTCGTGTTCTTCTGGATCCTCGTCGTGCTCTCCCGGCCGATCGTCGCCTGGAAGGCGATCCTCATCGGATCGATGGTGACACTCGCGACACTGGCCTTCGTCGTCCCGGCCGGCCGGCGGTTCTTCGCGTTCGACGCACCGGCGTCCCTGGTGCTGATCAGCCTGGTCATCGGTGCGGTGGGCGCTGCGGGCATCGAGCTCCTCTACCGGAGAAGCCGCTCCGTGATGGGCTCACACCATGCACCGGAGGCCGTTCCCGCTCGGGGCGGCTGACGCCGCGACGGATGCAGACCGCACTCGGGACGTGCGCTCATCACAGTGACATGAACGGATGAGGTGATCGGGCTCTCGGCACCGACGGTGGGAGAACGGTGGAGTCCCGTCCCCATCGGGAGTTCCGACGAGCCCGAGCGGCACCGCCGGAACGGCGCGGCGACGGGCGGATGAGACCCGCGTCCGCCGGATTCGCTTGACTGTGCGGACCCATGGGCCTGCTGGCAAAGCTGAAAATCGACGGATTCATGATCGCGATCCTCGCCGCGGTCGGGATCGCCGCGCTGCTCCCGGCGAGCGGCCGGGGAGAGGACGTCCTCGACTGGGTCGTGGTCGGCGCGATCGCGCTGCTCTTCTTCCTCTACGGGGCGCGCTTGGAACCGGCCGAGGCCGTCGCCGGGCTGCGCCACTGGCGTCTGCATACGACGATCCTCTGCTTCACCTTCGTCGTCTTCCCGCTGATCGGGTTGGCGCTCCGGCCGGCCCTGTCGCCCGTGATCGGCGAGACCCTCACCATCGGGGTGCTCTTCCTCTGTGTCGTCCCCTCGACGGTCCAGTCGTCGATCGCCTTCACGTCGATCGCGCGCGGCAACGTGGCGGGCGCGATCGTCAGCGCATCCCTCTCCAACATCCTCGGCGTGTTCCTCACCCCGCTTCTCGTGATCGCCCTCATCAGTACGACCGGCGGCGTCACCATCAGCGGGATGGCGATCGTCGACATCTGCCTCCAGATCCTCCTGCCGTTCGTCCTCGGGCAGCTCTCGCGGCCATGGACGGCGCGCTGGGTGAGCCGACAGAAGAGGCTCCTGAGGTTCACGGACCGGGGGACCATCGTCCTCGTGGTCTACGCCGCATTCTCGAAGGGCATGAACGAGGGGATCTGGTCGCGCGTCGGCCTCGCCGACATCCTGATCCTGATCGCGCTCTCCGTGCTGCTCGTCACCGGGCTTCTCTGGCTCACCCGCTACACGGCCACGCGCCTCGGGTTCTCGCGGCCCGACCAGATCGCCATCCAGTTCTGCGGGACCAAGAAGTCGCTCGCGACGGGACTCCCGATGGCGGCGATCATCTTCAGCGGCGGACAGGTCGGCGCGATCGTGCTGCCGCTCATGATCTTTCATCAGGTGCAGCTCATGATCTGCTCGTGGCTCGCCGGCCACTATGCGCGTCAGTACGACGCGTCGCACCGCGCGTCGCCGGCGGATCCGGCGACCGGGGCCCCCGGATCGTCGTAGCCGGGACCGCCGCGTTTCCCACCGATGGGCATCGGAGTGACGGTCGCTATGCTCGCCAGTCGATGGCCCGACCCGAATCGTTCACACGCACCCCGCATCGGCGGTGCCCCCGGTGCGGCGGCGCGGCCCGTCGATGGGTGCACGCCCACGACCGGACCGGAGGGCCGTCCGTCGAGGTCCACCGGTGCCGCGTGTGCGGAATCGGCTTCGCCGATGCGGACGACGGTGCGCCGGCCGCGACGACCGAACTGCCCGCGGGCGGACTCGCGAGGCGCGTCGCCGACGCCATCCTCTGGGGTGAGCTCCGTCCGGTTCGCTCCGCGATCGCCCCCGGCGCACGCATCCTCGACATCGGTGGTGGCGGAGGCAACCGGGGTCTCGTCCTCGCCGAACACGGGTACCGCGTCGAGGTGGTCGAGCCGGATCCTGACGAGGCCGCCCACGCACGGAGCCAGCTGGCGGGACGGGCGACGGTCCACGAGAGCACCGTCGAGGATCTTCCCGGCGACGTCGGCGGATACGACGCCGCCCTCTTCTCGCACGTGGTCGAGCATCTCCCCGATCCGGAGGCGGCCCTCGCCGCCACACGGTTGCGCCTTCGACCCGGTGGCCGCGTCGTGGTGATGGTCCCGAATGCCGGAGGCCTCGAGGCCCGCCTGTTCCGCGGACGCTGGCACGGCTGGGAGCCGAGCCGTCACCGCTGGCATTTCCGCCGCGCCGTCCTGGCCGACGTGATGCGCGCCGCGGGTTTCGAGGACGTCGGTGTGCGCGCGACCGGCGGCTGGCGCTATCCCTCCACGCTGACCTTCAGCATCGCCCCCGGGATCGACCCTCAGATCTCCCCGCAGTGGGCGTCGGCCGGGCGGGCCACGTCCGTTCTCCTGGTCCCGCTCGCCCGTCTCATCGCGGCCACCGGACAGGGGGCGCAGCTCGTGGCCGTCGGTCGCGCGCCGGGTGGGGAAGGGTGACGCCCCGGCATCCGCGCCGTTCGTCCGCCGCCCGGCCGTGAGGGACGCGCTCACCGGAGTCCTCCTCCCGGTCATCCTCGTCGCGGGGCTCGGCGCCCTCCTCGCCGCGCGGATGCCGATCGACCAGGACACGGTCTCACGGGTCACGCTGTACCTCCTCTCACCGGCGCTCGTCGCCGACACGGTGCTCCACACGCCGATCCAGGCCTCGGAGGCCATCCGGCTGACGGCCGCCTACGTGGTCGTCCTTCTCGTGAGCCTCGCCATCGGATGGCTCTGCGGTCTCGGCACGGGCGGGATGGAGGCCCGCAGCCTCAGCATCAGCGTCGGTCTCTGGAACGCCGGGAACATGGGTCTTCCGATCGCGCTCTTCGCGTTCGGTCAGGCGGGCTTCGAGATGGCGACGATCCTGTTCCTCGTCTCGTTCATCGGCATGTACGCGGTCGGGCCGGCCGTTCTCACGATGGGCCGGAACGGGGTGTCGATCGCCGGCACCATCCGTGCCGTGCTGCGGCTGCCCGCCCTTTGGGTGGCCGGGATCGCGCTCGCCGTCCGGGCGATCGACCTGCACGTTCCGGTGGGCGTCGACCGCGGCGTCGGCCTGCTCGCGGACGCCACTCTCCCGATGATCCTCCTGTCGCTCGGGCTGCAACTCGGCGCGGGCGGCTGGGTGCGTCCCACCTCGCGGATCTGGGCGGCCACGGGAGCGCGGCTTCTTGTCGGTCCGACGATCGCATGGGGGATCGGCTGGGTCATCGGGCTGCGGGGTGACGCGCTCTCGATCCTGATCCTCTCGGCGGCGATGCCGACGGCGGTGAACGCCCTGCTCATCGCGCGCGAATACGAGGGCGACACCGAGGCGGTCGCGGCGATGGTCGTGACCACGACGGTCCTCTCCATCCCGACGCTCGCCGTGGTCCTCGCGCTGCTCTGACGCACCACCGGGTGCGCAACGGCTCAGCCGTCCGTCACCCGTGCGTCGTACGAGGATCCCGTCGAGGGCACGAGACGGTAGAAGACGCGCTTGACCACCTCGGCTGAGATCACGTAGCCGACGACGACGGCCGCCAGCGATGCGAGCACGGCGGCCGAGAGCGGCGTGAAACCCAGCATGTCCGCGACACCGGGGACGTAGGGCAACGCCACGGTGACGACGGCGACGGCCAGAGAGGTCGTGAGGAGCCACCGGCCCGGGCGACTGGCCGCCGCCGACCGCCGGGTCCGCAGCACCATCAGGACGGCCAGCTCGGTGAGCGTGGACCCGATGAACCAGCCCGATCGGAAGACCTCCGCGCCGGCGTCGAACCCCCGGAGCAGCACGGTGAACATGATCAGGTCGAAACAGGTGCTGAGCAGCCCGAACACGATCATGAAGCGGACGATGAAGCGGATGTCCCATCGCTGCGGACGCCGTCTCTGCTCCGGGTCCACGTTGTCGACCGCGAGCGTGGTGCTCGGGATGTCCGAGAGGAAGTTGAGCAGCAGGATCTGGCGCGGCAGAAGGGGGAGGAAGGGGAGGACCACGGAGGCGATCACCATGCTCGCCACGTTGCCGAAGTTGGCGCTGACGGTCGTGAAGATGTACTTCAGCGTGTTCGCGAACGTCTGGCGGCCCAGGCGCACACCGTGGCCCACCACCGAGAGGTCCTTCTCGAGCAGCACGATCGCGGCCGCGCTCTTGGCGACGTCCACCGCGCTGTCCACGGAGATCCCGACATCCGCCTGATGCAGGGCGCCCGCGTCGTTGATCCCGTCGCCGAGATAGCCCACGATCGCCCCGTCGGCGCGCAGCGTGCGGATGATCCGCTCCTTCTGCAGCGGGTCCACCTCGGCGAAGACCCGCACATCGCGGCCCCGCACCGCCAGTTCGGCGTCCGACAGTGCGTCGATCGCGTGTCCGGTCAGGAGCCCCGTCGGATCCAGCCCCACCTGCCGGGCCAGGTGTGCGGCCGCGAGATGGTTGTCGCCGGTGATCATCCGGACGCCGATGCCGGTGCGGGCGAGCTCGTCCAGCGCCGCGCCGGCACCGGCCTTCGGCGGGTCCATGAAGGTGACGAAGCCGGCGAACGTGAGGTCCCGCTCGTCCTCCACGGTGACGGTCTCCGCCGAGGGGAGGTCCCGCACGGCAACGCCCAGGACGCGGAGACCCTCGCCGCTGAGCCGCTCGAATGTCGCGTCGATCGCTGCGCGATCGGGGACGTCGCAGACGTCGATCACCGACGCATATGCGCCCTTGCAGACCAGGTGGCGCCCGGACGGCCCGTCGACGAGGACGCTCAGTCGCTTCCGGGTGAAGTCGTACGGGATCTCGTCGATGGCCCGATGGGAGGTGGCGGGTGCCCGCTCGGCGAGGATCGCGGCGTCGATCGGATTGGTGAACCCCGTCTGCAGTCCGGCGTTGAGCGCCGCGAGGGTGAGGACCCGGTCGCTGGACTCCCCGCGGGCGTCCAGCGCCGCGTTCAGCCGCACGACGCCCTCCGTCAGGGTGCCGGTCTTGTCGGTGCACAGCAGATCCATCGATCCGAAGTCCTCGATGGCGTCGAGGCGCCGGACCACGACCTTGTCGCGGGCCATGGCGCGTGCGCCGGTCGCGAGGCTGACCGAGACGATGGCCGGCAGCATCTGGGGCGTCACGCCCACGGCGAGGGAGAGGGAGAAGAGCAGCGAGTCGACGACCGGCCGGTCCAGCACGAGGTTCGTCCCGAGGATGAGCATCGTCAGGACGAGGGTGACGCGCGCGAGCATCAGCCCGAACCGCCGGATCCCGGTCTCGAACCCCGTGGCCGTGGGGCGGGTCTCCAACCGTTCGGCGAGCCGTCCGAGTTCGGTCGACGCCCCGGTCGCGACGACGACGGCCAGCCCGCGACCGCTGACGACGTGGGACCCGAGCATGAGTGCGCCGTCCCGGTCCGCCACCTCGGTGTCGGCGGGAACGGGCTCCGGGGACTTGGTGCACGGGAACGGTTCGCCCGTCAGCGCCGCCTGGTCGATCTGCAGCGCCTCGGCCTGCAGGAGGCGGCAGTCGCCGGGGACGACGTCGCCCGCGTTCAGCACGACGATGTCGCCGGGCACCACGTCCTCGATCGCGACCTCGACCTCACGGCCGTCGCGCCTCAGATCGGCGTGCACCCGCACGAGCCCGAGGAGCCGCTCCACCTCGAGGCCGGCCCGGTGCTCCTGCCAGAAGCTGATCAGCCCGCTCAGGACGACGATCGCCAGGATGATGGCCGCATCGACGTAGTCGCGCAGCACCAGTGACACCACGCTCGCCCCGATGAGGATGAGCACGATGGGCTCGGTGAACTGCCGGGCGAGCGCCGCGGCCGAGCCGGTGTGCCGTCGGGCCAGCCGGTTCGGGCCGACGGCGTCGAGCCTCCGGGCCGCCTCCGCCGGCGAGAGCCCGTCGAGCGTGACGCCCTGCTCGCGCAGCACGGTCTCGCCGTCCTGTGCCCAGAAGGCGCGTGACACGTCGGTCATGACGAGGAGACTAGGGCGCCGCCGACGTGATGGACCGGGGGCGTATGGGCCATCCCGTCCCGGCCTCGGTCACCCGCGCGAGAGACGCCCGATGAGGGATCCGGCCACCACGATCGCGAGGGCGGCGCTCCCGGTGAGGACGCCGAGGTCGAGCCAGTAGTTCGTCGGCATCCCGAGGAGGAGACCCCGCAGTGCCGACACCTCGTAGCTCAGTGGGTTCATGTGGCTCAGCACCTTGACCCAGGACGGCATGACCTCGACGGGGTACAGGGCGTTCGATGCGAAGAAGAGCGGCATGGTGATCGCCTGTCCGATCCCCATGAGCCGGTCGCGTTTGAGGGCGATGCCGGCGATGCTGACCGAGAGGCACGCGAAGAACGCCGCGCCCAGCATCACGACGACGATCACGCCGAGGAGACGACGGGGGTCCCACGTCATCGCCACGCCCATGAGCGCGGCGGCGACGATGACGATGAACGCCTGGACCGTGGCGCGGATGCCCGCGGCGAATGCCTTGCCCGTCACGAGCGCGGTTCGCGGTGTCGGAGTGACAAGAAGCTTGGTGAGCACTCCGGCGTCGCGCTCCCAGATGATCTGGATGCCGTAGAAGATCGCGATGAAGAGGGCCGACTGGGCGATGACCCCGGGTGCGAGGAAGTCGAGGTAGGGCACGTCGCCGGTCGGGATCGCCTTGATGCGGCTGAACGTGGTGCCGAAGATGAGGAGCCACAGGAGCGGCTGGATGCTCCGGGTGATGAGCTCCGTGTGATCGTGGCGCAGCCGCTGGATCTCGATCAGGCAGAACGTGGCGATCCGCGAGCAGAGCCGGCGGACGGACCCCGGGGCCCGGTCAGCCGACGCGTCGAACGGTGCGTCGTGTACTGCGGACACTCTGCATCCCTCCTTCCATACCGTGCTCGAGGTCCGCGCCCGTGTGGTGGCGGAACACGTCCTCGAGGGTGGCGTACGGGCCGACGCCGTCCTTCAGCTCCTGCGGCGATCCCATGACGCGGAGGGAGCCGCGATGCATGACGGCGACGCGGTCGCACAGTCCGTCGGCCTCCTCCATGTAGTGGGTCGTGAGGAGGACCGTCATCCCGTACTCGGCGCGCATGCGCTCGACCCGTGCCCAGACGCCGTCGCGGGCGACCGGATCGAGACCGACCGTCGGCTCGTCGAGCACGAGCAGCGCCGGGCGGTTGACGAGGGCCTGGGCCAGCTCGAGCCGGCGGATCATGCCGCCGGAGTACGTCGCGGCCAGTCGTCCCGCATCGTCGTCGAGATCGACCATGTGGAGGGCCTCGTCGACCCGTGCGGCGCGCTCCCGCCGCGGGACGTCGTAGAGACGTGCGAACCACTCGACGTTCTCCCGTGCCGTGAGCGCACCGTCGATCGAGAGCTGCTGGGGGACGTAGCCCAGGAAGCGGCGGACGTCCATGGGGCGATCGCGCACCGAGACCCCGAAGACCGTGACCTGCCCGGCCTGCGGAGGCAGGAGGGTGATGAGGATGCGGATCGTGGTGGTCTTCCCGGCGCCGTTCGGACCGAGGAGCCCGAAGCACTCGCCGGGGCGGACGCTGAACGACAC
>CAYOSM010000011.1:0-12624 GCA_964406645.1 uncultured Bifidobacteriaceae bacterium | reverse complement strand
CGGACCGGCCGTCTCTACGAGGTCAGTGCCCTCCGCCGTCTCGCGCCTTCTTCGGGAGGGTGAACGCGATGGCGAAGGCGACGACGAATCCGGCGATGGTCACCAGGGTCAGCCAGCGGATGGCGGTCACGTAGCCGTTCGCGGGGAGCCAGTGGAAGAACAGCGATCCGAGGATGGCGACGCCGAGGGCGCCGCTGAACTGCTGCACGGCGTTGAGGAGGCCGGATCCGCTTCCCACCTCGCGGTCGCTGAGGGCGGCCAGGATCACGTCGAAGAGGGGGGCGAAGATGAGGCCCATCCCGATGCCCATGACGGCGAACGACGGTGCGAGGTCCCAGCCGCTCACGTCGATGCCGGAGCGCCCGAGGGTCCACCAGAGCAGGAGGAGACCGACGACCGAGATCGCGAGGCCGACGTGGAGCATGAGGCGCCCGAACTTCGGTCCGAGCCACGCGCCGGAGAGTGCGGCGCCCACCGAGATGCCGGCCGCCAGCGGGATCATGGTGAGGCCGGTGTCCATCGGGCTGTAGTGCATGCCGTACTGGATGAACAGGTTGCTCGCGAGGTTGAACCCGGTCATCGCGACGAAGAACGCTCCGAGGAAGACGATGCCGCTGATGAACCGGGGGTTGGCGAACAGCGTCGGCTCGATGACGGGGTGCTTCGAGCGCCGCTCCGATCGTGCGAAGGCGATGAAGGCCACGGCCGAGACGCCGAACATCGCGAACATCCACCAGGGCCAGCCCTGCTCCCGCCCCTGCACCAGCGGATAGATCAGGAGGACGGAGGCGACGGTGAGCAGGGTCGCGCCCTTCACGTCGAGGCGGGCGTCGGGCATGTGCTCTCCGTCGCGGGGCAGGTAGCGGGACGCGAGGTAGAGCCCGACGATGCCGACCGGAACGTTGACCCAGAAGATCATCCGCCAGCCGTGGCCGAAGAGGTCGGCATCGATCAGGAAGCCCGCGAGGATTGGGCCGAACACCGCCGCGATCCCCATGATCGGACCGAACGGGATGAATGCCCTCTGGAGGTCCTTCTCGAGGAAGCTCGCCTTCACCATGGCGAACCCCTGGGGGATCATGACCGCCCCGAAGAGGCCCTGGACCGCCCGTGCGGCGATGAGCAGTCCGGCCGACGGCGCGAGCCCGCAGGCCAGTGACGCCAGGGTGAAACCCGTCATGCCGATCAGGAACATGCGCCGCCGGCCGACGAGGTCGCCGAGACGCGCCGCCGTGACGAGACCCACCGCGAAGGTGAGCGTGTACGCGGCCAGGATCCACTGCAGCGTGCTCTCGCCGCCTCCGATGTCGTTCCGGATCGACGGTCCGGCGAGATTGGCGATCGTGGAGTCGAGGAGGTCCATGACGTCGGCGATGATCACCACCGCGAGCACGAACCAGCGCCAGCGGTAGCCGGTGGCGTTGGACCAATGGCGGTCGGGGGTCCCGGGAACGGTTGCGAGTGTCATGGCCTCTCTCCGGACGAACGGTGTACGAGTAACGAACAGTGTTCTATACTGGAACAGTGTTCGTGTCAATAGACTCCGCCACATGACCGCGCCGGACCACCGCCGGTCGGGCCCCGCCCGTCTTCGCCTCGGCTCCCCGGATGCCACGGCGAAACGTGCGCGCCGCGATCCCCTGTCGGCGGAGCGGATCGTCGACGTCGCCCTCGCCCAGATCACGACGCGGGGATACGACGCGGTCAGCATGCGGTCGATCGCCCGAGAACTCGGTACCGGTCCCGCGTCTCTCTACGCCCACGTGTCCAGTCGCGACGAACTCGATGCGCTGGTCGTCGAGCGCGTCGCCGGTGCCCTCGAGATCCCCGATCCCGATCCGGAGCGGTGGAGGGAGCAGATCCGCGGCGTGATGGTGGACATGCTGCGGCTCTACGACGCGCACCCCGGTGTGGCGCGCGCCTCGCTCGGCCTCGTGCCGCTCTCGCCGACGGTCCTCGGCGTCGTCGAACGCCTCACCGCGATCCTGCGGGCGGGAGGGGTGCCCGACCAGGCGATCGCCTGGTTCCTCGACATGATGGTGCTCTACGTCAGCGCGGTCGCCGTCGAACGCGACATCGAGCGCAGCCGCGAGACGCACGGAGGCGATCCGGACGCCTACTACGATCAGGTGCACGATTACTTCGCATCGCTGCCACCCGCCGAGTTCCCCGTCCTGGCGAGCCTCGCAGGTGCCATGACGGCGGGGGACGCCGACGACCGCTTCGGCTTCGGTGCCGACCTCATGGTCGCCGGGCTGTCGGCCTTCGCATCGGGCGCGGTGACGACCCGGCGGCCGGCTCGGCCCGGCCGGGACGTCCCGGCCGCCTCGTCGTCCGAGCGGAACAGCGGGGACTGAGGACCTCGGGCCGGTTAGACGTCGACGCTGTAATCCAGGTCGAGGTCGGCGCCGTTCACACCGCGGATGCCCCAGTTGACGCGCGGCGTCTCCGTGATGGTGATCTCGACGCTGTGCGGCGCGATCCCGGCGCGCTCGTGGATCTCGCGGAAGATCTCGCGGATCAGTGCACGCCGGGCGTCCTCGCTCCGCCCCTCGAACATCGCGATCTCGACGATGACGTAGTCGTCTCCCCGGTCGGGAGGATGGATGAAGTCCTCCGGCTCGAGCGCGACGAACCGGTGGAAGCGCTTGTCGACCGGGTAGTCGAGGGCCTCCACCACGGCGGCGTGGACGGCATCCGACAGGTCGGTGCGTCGCTTCTCGATGAGCGCGCGGGCGCCCCATATGACGACCTGGGCCATGGGCGGATGCTACCCGTGTGCCACTGATCGCCCGGCGACGCCGGACCGCCGCCGCGTTCCCTGCGGGACGACCCCAGTAGGGTCCCGCGGACGGATTTCGAGCAGAGGAGTCACATCCGCATGAGCGTCATCAAGATCAACGCGATCACGGTCCCCGCGTCCAGCGGCGACGAGCTCGCCCATCGGTTCGCCGCACGTGCTGGTGCCGTGGACGGCGCCGACGGGTTCGAGGGGTTCGAGCTGCTGAAGCCGACGGACGGTCGCGACGTCTGGCTCGTGGTGACGCGGTGGCGTGACGAGGAGGCGTTCCGCGCGTGGCGGGAGTCGCCCGAGTTCGCGCAGGGACACAGGAGCGCCGCGGAGCGGGCCGGGGGAGACGCCCCGCGGCCGGTCGGCGTCAGCAGCGAGCTGTGGAACTACGAGGTCGCGGTCACGGGCTGACCCGTCGTGTGACGGCCGGCGCCGATTGCCCGGCCGTACGGGTGACACGGGTCCGCCTGCGGGGTAGCGTCAGGGGCATGGCCAACTCATTCAGCGTCAGCATCGACATCGACGCCTCTCCCGAGGCGGTCTGGGAGGTCGTCGGCGGTCGTGACGCCGTGCCGCGGTGGTACCCGCAGTACACGGCGTCGGTCACGGACGGCGACATTCGGACCCTCACCCGGGCCGACGGATCGCTCATGACCGAGCGGCTCCTGGAACGTGACGATGCCCGGCGGTTCTACAGCTACAGCGTCATGAGCGGCGTCCCCCTGCGCTCCCATCGGGCGAGCTTCGAGGTGGCCGACGACGGGGCGGGCGGATCACGGGTGATCTGGCACACGGAGGGCGAGCCGCTGGAGGAGGGCGCCGATCTGGAGGAGCGGCTGGCCGAGCGTCAGCGCGCCGCGCTCGAGGGGCTGCGGGCGCTCTTCACCGGCTGAGGCGGGCGACATGAGGTGCGGCGCCCGGTATCCGGCACGCATCTCCGCACGGACCTAGCTCCGGCGATCGCCTCGCGGGATGCGCTGCGGGGCCAGGGGGTGGGGTACTGACTCCAGGTGCGCGACGAGACCGGAGGGGCCGGTCTCCAGCCACGCCCAGCGGGGGAGTGCATCCGGAGTGGGCGCCTCGCCGACACTGCCGGGATTGACGAACAGGCATCCATCGACCGTCTTGGCCATCTGGCGGTGGGTGTGTCCCGTGACGACGGCGTCGAACTCCGCGAATCTCCGACGGAGATCGCGGAACGCCGCAGTGCTCGTCCGGGGATCGAAGAGGGCCTCGGTGGGGTCGTCGGGGCTGCCGTGCATGACGAGGACCCGGTGGGGGCCGACCGTCGTGACGGTGGTGAGCGGTGCATCGGCGAGGAAGGCGACGCTCTCCTCGGACAGCCGGTGTCGCGTCCACGATCGTGAGCCCGGGCGCGCCGCACTGGGATGACCCTTCGGGCGCGGCTTCCTCAGTGCGACCTTGCGATCCGTGTTGCCGGCCACCGTCGGCCAGTCGAGAAGGGCGATGCGGCTGACGCACGCCTCCGGTTCGGTTCCCCGAAGGACGATGTCCCCGGTGCAGACGCCGTGATGCCGGAGGTCGTGATCGGCGACGGCGTCGAGCACCGCGTCCAGTGCCGCGATGTTCCCGTGTATGTCGCCGAGGAGTGCGAGGCGCGAGACGCCGGTGTCGCCGGTGTGTGTCACGCGGCGCGACGCAGGGGCTCTTGGGGCGACGGGGTGTGCAGGACGTGGAGGGACGCGCGGGGCTCGGCGGGACGGGCGGCCGGCGCAGCGAGCGGTGCCGGCGTCCGCGTGCGTGACCGCAACTCGGTGCGGACATTGCGGCGACTCGCGACGAGTGCCGGCACGGCCAGTGCGAAGCATGCGGTCATAAGGGTGCCCAGCGTGCCGGGATCGCCTCCGCCCATGAGGGTGGCGAGCGCGCCGAGGGCGAAGCCGACGCCGAGGCCGACGAGTGCGACCGCCAGCCCCTGGGGGCGCCCGAGGGTGCGGGGTGCGCTGGCGCGGGATGGGCCGTCGGTGACGAGCCGGAGGTGACGCGACCGTGCGGTGCCGGCGGGTGGGATGCGTGCTGTGGTGCTCATGGAAACGACCTTAGACACAAATGCCGGACCGAACAAGTGTTCGATCACAGATGCAATGAAACGTACCGTGCGATCCGGCGTTTCAGCACGGCGTGTTGCACCCGATCCGGGGTACTGGTGCGACGGGCGATCGGCCGATTCGGGGGCGCGGAGTGGCGCTGTGGTGCGGATTGGGGACTGATGGGGGAGTTTGGGTTGTGATGTGGGGAGATGTGGGGTAAGGTGGCTCACGATGGTGCAACAGTCATCACTGATGGGCACGTTTGAGTGCAGCGTCGACAACCGGTATCGCATCGCGATCCCGGCGAAATTTCGCCATGCGTTCGAGCAGGGCGTGATCGTCGCCCGCTGGCTCGATGACTGTCTCGTCGTCGCCCCCCGGGCTCACTGGGAGGTGATGGTCCAGGACGTCTTCGGCGATCTGGACGTGAGGAACGACAAGCAGCGGTGGCTCCGGCGGTACCTCATGGCCGGCGCCTATGACATGGAGGGACTGGACAAACAGGGACGGGTCGTCATCCCCCCGGAACTCCGGGAGCGCATCAACCTGGACAGCCGGGTGAAGCTCGTGGGGAACGGCGACTTCTTCGAACTCTGGAGTCCCACGCAAATCGACCCCATGTTCGGTGACATGGAGCGAGAGGGGGTGTCGAGGTATGCCTACGGTCGTGACGACATTGGAGACTAAGCGGACACTGCACGAGCCCGTCCTGGTGGACGAGGTCGTGGGGACGCTCGCGCCGCGGGACGGCGAGACCGTCGTCGACTGCACGTTCGGCGCAGGGGGGCACGCCCGTGCCCTGGCACCGGGCGTGGGACGCAGCGGCGCCTACATCGCGATCGATCGCGACGCCTCCACCGAGCCGCTCTTCGTCGGCTTCTCCGAGCACTCCAACTGCCGCACCCGGTACGTCCGGGCGGACTTCGCGGAGGGCCTCGAGACGCTGCTCGACGAGGGCGTCGAGGCGGACGTCATCCTCATGGACCTGGGTGTCTCGTCCATGCAGATCGACCGGCCCGAGCGCGGCTTCTCCTACTCGCGCAACGCGCCGCTCGACATGCGCATGGACGACGGCCAGGGCGTCACCGCCGCCGACCTGCTCGCCACGGCCGACGAGGCCGATCTGGCCGGCTGGTTCCGCACCTACGGTGAGGAGCGCTACGCCAAGCCGATCGCCCGGGCGATCGTCCGCCGCCGCACCGAGCGCCCCATCCTCAGCACCTGCGATCTCGTCGAGATCATCCGCACCAGCATCCCCACGCCCGCGCTGTTCGCCGGCGGCCACCCGGCCAAGCGCGTGTTCCAGGCGCTTCGCATCGTCGTCAACGACGAGCTCGGCCAGCTTGAGCGGGGCCTGGAGACGGCCTTCGAGATCCTCGCCCCGGGCGGGCGGCTCGGCGTCATCACGTTCCACTCGCTGGAGGACCGCATCGTCAAGCGCTTCATGCAGGGCAAGGCGCAGGGCTGCACCTGCCCGCCGGACCTGCCCGCGTGCATCTGCGGCGGGACCGCGCAGGCCGCCCTGGCGCTCCCCAAGGCCGTCGCGCCGAAGCGCAACGAGCAGGAGCGCAACCCGCGCTCGCAGTCGGCACGCCTCCGCGCTCTCGTGAAGGTGGCCGGATGAGCACCCGCGCCGCCGCGGCACGCGATCATGCGGCTCCGTCCCGCGCCCCGCGGCCGCGCACCCGTCCCACGGAGGTGCGGTCCCGGCCGCGCCGCCGCCGGCGGTTCCGATTCCGGTTGCGGCTGGGACTCCTCACGATCCCTCTCGTCGCGGTCCTCTTCGCCGGGGTGGTGTTCATCAACTCCAAGGAACTCGCGCTCGTGAAGCGCCAGGGGCAGGTCGTGCGTCAGACGGCCGCCGTCCAGGACCAGCTCGCGCGGTTGAACGCACGTCAGGACAAGATCGACGTGACCGTCCGCGCGCGCGCCGAGAGGATGGGGATGGTCAGCCCGTCGAGCGACGCCCTGCAGTACGTGAAGGCCCGCCCCACCACGACGCCGTAGCCCGGCGAAGGAGCCGTCCGCTTGAGCATCTCGCAGAGCCGCATGCCATCCGGGATGTCGCGCAACCGTGTGCGCGCCCTGGTGCTGGTCGTCACCGTGCTCTTCATCCTCCTCGGGATGCGGGCGGTCTGGCTGGGCGTGGTGCGCTCCGGGTGGTTGAGCTCGAAGGCGGACACGCAGCACTACATCGCGATCGACACGCCGGCACAGCGCGGATCGATCGTGAGCGCCGACGGTCAGACGCTGGCCGACGACGTCCCCTCCATGCTCATCACGGCCGATCCGCGGCACGTCGATGATCCCAAGGCGGTCGCCGACACCAT
Organism: uncultured Bifidobacteriaceae bacterium; assembly: GCA_964406645.1. Classification (GTDB taxonomy): domain Bacteria; phylum Actinomycetota; class Thermoleophilia; order Miltoncostaeales; family Miltoncostaeaceae; genus CALMEC01. Next base: position 5,452 of record CAYOSM010000011.1, on the reverse strand, counting down.
CGCGTCGTACACGAAGGGCGACGAGAAGACGCGCGACCAGATGCTCGATCTGCTCCAGTCCAAGCGCTCCTACGTCGTCCTCGCGAAGCAGGTGTCCTGGGAGCAGGGGCAGTCCCTGCGCAATCTCAACCTCAAGGGCGTCCACTTCCAGAGCACGCTCCGGCGGACCTACCCGATGGACGCCGTCGCCGGGCAGCTCCTGGGACTCACCCAGATCGACGACGGCACCGGCATCGACGGAATCGAGAAGAAGTTCAACGACGTCCTCGCCGGACAGGCCGGACACCGGATCGAGGTGCGGGACCAGCTCCTGGGCGAGACGGTCCGCATCGACGAGGTCCGCAAGCCGACGGCCGGGAAGTCCATCACCCTCACCATCGACGCCGACATCCAGCGGAAGATGGAGGAGGTGATGATCGCGACCCGGGCGCAATACAAGGCGAAGGGGGTCTCCGGCATCGTCATGGACCCGCGCTCGGGCGCCGTCGTCGCGATCGGCAGCGTGCCGCGCATCAACCCGAACAACCGTGCGAAGCTGAACCCGGATGCGATGCGACTCCGCCCGGTGACCGATGCGTACGAGCCCGGATCGGTCTTCAAGGTCGTCACCGTCGCGGGAGCCCTCGACGAGGGGCTCACCACGCCCACCACGAACTACAACCTCCCGCCGTTCATCACCTTCAAGGCGGGCGAGGGCGAGGACGACTACAAGATCAACGAGTCGCACCCTCGTTACGACTATCGCGAGATGACGACCACCGACATCCTGCGCGAATCGAGCAACATCGGTGCGATCACGATCTCCAAGGGGCTCAGCAAGCGCAACAGCCTGCGGAAGTGGATGGCGCGGTTCGGATTCGGGACCGACACCGACGTGGACCTGGTCGGCGAGTCGGCCGGCGAGCTTCCGAAGACGCCCTGGAACGAGGGGCAGCGCAACAACATCCCCATCGGGCAGGGTGTCACGGCGACCCTGCTGCAGCAGGCGCGGGCCTACTCGGCGATCGCGAACGGCGGCGAGCTCGTCACCCCGCACGTCGTGAAGGCGATCGACGGTGCCGCGGTCGCCGAGAAGCCGGCGACCCGCATCATGAAGCGCCAGACGGCCGCCCAGCTCTCCGGCATCCTCGAGAAGGTCGTGGAGCCCACGGGAACGGCGGTCAGCGCCAGCCTCGAGAACTACCAGGTGGCCGGCAAGACCGGTACGGCACAGAAGGTCGACCCGACGACGCAGAAGTACTCGGAGACGCTCTTCCGCTCGTCCTTCATCGGGTACGTCCCCGCCGCCAACCCGAGGCTCCTGATCGCGATCATGGTCGACGAGCCCGACCCGGTGGGGCCCCACACGGGTGGCGAGGTCGCGGCGCCCGCGTTCCGGGAGCTCGCGGACTTCGCCCTCAGCGACCTGAGCATCCCGCCGGGGTGATCCGATGAGCGCTTCGGCGGCCCCGATCCGCCGGGCGGGCGTGTCCCGGACGACGCCGACTCGCCCCGGCGGAACGTCCTCAGGCGTGTATTAGCATCGGTCGGCCGATGATCCTGCAGGAGCTCATGACGGGCATCCCCGGTGCGGGGCTGCATGGAACCGCCGCCGCCGACCCACCGATCGACGCGGTCGTGTACCGCTCGGATCGCGCCCGACCCGGCGCGATCTTCGCGTGTCTGCGCGGCGTGAGCGCCGACGGCCACGATTTCGCGTCTCAGGCCGTCGCGAACGGCGCCGGCGCCCTCATCGTGGAGCGCGTCCTCGACATGGCTGTCCCGCAGGTCGTCGTCCCGGACGCGCGACTCGCGGCGGCGCTCATGGCGGCCCGGCTGGAGGGCGAACCGAGCCGGGACATGCGCATCGTGGGCATCACGGGCACCAACGGCAAGACGACGAGCGCGTTCCTCACGCATGCGGTCCTCGAGGCCGCCGGATTCGCGTGCGGGCTCATCGGAACCGTCGAGACACGGGTCGGCGGAACGGTGGTCGCCGCCGAGCACACCACCCCGGAGAGCGTCGACCTGCAGCACCTTCTCGCCCAGATGCGCGACGCGGGGGACACGGCATGCGTGATGGAGGTCTCCTCCCATGCGCTCAGCCAGCGGCGCGTGGCCGGGGTCGCGTTCGATGCCGCCCTCTTCACGAACCTCACGCGCGATCACCTCGACTACCACCCGGACCTGGAGCACTACTACGCGGCCAAGCGCGCCCTCGTGCTGCGGCCGGAGGGGGAGGGGGTGAATCCCCCAGCGGCGGTCAACGTGGACGACGAGTACGGCCGCCGCCTTGCGCGCGAGGCCGGGACCCTCACCTTCGCCGTCGACGCGGAGGCCGCGGACGTGCGACCGGCGGCGCTCATCATGCACGGCACGGGCTTCAGCGCCACGATGGAGACCCCGCGGGGGCGGTTCACCGTCGAGAGCGGCCTGCGCGGCCACTTCAACGTGTCCAATGTGACCGGCGTCGTCGCCGTCGCCGAGCTCCTCGGACTGCCCCACGGGGCGGTCGCCCGCGGCATCGCCGCCGTTCCGGGAGTCCCGGGACGGTTCGAGGCGATCGACGCCGGTCAGGACTTCCAGGTGCTGGTGGACTACGCCCACACCCCGGACTCCCTCGACAACGTCCTCGCCTCGGCGCGGAGGCTCGTACCGTCCGGCAACCGGCTCGTCGTCGTCTTCGGCTGCGGCGGGGACCGGGACCGGGGCAAGCGGCCCCAGATGGGCCGCATCGCGGCGGACGGCGCGGACACCGCGATCGTGACCTCCGACAACCCGCGCAGCGAGGACCCGGATCGGATCATCGAGGACATCCTCGCCGGCATGGCCGGCGGGCGCGCGGAGACCGTGATCGAGGAGGATCGCCGGAGCGCGATCGAGCAGGCGGTCGGCCGGGCGCGGACGGGTGACGTCGTCGTCATCGCCGGCAAGGGCCACGAACGCGGACAGGAACACAACGGAGTCGTGCGACCCTTCGATGATCGCGAGGTCGCACGCGAGGTGCTGGAGGCGCTGACATGAAGATGACCGTCAACGAGGTGCTGAAGTCCGCGCCCGGAGCCCGGCTCCCGTTCGGATCGCCGAACGTGGAGTGCGAGGGCGCCACCGTCGACTCCCGCAACGTCCCCGAGGGCGCGATCTTCTTCGGCATCCGGGGCGAGACGCAGGACGGTTCCCACTACGCGCCGGACGCGCTGCGGGCCGGGGCGGCCGCGGCGGTCATCAACGAGAAGGTCTGGGCATGGCTCGAGGGTGAGTTCATGTCCATCGGCAAGCCGGTCATCGTCACGCCGAACACCCTCGACGTCCTGCAGGGGGCCGGGCGGGTCGCGCTCACCCGGAGTGGCGCCCGGGTCGTCGGCGTCACGGGGGCGACGGGGAAGACCACGACCAAGGACATCCTGACGGCGATGCTCCGCGCCGCCGGGGCACGCGCCGAGGGGACCCCGGGCAACCAGAACACCGACATCGGCGTACCGCTCGCGCTCATGGGCATGGCCGGCGACACCGAGGTGATGGTCGTCGAGATGGGCATGCGCGGCATGGGTCAGATCGCCGAACTCGCCGCGCTGGCTCCTCCGTCGGTGGCGTGCATCACGTCCATCGGTCCGGTCCACCTCGAACTCCTCGGTACCGTGGAGAACGTGGCGGCCGCGAAATTCGAGATCCTGCAGGCACTTCAACCGGGCGGCGTCGCGGTGGTGCCCGAGTCTGACCCCTATCTCGACCCACTCGTCGAAACCCTCGATGACGAGGTGAGGGTTATCCGATTCGGCGATCGGCCAACCGTCGACCTCGACCTGAACCTTTCGACCGCGTGGCAGCTGCGGTGCGCCGCGGCCGCCGAGGCCTGCTGTCTGGGCCTCGGGATCCGGCTGGAGCCGGGCCTCACGGTGGACGTCGCGCTCTCCGCGATGCGGGGCAGCATCCGCGACCTCGCCGTCGGCGGCGTGCTCATCGAGGACTGCTACAACGCCAACCCCATCGCCATGCGTGCCGCGATCGACGACCTCGTCGGCCGGCCCGGCCGGCACGTGGTCATCCTCGGGGACATGATGGAGCTGGGCGGCGGGGAGGCCGACTTCCACCGCGAGGTGGGGGAACTCGCCCGGGAGCGCGGCGTGGACGCGCTGATCGGCGTCGGCACGCGCGCCGCCTGGTACGTGAAGGGCTTCGGCGACGGCGCGGTGCACTACCCGAGCGTCGACGACGCGCTGGGCGCCCTCGGGGCGCACGTGCAGGCCGGTGACACGGTGCTCGTGAAGGGCAGCCGGTCCATGGCACTCGAGCGGGTCACGGCCGTCCTGGCGGGTGACGCGTGACGCGTGCCCGCCATGGCGCGGGTGTGCGGCCGTCCACGATGGAGGAGGCCGCGTGGAACGCGTCCTGATCGCCGCCATCGCGTCGACGACGCTCCTGCTCTTCCTCGGGCCGAAGGGGATCGCCTGGCTGCGGCGGCACGAGGTGGGTCAGTTCGTGCGTCCCGAGGGACTCATCCCGGACGCCCACGCGCAGAAGCAGGGGACGCCCACCATGGGCGGGGTCCTCATCCTGATCGCCGCGGCCATCCCGTTCCTGATCCTCTCCACCCGCAGCACGCAGGCGATGCTGGTGCTCGCCACCACGCTGGCCTGCGGGGCGATCGGCTTCACCGACGACCTCATGAAGGTGTGGCACCGCCGCTCGGGAGGGCTCGCCGGCAAGTGGCGCATGCTCGGCCTCCTCGTCATCTCGATCGTGTTCGTGCTCGTGGCCGTGCGGATCACGGGGTTCACCACCACGATCCAGATCCCGATCATCGACCGGGGCTATGACGTCGGTCCGTACGTCTTCACCCTGATCGTCTTCCTGGTGATCAGCGGCTTCGCGAACGCCGTCAACCTGACCGACGGGCTCGACGGGCTCGCCGCCGGCACCGGCGGGGTCGCGCTCCTGGCCTACACGGGCATGGCGTTCGTCGCCAGCGAGACGGCGGGTACGGCGATCTTCGGGCAGACGGACCTGGCGATCTTCGGCGCGTCCATGGTGGGCGCGTGCCTGGGCTTCCTCTGGTTCAACTCCTTCCCGGCCGGTGTCTTCATGGGCGACACGGGCAGCTACGCGCTCGGCGGCGCGATCGCCGCGATGGCCGTGCTGACGAAGACCGAGATCCTGCTCCTCGTGATCGGTGGTGTCTTCGTCCTGGAGGCGCTGTCGGTCATCGTTCAGGTGGTCGTGTTCAAGAAGTTCCGCCGCCGGGTGTTCCTCATGACGCCCATCCACCACCACTTCGAGATGGCCGCCTGGAGCGAGACGAAGATCATCGTGCGGTTCTGGATCGTCGGGCTCCTCCTCGCCGCAACCGGCTTCACGCTGTTCTTCCGGGGACTCCCGTGAGCCGTGCGCTGGTGGTGGGGCTGGCCCGCTCGGGGCGCGCGGCGGCGACCCTGCTCGCCGGGCGCGGGTGGGAGGTCGTGGGGATCGACGCCGG
>CAYOSM010000010.1:0-43173 GCA_964406645.1 uncultured Bifidobacteriaceae bacterium | reverse complement strand
CCCTGAAGGAGGGCGAGCCCCCGGCCGTCGCGGCGGCAGCCGCTGCGGACGGCGAAGGCGAGGCATCGTCCGCGGAGTGATGTTCGCCGAGAGGTGTGTGGTTCGAGAGGCCCGGTGATCCGGGCCTCTCGTCATTTCGGCGGCGTTCCTGCGGCGGATCGTCCTCCGAGCGTTCAGGTTCTGTAACGGGGCGACACGGAGGCGACGCTCTTTGACAGGGCGGCGCCTGTCACAATCAACCGATGCCACCGCGTACCAGGACCGCCTTCCATTGCACCGCCTGCGGGCAGGAGGCGCCCAAGTGGCTCGGGCGCTGTCCGGGCTGCGGCGAATGGGGCACCGTGGTCGAGGTCGCAGCTGCACCGTCGCGGCGCGGCGGGGTGCGACCGGCCGTCGTGCCGGCACCCGTACGCCTGCGCGATGTCGACGGCGGCACCGAGAGGCGCATTCCGTCCGGCGTCGGCGAGTTCGACCGCGTCCTCGGAGGCGGGCTCGTCCCCGGATCGCTGGTCCTCGTCGGCGGTGAGCCCGGCATCGGCAAGAGCACCCTCGTCATGCAGGTGCTCGGCCACCTCTCCGCGGGGTCGCGGGTGCTCCTCGTGACCGGTGAGGAGTCGCCGAAGCAGGTCCAGGGACGCGCGGCCCGGCTCGACGTCGACTGCGGCGGCGTGGAGGTCCTCGCCGAGACGCGGCTCGAATCCGTGGTGGCGCTGGTCGAGGCGGGCGATCACCCGGTCGTGGCCGTCGACTCCGTGCAGACGCTGTCGTCGGATGCGCTCGACGGCGCGGCCGGAAGCGTGCAGCAGGTCCGGCAGGCCGCCGCCGACCTCATGCGCGCGGCCAAGGCCAGCGGGGTGACGGTCCTCGTGGTGGGGCAGGTCACCAAGGATGGTGCGCTCGCCGGGCCGCGCCTTCTGGAGCATCTGGTCGACTGCGTCATCACGTTCGATGGGGAGGAGGGGCGCGTCCACCGGGTACTCCGCGCGACCAAGAACCGCTTCGGGTCCACCAACGAGGTGGGCCTCCTCGAGATGCGCGCCAACGGGCTCGTCTCGGTGGAGGACCCCACGGCGGTGTGGCTGGCGGACGCGGGGCAGCGGGTCGGATCGTGCGTCTTCCCCGTCGTCGAGGGATCGCGTGCCGTGCTCGTCGAGGTGCAGGCCCTCGTCGGATACACCGAGGTGGTCCCGCCACGACGTGTCGCCGTCGGGATCGATCGCACGCGGCTTGCGCAGATCCTCGCCATCCTCAGCCGGCATGCCGGGCTGCGGCTGGGCGATCAGGACGTCTTCGTCAGCGTGGCCGCCGGGGCTCGTGCGGTCGAGCCCGCCGCCGATCTGGCCATCGCGCTTGCGGTCACGAGCGCGTTCCGGGATCGGCCCCTGGGCGGTTCGGTGATCGCGTTCGGTGAGCTGGGACTCACCGGCGTGCTCCGTCCGGTGGGAAGTGCGGAGCGCCGTCTCGCCGCGGCCGCCCAGCGCAAGCTGAGCCACGCGGTCATCCCCGCCGGGGACGACGGGGAAGCCGTGCGGGGACTCACGATCGACCGCGTCGACACCATCACCGCCGCGCTCGAGGCCGCCTTCCGGGCGTAGTTGCCTACACCGTCCGGTCGCCACTTCGGGGAGGGCGGCGAGGTCGCCCTCCCCGAGCCTCAGCGGATGCGGAACGCGACGACCGCGGGACGGCTGAACGTGCAGCCACGTGCGGCATGACAGGCGGCCAGCGACACCTGATAGCGACCCGGTGAGAGGGGGCCGAGGGTGATCCGCCGTGTGCCGGGTGCCATCACCCGTGGATCCGTGAGCCGGGTTCGCGATCCGGCGCCGAACGGACCGACACGCTGCGTGACCACCGTGGCACGGAGGTTCAGGCTGAACGAGACGGTCGCGTACCGGCCCCGGACCCGCACGCGCGGCGATGCCGCCCGTGCCGCGACCGGTGTCGTGGATGCGTCGAAGTTGCGGACGGTCATGTCGTGGTCCACCAACAGCCCGTCACCGTCAGCCGCGGTACCGAAACCGGAGGGCGGATAGCCGTCGGACGTGAGCCTCGAGACGGTGGACCACTGGCCGAGCGGTCCGTACGTCGTCATCTGTGTGATGTTGTCGCCCGGGCCCAGATGCCGGTCCCAGATGATCTTGACCCGCCCGGAGTCCACGGCGATCTGCGCGACCTGCAACGTCTCGATGTCGGACGACGTCGTGAGCACGCCCGCCGACGTCCAGACCCCCGCTGAGGTACGCCGGTAGACGGCACCTCCGTCGGTCCGCCCACCGGTCGTGAAGCGGGTCCATGCCGCTGTGACGCCCCCGTCACGGTCGACGGCGACGCGCATCGACGGGGCAGCGGCCGTCGGCGGCACGATCTCCTCGGGCGGACCCCATCCCTCAGCCGCCGGACGAAGACGGACGAATCCACCGCCGATCGCAGGCGAGTCGACGGCTCCATAGGCGACGGCACCGTCACCGCCGTCACCGATCGCCGGCCACGCGCCCTCGACGGGCGCCAGCTCCACGGGCGGCTCGACGGCCGACTCGCCGGCGAGAACGCGTGCTCCCCATGTCTGCCCGTTCTGGCTCCACGACATGAGGACGTGTCCGGTCCGGCTCATGGCGAGCCGCGGCACGCCGTTCATCGCGGGAACGGCGACGGGCGATCCCACGGTCGTCCACGCACCGCCACGGGCCGGCTGCTGCAGGACGGAGATCGTCCACGTGCACGGTGCGACGAACGAACACGCGCGATTGGCCTGCGCGACCACGAGGCGGGCCCGGCCGTCGCCGAGCAGTGCCACCCGCTCCACGTGACGCGGTGTGAGTGATGCGACGGTGGACGACGCCCGCGTCCAGCCGCGGGTCGCCCCGCGGCGCACGGTCCAGAGACGTCCGCCGCTTGCGAAGACGGCGATCGCGGCACCGCCCTCGTTGAGGGCGACCACCGGCGCGCTGGTCTGTGCGCGGCCCGCCGCGAGTCGTACGGGTGCACCCCATGAGCCGCGGCTGCGTGCCCGTTGTCGCACCACGGGGATGGAGCCCCCGGTGCGTGCGATCACGCCGCCGACCACCGCGTCGCCTCGGACGTTCAGGGCGACGTTGGTCCAGCTGAGCGCGGAGGGGACGAACGGGTTCCCCGATGTGAAGGTCCGGGGCGGACCGAGTCGCTGACTCGCGGCGAGCGCCGGCGCGGGCACTGTGACGGCGATCGCCGCGACGAGGACTCGGGTGCGTCGTGAACTCATGATGACCGTCCTGGAAGGGTTCGTCACACGCATCGTACGCCCGGACCGGCAGGGCATCCGTCATCGGACCCGGGGCGATGTGCCGCGTGCCGTGTCGTCACGATCGACGCGGAGCCCCGTCGCTCGAGGGGCTCGGAATTTGGGACGAGATGTGCGATAATAATGTGAGATGAGCGCCTGCATGCAGCACTTTTTGAGCTGCGTCGGCGCGGACCGAGGTGGCATCGACGTCGCCTCAGCTGATCCCACTACACACCTCCAGGGGGGTGCGATTTGGCCGCGTACAAGGTCGGAGACAAGGTCGTCTATCCGCATCACGGGGCTGGGAAAATCGTACGTAAGGAGAAGAAGGAGGTGCTCGGTCAGCTGCGCGAGTACCTCACGATTCAGATCCTCTACAACGAGATGACCGTGGAGGTTCCGACCGAGAGCGCCGACCGCGCAGGCCTTCGTCGCGTCATTGAGGAGGAGACGGTCGTCGAGGTCATCGCCGTTCTGCACGACGATGGTTCCCAGATGCCGAAGAACTGGAACCGCCGCTTCAAGCACAACCGCGACAAGATCAAGACCGGCGACGTGTTCGAGCTGGCCGAGGTCGTCCGCAACCTGTCCATCCGTGAGCTCGACAAGGGCCTCTCGACGGGCGAGAAGCAGATGTTCGGCCGTGCCAAGAAGATCCTCGCCAGCGAGCTGATGTACGCCCGCGACATGGGTGAGGACGAGGCCACCGACTTCCTCGACACCCTTCTGGACGACATCGCGAAGGCCCGCCTCGGCAAGGAGTCGCCGGACCCTGCGCTGGTCGACTAGATGGGAATCACCCGTCTCGTCATCTCTTCACCGCCGCGACGCAGGAATTGCGGTTCGCCGGAGTAACCTGTCGGGAATGATCGTGGGCGCCGAGACGGCGCCCACTTCGTTCCTCCCCATGGTCCACGCACACCCCCACATCCGCCGATGGTGATCGTCAGCCGAGTCGTCCTGGCCGCGCTGCTCGGACTCGCGGCGTGGCAGGGTGGAGCGAGCTTCTTCCCCGAGAGCTGGAACGGTCTCGCGCGGTACGGCGCCTGGATCGGCGTCGTGGTCATCGGCATCGGCGTCGGGTACCTCGTCGGCGGGATCTCCGGACGCTGGCTCGCCGGCCGGGTCAAGGCGCTGGACCGCGCGGCGGACAAGCGTCCCGCCGCCGAGCTGATCGTCGGCTCGCTGAGCCTCGTGGTCGGCCTCGTGGTCGCCGCCCTGGCCGGGCTCCTCGTGTCACAGCTTCCGAAGGTCGGCGTCTACCTCGCCGTCGTCGTCGCCCTCGTCGTCGCCTACATCTTCAGTCGCATCGGCGCGCGCAAGCACGTCGACATCCTGCGCGTCATGGGCATTCGGCCGCGACAGCAGCTTCCTCCGGTCCCTCCACGCGTCGTCGACACCAGCGCCATCATCGACGGGCGCCTCGTGGACGTCCTCAAGACGGGTTTCCTCTCAGGGCAGATCGTCGTGCCGACGTTCGTCCTCGAGGAGCTCCAGCGCGTCGCCGACTCGAACGATCACCTGAAGCGCGCCCGCGGGCGCCGCGGCCTCGACCTCGTCGAGGAGCTCAAGGACGGATCGATCAGCGGCTTCGTGGTGCACGAGGGCGACTATCCCGATCTCGAGGGCGTCGACTCCAAACTCGTCCGCCTGGCGAACGAGATGGGTGCCGCCATCGTGACCACCGACTTCAACCTGAACAAGGTGGCGCAGATCCAGGGCGTCACGGTCCTCAACCTCAACGACCTCGCCAACGCGCTCAAGCCGGCGGTCCTGCCCGGGGAGCCGCTCTCCGTCAAGATCATCCGGGAGGGGCGGGAGTACGACCAGGGCGTGGCGTACCTCGAGGACGGCACGATGGTCGTGGTCGACGGCGGCAAGGGACTCGTGGGCCGGCAGGTCACCGTCGAGGTGACGAGCGTCCTGCAGTCGTCCTCCGGCAAGATGATCTTCACGAAGGCCACCGGCACCGGCCCGAAGGCCGTCGAGGAACGCGCCTCCTGAGTCTCCGGCGGTTCGCCGTACGATCGGGCATGGGCTGATCGCAGGGTGGGCTCGTCCGGCCGTCGCGCCCTCCGCACATCGGGGCTGACGACGATCGACCGTGATCGGACGTCGCGAGGCCCTCCCAGATAATGTCGATATGACGATAGAAAGGACCCAGGCCAGATCGCGGATGCGGGACGACAGCGGGGGCATCGCGCTGGCCGTGGGCGCGGCGGTGGACGTCCGGGAAGTGGATGAGACCTCTGCGTCCGCCGGCGACGGGCCGGCACGGGACTGCCTCGCCCGGGGCTCGATGGCGGCGACGCGGCAATGCCCGTCACGTCGCCGCCACCCGGGTGAGGTTCAGCCGCCGGTCACCTTCGCCCCCTTCTTGACCGGCTTCTTCCCGCCCTTCTTGCCGACGGCGGCCTTCGCCGGGGACGTGCGGATGGTGACGCTCTTCGCGACGGCCTTGCCGTTCTTCGGGGTGACCACGATGGATGCCGAGAGACGGCGTCCCGCCGCTGCGATCCGGTTACGTCCGGCCTTCGTCGGAGCCAGCGAGTGGGACGCCGTCTTGCGTGCACCGACGACGTACGCCTTCGTCGCGACCACGATGCCGCCCGACTTGATCCGGTACACGCCGCGGCAGGCGGCGGAGGCCGTGCAGCGGAGCGTCACGCCCAGCTTTCCGCGGGTGTAGGGGATCGAGCTCCCGACGACGACCGGACGTGGTGAGGGGACGACCTTCTTCTTTTTCTTGGTCGGTGCCGGCTTGGTCGCGGTCCGCTTCCCGCCCCACTGCGGGAAGGTGCCGGTTGCGACGAGGCGCTCCTTCTTCGTCGCGATGTCGATCACGTAGATCTTGCCCAGACGCTCGACGGCGAGGGCCTTCCCGTCGTACGAGTACGAGACCATCCCGTTGTTCGGGTTCGCGGAGATCACCTTGGCATTTCCGTCGCCACCGGTCGGGGCCTCCATCACCGGTCCCGTCGGGGCGGTGTCGGAGCCGCCGGTCACGCGGATGAAGGCGATATGCGTGCCGCGGCGGTTCGTCGTCGGGTATGCCATCCGGGCGTCGTCGGTGTAGTAGACGGAATCGCAGATGAAGATGGACGAGGAACTGACGCTGCAGACCGTACTTCTTCCCTTCACCGTCTGCACGGTGAGGGGGACCCAGTTGCCCATGCCGAAGGGTGTGGATGCAACGCCGAGACCGATGATCCCAGCGGTGTAGCCGCCGGTGTACTTGGGGGACTTGGCACTCGCGCTGCTGGTGTCCGTGTAGTTGAACGAGGCGAGCGCGACGCCCGTGACGGTTCCCGCGGCGTCCTTCACCGGGGTGCTGTAGACGATCTTGAGGCCCGACAACTGGCGGAGCATGGGCCGGTCACCGATAGGAGTCGTCGGGACGATGGTGCCCCGCTTCCACTTGCCGTCGTGACCGGCGGTCGTCACGACGCCGGACGGGGCGATCCACGCCATCCGCTCGCCATCCGTCGTGATACCGGCGGATCGCCCGGCGCCGAGCGTCGTCGGCTTGGAGCCGATGACATCCGGGTTGACCATGCAGACCTTGCTGCCACAGTTGTAGATCAGCGCCGAGGCGTTCGCCGCTGTCGGCGCGATCACGAGGATCGCTCCCACTCCCGCGGCGGCGGTGAGGCCTCTCCGGACGTATCGACGCGTTCCGTCGACTGTTGCCATGTGTGCTCCCCCCAGAGTACGAGTGTTCAGGTTTCGACCCTCAATCTGTGTGAGGGTAGTGGGCGCTTTTTGGAGGTTCAAGTTTCGTGAACCTCCTATCGGAATCGTGGTTTGCCCGGCGTTCTCCGGAGAGCGACACCGCGATCCGGGTCCGAGAAGCCCGGCGCACTCGTGCCCTCTGCCTGCGTCCTGCGGTCTGCGAGACTTGGGCGATGCCCGGCGAGATCATCCTGCGACCCCTCACCGCCGGTGACTTCGCGCGTGCCCGAGAGGTGGCCGACGGATGGTTCGGCCATCCGGTCGGGCTCACCATGCACCGGCTCTTCTTCGATCAGCTCGGCTCCTGGGGCGTCGTGGCCGAGACGTCGGACGACCCCGCCCGGATGGTCGGCGTGCTCCTCGGCCTTCGGAGCCTGCCGGAGCCGGACCTCGCCTACGTCCACTTCCACATGGTGGATCCGGAGCGGAGGGGCGAGGGCCTCGGCCGTGCCCTCTACGTCGAGTTCGCGCGACGCATGACGGCGGACGGCTGCACGCGGATCCGTGCGCTCGCCGCACCGCAGCGCACCGGCTCGGTGAGATTCCACCGGGCGCTCGGCTTCGTCGGCGAGGTCCACCTGGGGTATCTCGGGCCCGATCAGGACCGCATCGTCTTCGAGCGTGCGCTCCCCCTCGACGAGGCACCGCCCGAACCTCACTGAGGCCGAGCCGGCCCCGCCTCTGAGATCGCATTCGTCGTCGTCGACGGACGCGAGGAGCGGGCCACAGATCCATGGGTCCGGGGTCTGGCTGAGCATCGATCGGTCGATGCCGCGTGCATGAGTCCACCGTCCGCCGGATCGCGTCCGCGTTCCAATGTGATCGACCCGTCGGCGCGCACCCATCACCCCGGTGCCGTGACTCAGAGGCTTCGGATTGCGCTCACAGGGTGCCCACAGCGCGGTGGTCGATTCTCGGTCCATGGCAACTCTCACCCCACCCGCACATGCGATCGCCGAGAATCCTTCTCCGACCGACCGGTACGCGGTCGACATCGTGGTCCCCGTCTACAACGAGGCCCGCGTCCTCGAGGCGAGCGTCCGGAGGCTGCGGTCCTTCCTCGACACGGAGTTCGTCTTCGGGGCGGTCGTGACGATCGTCGACAACGGCAGCACCGACGGCACCGCGTCCATCGCCCGGGAACTGGCGGACGCCATCCCCGGCGTCCGCGCGATCTGCCTCACCGAGAAGGGGCGCGGACGGGCGCTCCGGCGCGCGTGGCTCGACAGCGACGCGACGATCGTCGCATACATGGACGTGGATCTCTCCACGGACCTCCGCGCGCTCCTCCCGCTCGTCGCGCCACTCCTCTCGGGGCACAGCGACGTATCGATCGGGTCCCGCCTCACACGCGGCAGCCGCGTCGTGCGGGGCGCCAAGCGCGAGGCCATCTCCCGGGGCTACAACCTCATCCTCCGGACGGTGATGCGGGCGAAGTTCTCCGACGCCCAGTGCGGCTTCAAGGCCATCCGGCGTGACCGGGCGATCGAACTCCTCCCTCTCGTGCGGGACGAGGAGTGGTTCTTCGACACCGAACTGCTCATCCTCGCCGAGCGCGCCGGACTCCGCATCCACGAGGTGCCGGTGGACTGGGTCGACGACCCGGACTCCCGCGTCGACATCGTCAGTACCGCCGTGGCGGACCTCCGGGGGATCGCCCGCGTCGCGCGGGGCCTCGTGCGGGGTGAGATCCCGCTCTCGTCCATCACGCCGCGTACGGCCACCGCGGCGGAGACGCCGCACGTCGGTCTGGCCCGCCAGCTCGTGCGCTTCGGCCTGATCGGGGTGCTGAGCACGGTCCTCTTCGCACTCCTCTTCCTCGCGCTCCGCGCCGTGGGCCTCGGTCCGCAGATCGCGAATGCCGGTGCGCTCATCCTCTCCACCGTCGTGAACACCCAGGCCAACCGCCGCCTCACCTTCGGGGTGACCGGTTCGGACCGGATGGTGCGGCATCAGGCCCAGGGCTTCGTCGTGCTGGGCTTCGCCCTCGTGTTCACGGCGGGCGGCCTGGCGGCCCTGCACCACTGGATCCCCGATCCCTCGCGCACGGCCGAGATCGTGACGCTCACCGTGGCCAACGTCATGGCGACGCTCGTGAAGTTCCTCCTCTTCCGCGGGTGGGTCTTCCGCGGGCACCGCTCGTCCTCCCAGACCACGGAGATCACCCAGTGACGACAGACGACCACACACAGCGCCACCGCGGGCTCCCCCCGCTGGCACGTCGTTCGACTCCCACCCGGCCGGTGTTCACACCGCCGAGTCCGGCCGCGGGAGGCGGAGACACCCGCGCCGACCGTCCGGCGACCGTCGCCACCGAGCAGGTCTCGTGGTGGTGGATGAGCTTCGCGGTGCTCCTCGGCGGTACCGCGATCCTCTACCTGTGGGGCCTCGGCGCATCGGGCTGGGCCAACGACTTCTACTCCGCGGCGGCCCAGGCCGGCTCCCAGAGCTGGAAGGCGTTCTTCTTCGGATCGTCCGACGCGGCCAACGCGATCACGGTCGACAAGCCTCCGGCGTCCCTGTGGCTGATGGGACTGTCGGTGCGCCTCTTCGGTCTGAGCTCCTGGAGCATCCTCGTCCCGCAGGCGCTCCTCGGCGTCGGATCCGTGGCGATGCTCTCCCTGTCGGTCCGCCGCTGGTTCGGAGCGGCGGCGGGGCTTCTCGCCGGCGCGATCCTCGCAGTCACGCCGGTGGCCGTCCTGATGTTCCGGTTCAACAACCCCGACGCCCTTCTCGTGTTCCTCCTGATCGTGGGCGCCTACGCCATGATGCGCGCGGTGGAGAGGGCCGGCGTGTGGTGGGTCGTGGCCGCCGGATCGCTCGTCGGCTTCGCGTTCCTCACGAAGATGCTGCAGGCCCTCCTGGTCCTGCCGGCCTTCGCGCTCGTCTATCTGGTCGCGGCGCCCACCACGCTTCGCCGCCGCATCGTCCACGTCCTGGCCGGCGGTGCCGCCATGATCGTCAGCGCGGGATGGTGGGTCGCCATCGTCGAGCTCTGGCCGGCGTCGTCGCGCCCGTACATCGGCGGCTCGCAGAACAACAGCGTCCTCGAGCTGATCTTCGGCTACAACGGCTTCGGCCGGCTCACGGGCAACGAGACCGGGAGCGTCGGCGGTGGCGGCATGGGCGGCGGTGGCGGGATGTGGGGAGAGACCGGATGGGGGCGGATGTTCCAGGCCTCCTGGTCGGGGCAGATCGCCTGGATGATCCCGATCACGCTCGTCGCCATCGTCGTCGGCCTCGTCCTCGCGCGGCGGGCCGACCGGACCGACCGCCTGCGCGCCGCCACCATGCTCTGGGGCGGCTGGTTCGTCGTGACCATGCTCACCTTCAGCTTCGGCAAGGGCATCATCCACGAGTACTACGCGGTCGCCCTCGCTCCGCCGATCGCCGCGCTCGTCGCCATCGTCGCACGTGAGCTGTGGATCCGGCGCGACAGCATCGCGGCCCGCTGCACGCTCGCCGCGGGAGTCGTCGTGACGGCCCTCATGGCGCGCTCCATCCTCGGCAACGCCACGGACTGGCATCCCTGGCTGAAGTCTCTCGTGATCGCCCTCGGCCTCGGCGCCGCCGTTCTGATCGTCGCCGGCGATGCCTGGCATCGGCGGGCCAAGGCACTCACGATCGCGGCCGCGGTGGCGACCCTGCTCATCGCTCCGTCGGCCTACGCGCTGGAGACCGCCTCGACACCGCATTCCGGTGCGCTTCCGACGGCGGGACCCCAGGTGAGCCGGGGATTCGGCGGCGGCCCCGGCGGGATGGGCGGACGCCGAGGCGGCACCCCGCCGAACGGCATGACGGTGCCGGGAGGATCGAGCAGTGGCTCCGGCACCTCCCCGTGGTTCGGCAACTCCTCCGGCGGATCCTCGTCGCCTCGGTCCGGTGCCGGTGGTGCGGGTGGAACGGCACCGTCGTTCGGCGGCGGGTCGTCCGGACCGGCCAACGGGTTCGGCTCCTCGCAGGCCGGCGGCTTCGACCCGTCGCAGATGGGCACGCCCCCCGGCTTCGGATCCCAGAGCGGCTCGGCCGGACAGGGAGGCTCCGGTACGGGTTCCGGATCGAGTTCGGGTTCGGGCTTCGGTTCCGCCTTCGGGGCGGGCTCCGGCCGCTCGTCGCGCGGCGGAGGGGGCGGCGCCGGCGGGCTCCTGTCGGCCGGCACCCCGTCATCGGAGGTCGTGTCCGCGTTGAAGGAGAACGCCGACGACTACACGTGGGTCGCGGCGGCCGTGGGATCGAACTCCGCGGCGGGCTTCCAGCTCGCCACCGAGAAGCCGGTCATGGCGATCGGCGGTTTCAACGGAAGCGACCCGTCCCCGACGCTGGCCGAGTTCAGGGCGCTCGTCGCGGCCGGAAAGATCCACTACTTCATCGGTGGTGGAGGCGGAATGGGCGGCAACTCGATGGGCGGCAGCAGCGCGGCTCGGGAGATCGCCTCCTGGGTCTCGGAGAACTTCGAGGCGCAGACCATCGGCAACACCACGGTGTACGACCTCACCCAGACCGTCGGATCCTGATCGACGGACCTCCACGCCGCCGCCGTCTGACATGCCCTGCCCTGATCGGGCTCGGGGACGTCAGGCGGTGGTGGCCTGGAGGGCGGCCGTCATCGCCGGGTGGTCGGCGATGAGTCGCATGGCGTCCGCCAGCAGGCCGATGCCCGGCTCGGTGCGGTGCCAGGTGGACGCACCGCTGGGATGGGGCAGCGCGATGACGTCGACCGGCGTGTCGAAGTAGGTGGCCTGTCGGGTGACGCCGATCACGTCGACCAGCCGGCCCGTGTGGCCCAGCACCTCTCCGATGGCGAGGGCACCCACCGGGATGACGAGATCCGGCGCGAGGATCGTCGTCTCCTCCTCCAGGTAGCCCCGGCAGTGGTCGATCTCGACAGGCGACGGCTTGCGGTCCCCACCGCCTTTCGCCTTCCCGGGGAAGCACCGCGCCACGGCGGCGAAGTACACGGCGGCGCGGATCGTCGCCTCGTCGGCGCCGGTGGCCTCTTCGAACCACCGGAAGAGGGTGCGTCCCGCGGTCCAGGCGAAGGGCCGGCCGAACGATCCCTCCCGCGGTCCCGGTGCCTGTCCGATGAGGAGGACGCGGGTGTCGATCGCAGGGCCGTGCACGACCGGTCCGATCATCTCGGGACACGCGACGCAGCGTTCCATGCGTGCGTGGAGCGCGGTGAGCTCCTCAACCACGCTCAACGGGCGGCCCGTTCGTCGAGCGTGCGGACCATCCAGTCGACGAGTCCGACGCCCGCATGCGGGTCGCCCGCGGGGATGTCCGCGTGCCGTCCGATGAGGAAGGTCGGTCCGCGGAGCGCGGCGGTGGTGCCGGCATCGAGCCAGGCGTCGCGCGCCACGTCGTCGTAGTGCTCGCCGCGCAGGCGCACGTAGGTCAGGGAGCCGGGTGGGAGCGTCTCCGGCACGTCGCCCGCGGTCTCGTTCACGCTGACCGTGTGACCGTGATCCGCGATGGCGGAGAGGACGTCGGCGTGGAACCAGGACGGGTCGTGGAAGTCGAAGACGAGCGGCGGGGCGCCCGCGTCCCAGGCGCGCAGGATCGTCTCCAGGCGGGCGTCGTCGCGGGGGACCCCGTCGGGGTAGCGGAGCACCACGGTCGCCAGTCGCTCACCCAGTGGCTCGAGTGCGTCGAGCAGACGGTCGCGGACCAGCAGCGTCGACGCGGTCCATTCGACGCGGCCCTGGACGAGCGGACGTGTGGCCTTGATGCAGAACCGGAACGCGGGTGGCGTCGACGCGGCCCACCGCGCCGTCGTCTCCGTGGTCGGCAGCCGGTAGTAGGTGCCGTTCACCTCGCAGGCCGTGAAGCGCGTCGCGTAGTGGGAGAGGAAGTCCCGCTGGGGGACATCGGCCGGGTAGAACGCCGGCTTCCACTCGGGGTACGACCAGCCGGATGTGCCGATGAGGAGGGTCACGCGCCCATTCTCCCGGTTTCCGCGTCGATGGTGTGCGGCGGACGTATCCTTGGACCGTGACACACGCCATCATCGTCGCCGCGGGATCCGGCTCCCGCCTCGGTGCGACACAGCCGAAGGCGCTCGTCGACGTGGGCGGTGCACCGCTCGTGGCGTGGAGCGCACGCGCGTTCGCCGGCTGCCGGTCCATCGTCGTGGCCGCGCCTCCCGGACATGAGGAGGACGTCGCGCACGCGCTCGAGGGGATGGAGCTGCCGCCGACCATGATCGTGACGGGGGGTGCCACGCGGCAGCACTCCGTGAACATCGCGCTGCAGCGGGTCCCGGCGGATGCGGAGCGCATCCTCGTCCACGACGCCGCGCGCCCCCTGGTCTCACGCCGCCTCGTCCGCGCGGTGGCCGACGCGCTCGCCGCGAGTGACGGCGCCATCGCCGCCTCACCGGTCACGGACACGCTCAAGCGGGCGACGGCGGATGGCCATGTGGCGGCGACCGTGGACCGTCAGGGGCTCTGGCGGGCGGAGACGCCCCAGGGCTTCCGTGCCGACGTCATGCGTCGCGTGTTCGCCGAGGCGGACGACGATCTCCTCGGTGCGTCCACCGACTGCGCATCGATGATGGAGCGCGCCGGCCACCGGGTCGCGCTCGTCGACTCCCGGACCCCGAACATCAAGGTGACGACACCGGCGGACGCGGTCGTGGTGGCCGCGCTGCTCCGGGTGGCGTCGGAGGAGGATGACTGATGGAACCACGCGTATCGCTCATCACGCTGGGCGTGACCGACCTGGAACGGGCACGCCGCTTCTACGAGGCGCTCGGCTGGGTCGACGAGAGCGTCGAGGACTCGGTGGTCTTCTTCCAGTGCGGTGGCATCGTCGTCGGACTGTGGGATCGGGCCACACTCGCGAAGGACAGCGAGGTGGTCGACGCCGGCGGATGGGGCGGCATCACCCTCGCCCACAACGTCCGATCGCCCGAGGAGGTCGACGCGGTGCTGACCCGCGTGGAGGATGCGGGAGGCACCGTGGTGCGACCGGCCCAGGAGACCTTCTGGGGTGGCTACTCGGGATTGGTCGCCGATCCCGACGGTCACCGCTGGGAGGTCGCCCACAACCCCTTCTGGGAGGTGACCGAGTCCGGCGAGACGCTCGTCACGCCGCGGTAGGACCGGGATGACCCTGTGGGACCATGCCCAGGGCCCCGGGTCACGTGCGCCACTGCCCGAGTAGGGTCTGGGGGTGCTCATCGATTACCACATGCACCTCCAGCCGGATGGCCCCGACGCCCGTGCCCGGGACGAACGGCGCTGGGAGGCGCACGGCGGATCGCGGTCCTTCGGGTGGATCGGTCGCTACGTGCATCAGGCGAAGGCCCGGGCCATCGGCGAGATCGCCGTCACCGAGCACATCCACCGTTTCACCGTCGCCCGCGACTGGCTGGATCACCCGTGGTGGGCGGGCGAGGCCACCGAGGACCTCGCCGCGCACTGTGAGGCGATCATCCACGCGCAAGAGGCCGGTTTCCCCGTCCTGCTCGGCATCGAGATGGACTGGCTGCCGGATCGCGTCGACGAGATCCGCGCGGTCCTGGACGACCATCCGTTCGACGTCGTGCTCGGATCGGTGCACTGGCTCGGCCGGAACGGCATCGACGACCCCGACGACCCGGCCGCACGGCACCTCGGCGAGGAGGTCGTGTGGGAGCGCTACCTCGACGAATGGGTGAACGCCGCCCAATCTCGTCTCTATGACGTCATGGCCCACCCGGACCTCCCGAAGGTCTTCGGTTCGCGTCTTCCCGATCGGCTCCGGGACCGCGTCGATGAGGCCATCCGGGCGGTCGCCGAGAGCGGCGTCGCAATGGAGTGCTCCTCCGCCGGGCTTCGTAAGGCGGTGGGCGAGATGTATCCGGACCCCGACTGGCTGGAAGCGATGCACGCGCTCGGTGTCCCGGTGACGCTGGCGAGCGACGCACACGCCCCGGAGGACGTCGGGCGCGACTACCCCACGCTCGTCGCCGCCCTCCGCGCGGCCGGGTTCACCACCATCACGCGCTTCTCACGGAGGACGGCGCGGCAGGAAGCGATCGCATGACATTTCGCGTTGGTCTCGGCATCGACGCGCATCGGCTGGGAGAGGGGATCCCACTGATGCTGGGCACGGTCCGGGTGGACCACCCGAGCGGCCTCGTCGGTCACAGCGACGGCGACGTGATCGCCCACGCACTGGCCGACGCGCTCCTCTCGGCCACCGGCGGCCCGGACATCGGTGCCATCTTCCCGTCGGACGACGAGCGCTTCAAAGGCATCACCGGCGCGTCCATCATCGCGGTCGTCCTGGAGATGATCACGTCAGAGGGGTGGAGCGTCGTCAACGCGCACGCCGTCGTGGTCTGCGAACGGCCGCGGCTGTCCGAGTACCGCGCCCGGATCGAGGCGACGCTCACCGAGCAGGTGGGCGCGCCGGTGACGGTGCATGCGACGACGACCGACAGGATGGGCTTCACCGGGCGCGGCGAGGGGATCGCCTGCCAGGTGGTGGCCATGGTTCACCGCGACACGTGATGGAAGGACCCATATGAGCGACGAAGCCATTCGCTTCTATTCGACGCTGACCAAACGCAAGGAGCCGCTCGAGCCGGGTCCCGACGGCACGGTGCGCATCTACGTGTGCGGGCCCACGGTCTACTCACGCGTCCACATCGGCAACGCCCGCCCGTTCGTCGTCTTCTCGGTCCTGAAGCGCTACCTGGACCGCCGCGGCCTCCGCGCGATCCTGGTCTGCAACATCACGGACATCAACGACAAGATCTACGCCACGGCCCGCGCCGAGGGGCGCCCGAGCGACGAGGTGGCCCGCCACTACGCGGACGCCTACCGCGAGGACACCGACCGCCTCGGTCTGGGACGTCCCACCCACGAGCCGACGGTCACCGACACGATGCCGGAGATCATCTCGCTCATCTCCGACCTCATCGACCGCGGCCTCGCGTACGCCGCGGACGGTGACGTCTACTTCCGTGTCGATCGCTTCGACGGCTACGGGAAGCTCTCGGGGCGTCGACTCGACGAGATGCGCAGCGAGGAACCGGGCGGCGGCAAGGAGAGCCCGCTCGACTTCGCGCTCTGGAAGGGGCACAAGCCGGACGAGGACACCTCCTGGGACTCCCCGTGGGGTCCGGGCCGCCCGGGCTGGCACATCGAGTGCTCGGCGATGGCCGAGACGACGCTCGGGATGGACTTCGACATCCACGGCGGCGGGATCGATCTCGCGTTCCCGCACCACGAGAACGAGATCGCGCAGTCGGAGGGGGCCCGCGGGGTTCCGTTCGCGAAGATCTGGATGCACAACGAGATGCTCGAGCTGTCGGGCGAGAAGATGGCCAAGAGCGTCGGCAACATCCAGTCCCTGGCGGACGTGCTCGACCGCTGGCCGCGTGACACCGTCGTCGCCTACTTCCTCACGAGCCACTATCGCTCCAAGATCCCGTTCTCGGACGAGCGGCTGGAGGAGGCCGGCCGACGGGTGGAGCGGCTGCGTAACACCCTGCGGGCGATCGACGCCGCCATCGCGGCTCCGGGCGAGGGGACGAACGTCGCGCTGGCAAGCGCGCTGATCACGGCGCGGTCCGCGTTCTTCGACGCCCTTGACGACGACTTCAACACCCCGGAGGCGTTCGCCGCCCTGGACACCGTCAGCCGGGCGATCAACCACGAGCTGGGCGAGAACCGCCCGTCGGCCGCTCAGCTGCGCGAGATCCGTCATCAGCTGATCGAGCTCCTCGACGTTTTCGCCCTCGGCTCGATCGACGACGCTCAGGCGACCCCGCCCGAGGTGCTGGAGCTCCTCGAACAGCGCGGAGCGGCGCGTGCGGCCAAGGACTTCGCGGAGTCGGACCGGCTGCGCGATGCGATCGCGGACCTGGGCTACGAGATCCGCGACGGCGCCGAGGGTGCCACGGTCGTCCCCAGGACGTAGCCGCTGGGCCGGTGGGAGGTCCCGTCGCACGATGGGACCGGATGGTCAGGTCGGCTCGTCTGTCGCGAGCTAGGCTCGGACGATGATCACTCCGGAATTGCGTGAGCTCATCGCATCCGGGCCGCTCGCCCATCTCTCGACTGTGGGCCGCGACGGCGCGCCGCAGGTGACGGTCATCTGGATCGGCCTGGACGGCGACGACATCGTCAGCGCCCATCTCGGGAGATGGGCCAAGATCCGCAATATCGAACGCGATCCGCGTGTCGTGCTGTCCTTTGCCGCTCCACGCGACATGGGCGCCGTCCTCAACCCCTATGCGGTCATCCGCGCCCATGCGACCGTCCACGCGGAGGAGACCGCGGCCTGGGAACTCCTCGACCGTCTCGCGGGGGTGTACATGGAGCCGGGATCGCGCTTCCCCGCATCACCCGCGCCGGGCTTCATCGTCCGGTACCGGCCCGTCCGCATCGGCGGCGTCGGTCCGTGGGCGTCACCGCAGGCCTGACGACGGCGGCATCCTGAACTGGCGGTCGGAAAGCGGTTCGCCTGAGGGCGCTCCGACGGCCGGGTGTCAGGCACCCGGCCGTCGGAGCGAGAGCTTGATTTGCGAAATCCCTGCTAATTGAGCGCTTTCGTGTTCGCGTCGTTCGCGCTGCGACGTTCAGGTGTCAGGCACCAGGCCGTCGCACCTCCGCACGTCGCCCGAGAACAGGTCGGCGATTGTCCGTCCGGCGCCGGTGTCAGGGTGGCCCGATGCAGTCCAAGACACACCCTCTGGTTGAGGGTTCTCGTGCACCGGTTGTTCAGGGTGAGGGTCCGGCCCGATCCGCCGTCGCCGTCCAAGGGGACGTCTCGCGGTGAGCGACGTCGTCTACGGCAAGAACCCCGTACGGGAGCTGATCCGCGCCGGTCGGCGTCCCGTCGAGCGCGTCCTCGCGCTCGCGGACGTGGCCCGGGAGCCCTGGCTGGGCGGCCTCAAGGTCCAGGTGACGGATCGCGCCGGGCTCGGTCGTGAGGCCGGCACGTCGGACCATCAGGGCGTCGTCGCCGTCGCCGGCCCCTATCCGTACGTGGACGTCGACGAGGTGCTGGCACGACCGGGACCGGTCCTGTGCCTGGACCGGCTTCAGGATCCCCGCAATCTCGGGGCGGTCGCACGAGTGGTCGAGGCCGTCGGCGGGGCCGGCATCGTACTGCCCGACCGTGGGTCGCCGGAGATCACCGGGGCGGTCTGCAAGTCGTCGGCCGGCGCCATCGAGCACGTCCGCGTCGCCCGGATCGAGAACGTCGCGTCGTTCCTCCACGACGCGCGTGGCGCGGACCGCTGGGCCTTCGGCGCCGACCTCACCGACGACGCCGAGGACTTCCGCGAGGTGGGCCTGGACAGGGCCGCGATCGTCGTCGTCGGCGCGGAGGGCGAGGGCCTTCGGCGGCGGGTCGCGTCGATGTGCGACCGGATCGTCCAGATCCCGATGCACGGCGAGGTTCAGAGTCTCAACCTGTCGGTGTCCGCAGCACTACTCCTCTACGAAGCCGTCAGACCGCAATAAGTTCTCGCTATTTGCGGGAAAACGGGGGTTGACTTTGTCGCGTTGCACACGCAGTATGGCCCGGTAGACGAAGTCGAAAGTTCTACTTGAGACTCATAGTTCTCGTCGAGCGCGATGAAATCCCTGCAAAGAACGGATGTTTCCATGAGCGGTTCACTTGCTTCTCGCCACATGACAAGCGAACGGATTCAAGCTCGAGCGTTTGTCGAGACTCGGGATCGTGCACTCGTTGCGCGGGCTCGAGAGGGCGATTCCGCGGCGATGAACCAGATCATCGAGCGCTATCGGGGTTTCGTGCGCCTCAAGGCCAGTTCGTACTTCCTCGCCGGCGGCGAGGTCGACGACCTCATCCAGGAGGGTCTCATCGGACTCTTCAAGGCGGTTCGCGACTACCGCGTCGACCGTGAGGCGTCCTTCCGTTCTTTCGCCGAGCTCTGCGTGACCCGGCAGATCATCACCGCCATCAAGACGGCGGCGCGCAACAAGCACGCTCCGCTCAACACCTACGTCTCCTTCAGCCACTCCCGTGCCGGCTCCGGTGACCAGGAGGCGACGCTCGCCGAGGTGCTCGCCGGCGACCCCGTCTCGGACCCGATGACGCAGGCCATCTCCACCGAAGAGCTCCGGGCACTGCTCGACTGCCTGGGCTCCACGCTGTCGGAGCTGGAGAGCGCGGTCCTCGCGATGTACCTGGAGGGGCGCAGCTACGAAGAGATCGCGCAGATCCAGGGTTGCACGCCGAAGACGGTCGACAACGCCCTGCAGCGCGTGAAGCGCAAGGTCTCGACGCACCTCAAGCGTCGCGAGGTCATCGACCTCAGGTAGACGGCCCTCTCCATCCCCGCCCGTCGCGCGGCGGGGATGGACGATGTCGGCCCTCTCGGAGCGCCTACGGGCGCCGACTCTCTCGCGGGACCGGACCGTTCCGGGAGTTGTCGCCTCTGGAAGCGGTGGGTCGCGGATTCCGGCGGGCGCGGGGGACGGCTGTATCCGAAGCTCTGCCGGCTGCGCGTCGCCGGGAGTGCCCGCGGCCCCGGGGGTCGGCGGGCCGATCGGTGCGTAGGCGGTGCGGGCGGCGGACCTGAGTCATCGATCCACCAGTCGCTTTCGCACACCCGCGCGCCGCGGTCGCTGTGGTCGGGTGACGCCATTGGGTCGTCGTCGGCGTCGGGTACTTCTCGTTCCGTCGCGGACCGGTTCGGCCGCCACGGTCAGCCCCACGGTTGCCCCGTGTCGTCGGCAGTGCCTACGACGGATGGCATTGTCATGGGCTCCCGAACGGCCCGCGCTTACTGCGCGCGCCGTGACGTGGGGCGTCATCGTTCCGTGGTCGCCCACCCGCCGCAAGCGGGCACAGCGTCCGGTCCGGATTTTCCGGGTACCTCAGAATTCCCTGCAGACGCCGGGGCTATGAGTGGCAGAGGATCGTCGCACGCCGGTGTGCGACGTTATTGACGTCTGTTTGATATCAAGCGCCGTGCACGCGTGATGTGCCGGGCGCCCGGTGGTTATCGTCACCTGGATGCGATCCCCGTCCGGTCAGCCACACACTGCTTCCTCGGTACTCACCAGACGTCCGCGAGGGCCGCGTTCCGACGATCAGCCGTTGGGCTGTGGCTCGGCCGTCCCGCCAGGCGAAGGAAGGGTGAACTGCTCCGGCAGGACCTCCTCCGGCGCCGGTTCGTCGGTGCTGAGGACCTCACGGGCCCGCAGGTCCGCGTAGAGATAGGTGAGGGCGAGCGCGCCGCAGATCAGCGTGACGACTCTGACGAGCATGGCGATGAAGTTGATGACCCAGTACGGCCAGCCCGTCAGGATGATGGTCACGATCCCGAGGAACGGGCCGACGACGACGGCGAGGCCGACCACGCCGAAGGCGACGACGGCGGTGCGCCAGGTATTGCCGCGGGTGAGGCGGATGCTGCCCCGCAGGGGGTGGGCATCGTCGGGATCCCCCTCCGTCCCGACGATCACCGCATACAGGCAGATCCGGATCGTGACCAGGACGACCAGCACCAGCAGCACCCAGCTGATGGAGGCCAGGAGCTGCGCTGCGAGGACCACGATCACCGGGACGAGGAGCAGTCGGGACTGGCCGATGGTCGCGCGGTAGGCGGCATAGGGCGAGGGTCGCTCCCCCCTGTCCACGCGCTGCGCCATCCATGCGACGGCGGCGGTTGCCATCACCAGTGTCAGGATCGGCAGGGCCGGCGAGAGCCAGAGGAGGATCGCACCGAGCGCCTCGCGCCACCAGCCACCGCCGCTATCGGGATTGATCGCGTGGGCGGCCAGGTCGAATGCGGAGCCCAGGAGCCCCATGGGAACGGCGATGAGGCCGATCCGGAAGAACCCCCCGGGGTGGAGCTTGTACATGCGGAACGACGCCGTCAGGATCTGCCCGATGCTCCGCGTGTGGTTGAGTCGTCGTGGCGCGGACGGCGTCCACCGGGTCCGAGATGCGGCGAACCACACGAGCAGGGCGATGATGACACCGATGAATGCGGTGAGCGTCGGAGCGTCGAGGCCGAGCCGCGTGGCGACGGCACCGGCGCCGATGACGTAGCAGAACGCGTCCGTCGCAGGCGTCGTCAGGACCGATGTGGAGGGGATGCGGGAGGCGGATCGGGTGGCGTCACGGTGTTCGGACCATGTGAACGGCTGGTCGTACTGCAGCTTGTCCCGGGGGCCGGTCGGACCGTTGAAGAACGATGGACGGAGCTCGCCCCACCGTCCGTCGAATCCGAGCCACGGGAACTTCTGAGTGGCGGCGGTGGAATCCGATGGGATCGTCTGCACGACCGGGGTGAGGGTGTCCTCGCTGGCGCGCGCGTCGTCGCACCCCAGTCCCTCCCGTCCTCCGCGGGCCAGGAAGAGCCCGGACTGCGCGAAGCTCGCGTGCGAGCCGGTGGCGACGAAGACGACGGGGTGTGTGTCGTCGACGGCCGTGACGCGGCCGGAGTCCCACGGATAGCTCGTCGCGGTCGCATGCTGCGAGTACACGACCCGCCGGGGCTCCTGGGAGAGCGCGACCTCGGCATCGCCGGTGTCGAACTCGACCTGGATCATCTCCCAGTCGCCCTCGTGACGGTTCTTCCAGTCGTTGAAGACGTAGAAGAACCAGTACTGGACGGCCATCTTGTCGGGATGTCCGGCCTCACGCGCGATGCGCCCGTAGATGGTGGCCGGACGCTGTGCGAGCAGCGACTCCTGGAAGTCGAGGTACACGCAATCGGCGGGTCGCAGCGCGGATCCGGGGAAGTCCAGGTGATACCCGGTGAGCCCCCCGGAGACGCGGTCCTCGGTGGGGGCGACCTTGACGATGTTGACCCGGTCCCACGGACCGCGCAGCACGACCTCGGGATTCTGGAACATCGTGGATACGTCGACGGGGCGATAGGCCGTGACATCGCACTCGTCGCCCGGTCCGAACCTCATCAACGGGGAGTACTTGTCGATCAGTCGCGCGTCGACGTCCGGGCCCGATGCGGCGCTCGCAGCACCGGCGGCGATCAGGGCTCCGAGTATCGCGATGATGGCGACGATCATCGCCTGCACGGTCCCTCGACGGATCATGCGGGCGAGCATACAGACGGCCCACATGCCGGGGGCTGGAGGACGTGCGTAGTCGACGCCCCTGGGACGGGAGAGGGAGTGGCGCGTGCACCGGCGACGATGGCAAGAAGTGGCTCCGTGGGCCACATCGCCCCGGCGGCGACCTCCGGGGCGCATCGCGGATGATGCTCAGCCGGGTCGAAAGCGGGTGCCGGCAGGCTCAATGCCCCTATGCGTCACGGCGACGATCGGTCACGGTGCGACGGCTGTCACAACCAGGGGAGAGAGATATGACATCAACCGCAGTCCGACGGACGGCGCGCCGCCTTTCGTGCGTGGCCTTGCTCGTCCCGGCGCTCGCGCTCGCCGCGTGTGGCGACGACGCTTCTGACACGGCCGCCGCCTGTGAGGGCCTGACCGCGTTCCGCACGACGCTCGACACCATGAAGCAGACGCTCGCCGGTGAGCCGTCGGCGCGTGACATGCGCAGGGCCGGCTCCGCCGTCGATCGCGCATGGGACACGGCCGAGGACACGCTGACCGACTCGCAGGAGCGTCGCGCACGGAGCCTCGAGCGGGCGGTCGACGACTTCGAGGATTCGACCGAGGTGGTCCTGAACTCGTCCGTCGCCGGCGCGCTCGGCCCCGCCCGGACGAAGCTCGACGCGGTGATCTCCGCCGAGGAGAGCCTCCGGTCCGAGATCGGCTGCAAGTAGCCGCCTCAGAACCGGAGACCAGCGTTCGTCACTTAGATGCGGTATCCGGGACGTCGATCGCGTCGTGATCCGGGCGATCGTCGTGCCGACAGAGATGGTCACCGTACGGTCCCGTAGGCGGTGACCATCATGGCGGGCATGGGGCCTGGCTACGGCTCCCATGCCCCCGCTGGATCTGTTCGGCATTCCATGGGCGGGCCGCACAGGGGAACCATGGAGTCACGAACGGTCCGGTGCGGACGCGTCAGTGACGATCGCGGTCACGTGATGGTGCTGGCGCTCACCTGCGGACGTGCGGTCGATCCGAGATAGAAGATGCCCGGCATCGTCTGGAACCCGAGGCTGGGGTTCCTCCGTAGTGTCGACCGGATGATGGTCGCCTGTCCGGTGCGGTTGTTGCTCACGAAGAAGATCGCGCCCCCGCCCTCCCGCGCGAGGTTGTCCTCGATGGTCGTGCGATCGAGGAGAAGGGTGAAGCGGTTGCCGTCAAGGTAGATCGCGCCGCCGGAACCCCCGCCGGGGGTGCCGTTGCGTGCGGGGTTGGCGCCGCGTCCGAGGGCGCGGTTGTTGCGGAACGTGCTGGTCCGGATCTGCCAGGACACGCCGATGCTGGAGAGCGCAGCACCGTTGGAGCACCGGCCTCCCTCGAAGGTGCTTCGTGTTACAACGACAGGAAGATCGCGGTACTGATCGAGCACACGGATCGCCGCGCCACCCAGGTCGGGGCCGTTCGCGTCGCAGCGGTTCGCGGTGAAGCGCGCACTCGTCACCTGCAGACGACCACCGCGGACGAAGATTGCACCTCCGCCACCGCCCTCGGCCCGTTGCCCGGTCGAGTTGCCGGAGTGAAGGGTGATGTTGCGGACGATGAGGCGCGGCGTCGCCTGATCCTGGCAGTGCGAGGTCGTCCAGGTCTGCGCTCGGTCGCAGGTGTTCATGTAGAGGATCCGGCGCCGTCCCTGCCCGCTGAGGGTCACCTTGCCTCCGCCGTCGATGACCACGGTTGGGCTGGTGTTCCGGACCTTCGCGGTGGCGGCCATCTTGATCACCACCGGCTTCGGTCCGCAGTTGAAGGTGATGAGGCCACCACGGGCGACCGCGGCGACGACCTTGGCCGAAGTGCAGCCGGCCGGTGTGCCGTTGCCGATCACCTGGGGCTTCTGTGCCGCCTGGGCGGCGGCCGGGACGAGTAGTGCCGCGCATACGGCGGGCACCGTGAGACGGATGCGGGAGGTCATGGCCGGCAGGCTAACGCCTTCCCCGCATCATCCGGGCCGGTGAAGGTCGCGCCATCGCACGGCGTATCCGGGCCGTGCATCCCGGAAAGTGTCCCACTGGCTCGACCATGTCCGGCGGTACCCGAACCGGACGGGCCGTGCCCCGCACCTGGCGGTGGCGCGGCTCGAGGGGTGTCAGTCGGCGGGGCCGGGCAGGCGGGGTGGCATGTCGTTGATCGCGGGGGGTGCGGGCTGGCCGGCGATCGGGTCGGCGTCGGTGAGCCACACCTTGTTGAGCGAGGACTGCAGGTATGCGGACATCGCGGGTGAGAACACGAGGTAGAGAATCAGGACGATCCAGCCGTTGACGGGCTCGACGCCGGCGATGCGGGCGGCGCCCTGGGTGCGCTTGGTTCCTCGCCAGAGGGTGATGATGGCGGGGACGATGATGAGTCCGCCGGGGAAGAGCGCGAGGACGGAGTTGGTCGGATTCTGGCCCAGGTCGTAGCCCTTGGCGTGGCCGTATGCCTTGAGTTCCTTGTGGATCTTGTACCACCAGACGAGGCCGTAGATGCCGAGCGTGATGATCGGCAGGAGCGCCACCGCCCAGAGGTTGCGGACCTTGACCTGGTCCTGGGTGCCGCGGATCTTCATGTCATACGCCATGGGGGCTCCCTGGGGCATTGGTACGCACGCGTCGGAGTGACGCGCGAGACCGGTGCGGGTACCGGCGAGCCGAGTGTAGCGCCGAGGAGGTGACGTGACAGCGGCAAAGACGTCACCTGGTGCGATGTCGGACGTCACCCGGTGCCGGACGACCGTGATCCGGCGATCACCGGTGTGACGGTCACGCGCCCGGAAGGGCGGTCGCGGTCGATGGGCGTCTCGGCTCGCGCGAGTCCATGGGCGATAAGCTGAGCGGCGCGCCGGAATAGCTCAGCTGGTAGAGCAGCCGCCTTGTAAGCGGCAGGTCAGGGGTTCGAGTCCCCTTTCCGGCTTGTCTCTGCGGGGCACACCCCCGGATGTCACCTCACGGAGGAGCGGTCGGTCAGCCGGCACCCGCCGACGGGAGGGCCGGTGCCGCCGGGAGACTGATGGTGCCGGCGGGGTTCGTCTTCTTGGGCTTGGGCTTCGCCGTCTTCTTCGGCGTGACCGTCTTCTTCGGAGCGGCCTTCTTCGGGGTGACCTTCTTCCGCGTCGGAGACGGGACGACGTAGGTCTTGGCGGACGTGCTCGCCCGCACCGGCGAGCGGTTCTCGTCGAGCGTCCAGAGGGTGGTGGTCACGCGGACCTTCGTGATGCGCTCGCCGGCCTTGAAGGGACCGCGCACACCCGGGCGTCCCAACCCGTAGGTGATGGGGCGGACCGGGGTCCGGACGCGACTCAGCGCCGTCCATCCCGCGCGCTTCGTCGAGAGGAACTCGATCTTCGACTCCACCCGACGTCCGTGCCGGATGACGGGGGTCACCACGCCGGGCGCGACGCGGATCCACCCCTTGGTGCATCCGTCGACGATCCGTACGGTCGGGCGGAACGACCACGTGAAGGGTGCCTGGCCCTCGATGCCCGTGTTCCAGGAAGCCGTGGTGGAGGCGTACGTCTTGAAGAACGTGGGCTGGCGGCATGTACCGGTGGCCGCCGCCGTCGCCGTCGTGGATCCGACCGCCAGAATCGCAACGCCCGCACCCAGCGTGAGGGCCTTCCGTGATCGCCGCATCATTCTCCACCTTCGTCGAATCGACATGATCTCGAGGAGCCTAGAGCGCCCTCCTGTGCGTCGACAACCTGGCCGAAGGTCCAGTTTTTAGAGGATCGATCGGACCGGTGAACCAGAGCGCTCCGCGTGGCGAAGGCAGCACTCTCAAAGAGGGCGACAGCGCTTCTCGTCGCGTTCACCACGAACGGCCGTTGGGAGGGGAGCGGGGCGACTCCTCGGTACGCGCGCCGCGGCCTCGGCCGTCGGGGACCACGACGAGTCCTGGGACATGCAGACGGACGAGCAATCAGGCACGGGCGCACCCCCGACGGGGCGAGATGCTCCTACGACCGGCGGTTCCAGCGCTCCAGGGTCGACAGCTGCTTGGCCAGATGGTGGTTGTTCTCCAGCATCTCCGCGGCCAGGTCGTCCGTGAACCGCGTGCTGCCGTCCTCCGTGATCAGGTCCACGTCCTCGAAGCCCAGGTCCTCGTAGTCGGAGGCGTCGAAGTTCGTGGCGTCCAGATCGGCCATCGACGGGCCCTGCTCCACGCCTGACGGACGGTGCGGGTGCTCGCGGTGAGGGGCGCGCTGCTGCGTGCCCTGGTTCCCCTCCTGGCTCCGCCGTCGCGCCTGCTCGGCCTTCTTGCTGAAGACCGTGGAGATCACGAGGAGGAGGATGAAACCGATGAACGGCGCGAACTGCCCCATGCGGCGATTATCGCACCCGTCCTCGGAGAGGTGACGGGGGAGGGCACGGGCCGGCGGTGTCGACGGGGCACCGATGGCCCGCGGAGGCGTCGGCGTACCGCCCAGTCGCCCACCCGGCCGGGTCAAGTACCGGGCGGAGAGGCCGATGAATGAAGCGATGCTCAGCGTCGTGCGCAATCTCGACCGTCGCCGGATCGGCATCGGTGCCTTCCTCCTCGTCATGGCCGTCGTCATCGTCAGCCAGGGATTCGGGCAGCCCGGAGCCCTGTCCGCAAAGGACGTCGCACCCGCCTCCGCGGGTGGGGACGGCGGATCCTGGGAGGCCTCCATCGCGAGCGACGAGGACCTCGCCGCCGCGCAGGACGCCCGCCTCCGGAGTGACGGCGCCCGGCCCGACGAGATCCTGAGCGAACTGTCGTCGGGCACTCAGGCCGCGACGTCCGACGGTGACACGGACCACGCGACGGCCGAGGACGGCTCGTCGGGCCACACCCACGCGGCGGGCGAGGGCTCGTCCGAGGAAGTCTATGAGGAGGTGACCCGCGACCTGCCGGCGGACTACGTCGCCGGCGCGGCACCCGACGCCGATCTGGCCGCCACGCTCCGCGCCTCGCAGGAGCGCTTCAACAAGACGCAGCTCCCCGCCGCCACGAACGCCGCGGCCGCCCTCGCCGCGAGCACGAGGATCACCTTCACGCGGCAGTCGCAGATCGACGACCTCCGCAGCGGTGAGATGGACCCGCGCATCGTTGACGTCCTCACCTGGATCGTCAACCGCCGCGGCTCGATCACCATCACGTCCATGCGGACCGACCACAGCACCTGTGTCGCGGGCAGCAGCCCCTGCCGCGTCAGCGCCCACAAGATGGGCCGGGCCGTGGACATCGCCGCGGTGGACGGCGAGAGCTGCGTCGGTACCCCGGGCGGCAAGTGCGGGATCCTCTACCAGGAGATCGTGACGAGCCTGCGCGGCACCCAGTTCCAGCCGTCGCAGATCATCTACGGATTCGACCTCTGGCCGAGCGAGTCGTGGAACTTCGAGATGGGCAACCACCACGACCACATCCACATCGGGTACTGATCCGGCGCACGCCCGATCGGTGGTCGATGCGTGACCGATAGACGGTTGGGCCGATGGTCCTCTGCCGCGGTGGGGGACCGTTCGCGCTAGTGGTCCGCCGTGCCGGCCGCTGGCCGCGCCCACGGATCCGGCGGGTGGCCGTCGGGCGGGGGCGTATCATGACGGAGCTGCCCGGCATCCACCGCCAGCG
Source organism: uncultured Bifidobacteriaceae bacterium (assembly GCA_964406645.1). Classification (GTDB taxonomy): domain Bacteria; phylum Actinomycetota; class Thermoleophilia; order Miltoncostaeales; family Miltoncostaeaceae; genus CALMEC01. The sequence goes on along the minus strand of CAYOSM010000010.1, from coordinate 15,555 downwards.
ACCCTCCGCACAGGCCGCACACGAGGGGGAGAGCGATCCTCCAGTCCGGGACCGGCGAATGGTCGCCGTCACGGTCGCATGCGGCGATCACGCCGTCGCCCCGGTGGATGAGGATCCCGCTCGCCGGGTGGCGCTTCACCTCGGCCCCGCAATGGGCGCAGCGCAGATCGCTCAGGCCAGGGTTCACGTCGGCGGTCACCCCTTCGCGGTCCTCTCGCGCTCGGCACGGGTCATGGCCGTCGCCGCCACCAGCTGGTCGAGAAGCGTCGAGAGGTCCCTCGGCCGATGCTCCGTCGGCGTCAGCGGACCTTCGGCGGGCACCTCTCCGAAGATCGACAGCGGAACCTGTGCGCGGACGTCGACCATCTGGAAGTTGGCCACGATCTGCCGCCACTGCTCCACGGACCGGAGACCGCCGTCGGCCCCGTAGGACACGAATCCGACGGCCTTCCCGGTCCACTCGGGCCCGAGCGAGTCGACGGCGTTCTTGAAGGCGCCCGGCACGCCGTGGTTGTACTCGGGCGTCACGAAGACGAAGCCGTCGCAGGCGTCGACGGCCGCACTCCACCCCATCACGCCGGGTGAGTCGTAGGCCCGCCCGGCCATGGCCGGATTCGTCGGCGAGGTGAAGAGGGGGACGTCGAACGCGCGGAGGTCGATCACCTCGAACTCGGCGTCCGTCCGCTCGGCCGCGGCCTCTGCCACCCATTGGGCGACCCGGTCGCCCCGGCGCACCTCGCGGATGGACCCGATGATGATTCCGATCTTCACGTCTGACTCCTGGTGGGGTGGACCCGCTGGGGTGGGGCGATTCGAAGGCGCGCCCTCGACCGGCGGCGATCGCGCCGGCCGTCGTGGATGCGGCCTGCGGCAAGGATAGGTCGTGCCGTCCGCATGTCGCCACGGTAGGTGGGTGCGTCGCCAGTACCCTGCCATGCGGAATGTTCGATTTCGCAGTAGTTGCGTATCCGCACTTTATGCGCAACACTGGTCCGATGAGCTCGAACGACACGCACATCGATGAGATCGCCGTGGCGCTGGAGAAGGCCCGGGGGCGCGAACCGCTTGAGGCCCTGCCGCATCTGCGGAGGGCCGCCGAACTGGTGACCGCACTCATCGACCAGAAGTTGGCGGAGGCCGTCCTCCACGACTCGGCCAGCCTCCGCGCGGCCGGTGCGAGTGCCGGGCTCAGCGAGAACGCCGTCGGTCCCCGGCTCGCCCGGACCGCGGCGCTCGAGTCCTACGCCTCATCCGACGGCCGGGTCACGGCCGCGGGGGTCGAGAGGGCTCGCTACGACCTGGAGTCCGGCAGGGCCCCCGGTTCCGCGGCGTCACCGAAGCCGCTTCGATTCAAACCACGAAGGAGCAGCAGATGACGCGCACCGACCTCACCCACCTGTACTTCCTCCTCGACCGGAGCGGTTCCATGCAGTCCATCGCCTCGGACACGGAGGAGGGATTCGCCGCGTTCATCGCCGAGCAGCGTGCCACCTGCTCGGGAGACTGCCGGGTCACCCTCGCGCAGTTCGACAACGAGTACGAGCTCGTCTACGCCGAACGGCCGCTCGCCGACGTCCCCCCGCTCGAGCTCATGCCACGCGGAAGCACGGCACTCCTCGATGCGATGGGGCGGCTCATCACCGATGCCGGCGCGCGCCTGGCGGCCCTTCCCGAGGAGGAGAGGCCGGGCACCGTCGTGGTCGCCGTGATGACCGACGGATGGGAGAACGCGTCCTCCGAGTGGACCCACCCGGCCATCCGCGCCCTCGTCGAGCAGCAGACGACGAAGTACGGCTGGCAGTTCATGTACATGGGCGCCGATCAGGACGCCGTCGAGGTGGGGACGAGCATCGGGGTATCCGCGGACCACTCCATCACCTACAGCCGGGGGCGTGCCCGGGACGTGATGGCCGCCGCCTCCCGGGAGGTCTCGGACCTCCGTTATGCCCGGAGCGAGGACGTCACCGCTTCGCTCGCCGGATTCTCAGACGAGGTGCGCGAGGCGGTGGTGGACGAGGACGATCCGGCACCGCGGTCGCGCCGCCCGCTGTAGGCCCGTCAGGACCCGGCGGTATCCGAGCCCTGCGAGCCGGCCGAGCGCCGCTCCAGGGCTCGGCGCTTGAGGGCGCCCTCGAAGATGCGCACGCCGCGCAGGAGCGTCTCGATGTCGTCGTCCCCGAGGCCGTCGATGATCTCGGCGAAGCGCGCCGTGATCTGATCGGATCGGGCGTCCGTGACCTGGCGTCCCGTTTCCGTCAGAGCGACGTATCGACGGCGCCGATCGCTGCCCGGGCCGATCGCGTCGACGATGAGGTCGCGGCGCTTCAGCCCCTGCAACATGCGGGTGGTCGTACTGGCGCTCACCCCGGTGCGCTCGGCGATGTCGCCGACCGAGAGGGGACCGTCGCGCAGCGCGCTCAGGGTCAGGTGCTGGGCCGCGGAGATCGACGGCGGGGGGCTCTCGCCGTGCGGGTCCTGCCGGCGCATGATGGTGACGACGATCTCCGCGCGGAGTTCGACGAGCGCCTGGAGCACCTGCGTCAGCGACTCGCGGTCCGTGCTCACTGCGCCGCCTCCGCTGCCCCCGCCGCGGCTGTCGCGGCGTCCGGTGTGGCGTGTCCCTGGCGGCGTCGCGGGATGCGAATGGCGCCGGCGACCGCGAGCAGTGCCGCGACTCCGGAGAGTGCGAACATCGTCGTGAAGCCCGCCTCCCGGGGAATCGGTGCGACGGCGATCGGGAGGCTCGCCAGCACGGCGGCGCCGACCTGGCCGCCGATGACGCCGCCGATGGTCCGCATGACCGTGTTCATGCCCATGGCGATGCCCGTCACCGACTGGTCGACGTTGTCGACGATGAGCTTCGCCAGCATCGAGTAGGACGTTCCCACTCCTGCGCCGATGAGTGCCATGGCCACGATGATGCCGAGGATCGTGGTGTGCAGGAAGACGAGCGCGAACGCGCCGGCCGCCAGGATGGTCAGGCCGATGGCCAGGAGACTCCGTGCGCCCATCCGTCGCTCGAGGACGCCCGCGAGCGGGCCGACGACGAGCATGACGGCCGAGGAGGGGAGGAGCAGCAGCCCCGCCTCGGTGACCGAGGAGCCGAAGCCGTAGTGCATGGTGCCGGCGATCGCGGCGGGGATGTCCGGGGTGGGCATCTGGACCAGTGTCGGCACGAGGAGGAACGTCCCGAACATGGCGAAGCCGGTGATGAGCCCGACGATGTTCGTCCAGAAGACGCTTCGGTCGCGCATGAGACCGATGTCGACGAGGGGCTCGTCGACCGCGAGCTCGACCACGACCCACAGGACGAGGAGGGCAAGGGACGCGCCGAACGTCCCGAGGGTCGCCGCCGACAGCCACCCCCAGCGCTCGCCCTCGCTGAGGGCGATGAGAAGGGCGGCGAGACCGGTGCCGAGCAGGACGGCGCCCCACCAGTCGATGACGGCCGGCGTCCGGATCGGCGACTCGGGCACGAGGATCACGAGGAGGACGAGGGAGACCATCACCGGGATCGCGCCGATCCAGAAGAGCCACTGCCAGGAGGAGAGATCCAGGATGATCCCGGAGAGCACGAGTCCGGCTCCGCCGCCCACGCCGAACGTGGCCGAGAGGAGACCCAGGCCGACGCCGACCTTCTCGGCGGGGAGCTCGTCCCGGATGATGCCGAACGCGAGGGGGAAGATGGCCCCTCCGACGCCCTGGACGGCGCGCGCGACGATGAGCATCTGGATGGAGTCCGCGAGGGCGGCCGCCAGGGTGCCGACGGCGAAGGTCACCAGCGCGACGACCATCAGCCGCTTCTTGCCGTAGATGTCGCCGAGCTTCCCGACGATCGGCGTCGAGACGGCCGAGGTCAGGAGGAACCCGGTGAACACCCAGGTCGCCCACGTCTGGGTCGTGTGGAGGTCGGAGGCGATCGACGGGAGCGCCGGCACCACGAGCGTCTGCTGGAGGACGTACGAGATCGCGACCACCATCAGGATGCTGAGGGTGATCGCCGGCGAGCTGCGCTTGCCCACGGGGGTGGGCTCGGTCACGGGCGAGGTCACCGATCAATCATATGCAGACTGCAACTATTCGTTGCCTCACGAACGGATTCAGGAAATGCCTGCTCACAACGGGGTTCGTGATGGGCGGCGGGACATTTGTCACTCGAATCCTGGTGCTAATATCACTCCATGTCTGAATCCCGTCGAGTCCTTGTCCTTGCAAACGAGACGGTGGCAGCACGCGCTGTTCTCGATGAGGTGCGATACCGCGGTGGTCCCGATGCGGTGGTCCGCGTGGTCGCCCCGATCCTTCAGCGCTCACGACTGAGTCATCTCCTGGACACGTCCAAGGACACCGCCCTGAACCAGGCGCGCGAACGCATGGAGGCCTCGGTCGCCGCGATGCTCGCGGCCGGCCTCCGCGCCGACGGGCGCATCAGCGACGGCGACCCGCTCCAGGCGCTGGACGACGGCATCCGCGTGTTCAATCCGGACGAGGTGATCATCTCCACCCACCCGCCGAACCGGTCGACGTGGCTCGAGAAGAGCGTCGTCAAAACCGCTCGCGAGCGGTACTCGATCCCCATCCACCACGTGGTCGTGGACACCGTCCACGAGGCGGAGACGATCCATCGCGACGACCTGCCGGCGGGCCCGGGCAAGCCCTCGCGGAAGGTCACGCTGTACCGGGCGTCGGAGTACGACGAGGCCGTGGCGGTGCAGTCGGGTGGCTTCCAGAACTCGCAGTCCGCCGGTCGATCGGGCGTGGTGTTCAGCACCGCGCACCCGTCGCGGGACGACGAGTCCATCTTCTTCATGGTCGAGATCCCGGAGGATCTCGCCGAGCCGTACGAGATCTCCGCGGAGGGTGAGGACCGGCTTTTCGTCATCCCGGCCGACCTCGTCAACCGGCACATCCCGCGCGCAGTGAGCGGCGACTTCTCCGAATAACCGGCTCCAAGGAGTCGGCACCGCAGGTGTCTGCCTGCTGAAGGAAACGGCAAGAGGAAGCAGACAGGCCGGTGCCCGGCACCAGGTCGCCGCTTGCGCGCGGACGTCAGGAAGCCAACGGCAAGAGGGCCTAGGCAGCCTGGTGTCTGACACCCGAAGCCAACAGCAGGAGGGAGTAGGCAGGCTGGTGTCTGACACCAATGACACTGGGCGTTCTCGTCGCGGCACCGCAGGGTGTCTGACACCCGAAGGAAACGGCAGGAGGGACTGGGCAGCCCGGTGTCTGACACCAATGACAATGGACGCTCCCGTGCCGAGCCGGCAGGTGTCTGACACCCGAAGCTAACGGCAGGAGGGAGTGGGCAGGCTGGTGTCTGACACCAGTGACAGCGGGCGTTCTCGTCCCGAGGCCGCAGGGTGTCTGACACCCGAAGGAAACGGCAGGAGGGACTGGGCAGCCTGGTGTCTGACACCAGTGACAACGGGCGTCCCCGTCCCGAGGCCGCAGGGTGTCTGACACCCGAAGGAAACGGCAAGACGAAGCGGGCAGGCCGAAGTCTGACACCCGAAGCCAACAGCAAGAGGAATCCGGCAGGCCACACCCGAAGCCACGGCAAGACGAAACAGGCAGGCCCGGTGCCCGACACCCGAAGCCAACCGCACGGGGAAGCCGACCCCGGAACCTCCTGACGGCCCGCCCGGTCAAAAAGTCTCTTTCCCCACTATATTATCGGTAATTAACTGGTCGTCGGAGGCAGGTGACCACGCGGCCGACGCGTGCAAACCGGTATAACCCGAATGCAGCCACGCTTCTCGCGACGGTTTGGGCAACCGATCGATTCAAGGAGACAAATGAGCGAACAACGTCCGGAAACCCTCGCGCTCCACGCGGGGCAGACCCCCGACCCCGCCACGAACTCGCGGGCGGTGCCGATCTACCAGACCACCTCCTACGTGTTCGACGACGCGGACCACGCGGCGGATCTGTTCGCCCTCAAGACGCCGGGGAACATCTACACCCGGATCATGAACCCGACCTGGGACGTCCTCGAGCAGCGCGTCGCCGCCCTCGAGGGTGGCATCGCCGGTCTCGTCCTCGCATCCGGTCAGGCCGCCATCACCTATGCCGTCCTCAACATCGCCCAGGCCGGTGACAACATCATCGCCCTGTCGACGCTCTACGGCGGCACCTACAACCTCTTCGCGCACACGCTGCCCCAGTACGGCATCGAGGTGCGCTTCGTGGACCCGGACGACCCGGGCGCGGTCGCGGCGAAGGCCGACGAGAAGACCAAGCTCGTGTTCGCCGAGACCATCGGGAACCCGCGTCTCAACGTCATCGACGTCGCGGCATGGGCCGACGCGGCGCACGCCGTCGGCGTCCCCCTGATCGTCGACAACACGGTGCCCTCGCCGCTCGGCGCCCGCATCTTCGAGCAGGGCGCGGACATCGCGATCCACTCGCTCACCAAGTTCATCGGCGGTCACGGCACGTCCATCGGCGGCATCATCGTCGACTCGGGCAAGTTCGACTGGACCGCCCACAAGGACAAGTACCCGCTTCTCACCGGCCCCGACCCCAGCTACCACGGCGTGGTCTGGAGCGACGCTCTCGGACCGGCGGCGTACATCGGACGCGTTCGCACCGTGCTCCTCCGCAACACGGGTGCCGCGCTCTCGCCGTTCAACGCGTTCCTCATCCTGCAGGGTGTGGAGACACTCCCGCTCCGCATGGAGCGCCACAACGCGAACGGCCTCGCCGTCGCTCGCCACCTGAAGGACCACCCGTCCGTCACGTGGGTGAACTACTCGGGGCTGGAGGACGACAAGTACCACGAGGTCGCCAAGCGGACGCTCGTCGGCGGATTCGGATCGCTCCTCACCTTCGGGATCAAGGGCGGCCGTGAGGCCGGGCGGAAGTTCATCGAGTCACTCGAGCTCTTCAGTCACCTCGCCAACATCGGTGACGCGAAGTCCCTCGCGATCCACTCCGCGTCCACCACGCACTCCCAGCTGAACGACGAGGAGCTCGAGTCGGCCGGTGTCACCCAGGACATGGTCCGCCTCGCCGTCGGGATCGAGCACATCGACGACATCATCGCCGACGTGGACCAGGCCCTGGCGAAGGCCGCGGGCTGAGCACGACGCAGCACACCGGTACCGGCTGCTCGGTCGGCACCGTCGAGACCAAACGGGCGGTCCTCTTCACCGAGGATCGCCCGCTGGTCCTCGAATCCGGTGTCGAGCTGGCACCGGTGGAGGTGGCGTACGAGACGTACGGCACCCTCAACGCCGATGCGTCCAACGCCGTCTACATCTGCCACGCCCTCACGGGCGACGCGCACGCCGCGGGCGATCACGGCGACGTGGAGCGGGTCGGCTGGTGGGACAACATCATCGGGCCCGGCCGGCCCATCGACACGGACCGGTTCTTCGTCATCTGCAGCAACCTCCTCGGCGGCTGCCAGGGTACGACCGGACCCGGATCGATCAACCCGGAGACGGGGCAGCCGTACGGCCTGCGCTTCCCGTCGTTCACGGTGGGGGACCTCGTCACAGTGCACCGCGCCGTCATCCATCATCTCGGGGTGCAGCGCCTCGCGGCGGCCGTCGGCGGTAGCGTCGGCGGGATGCAGGTCCTCCAGTGGGCGCTCGACCATCCGGACGACCTCCACGCCGCTCTTCTCGTCTGTTCGACGAGTCGTCTGACCCCGCAGAACATCGCGTTCTCCGCGGTGGCGCGCGAGGCCATCCTGCGGGACCCGGCGTTCAACGGCGGCGACTACTACGACAGCGACCAGAAGCCGGACACCGGTCTCGCGCTCGCGCGCATGATCGCCCACATCACCTACCTCTCCGAGGAGTCGATGCGGCAGAAGTTCGGCCGTCGCATCCAGGACGCCGACGGACCGCGCGGCGGCTTCGGCGTGGACTTCGCCGTCGAGAGCTACCTGCAGCACCAGGGCGCCAGCTTCCTGAAGCGGTTCGACGCCAACAGCTACCTGTACCTGACGCGGGTCATGGACTACTTCGACCCGTTCGGTGTCGATCCCGCGCTCCTCGCGGATCAGCTGAAGCGCGTCAGGACCCGCTTCCTCGTCCTCTCCTTCGACAGCGACTGGCGCTTCGACACAGCGCACTCGCGGGAGATGGTGCGGACGCTCGCCGCGCACCGGGTGCCGGTCACGTTCGAGGAGATATCGTCGCCGTGGGGGCACGACTCGTTCCTTCTCGTCATGCCGGAGTATCACCGGACCGTGCAGTCATTCCTGCGGCGCGTCCACCAGGAGGTCGTCGAAGGTGTCCAACGAACGAACAGCGCAGGGGACCCGCCGTACGGAGGCGATGCGACCTGATCTGGAGCTCCTCGCGGGCATGACCCCGCGCGGGAGCCGGGTACTTGACCTCGGATGCGGCGACGGTGCCCTCCTCGAGCACCTCATCCACGAGCGGGGCTGCGACGGCCAGGGCGTCGAGATCTCCTCCGACGGGTTTCACGCCTGCATCGACCGCGGCGTCCCCGTGATGCGGGCCGACATCGACGACGGCCTCGCCGACTTCGAGGACGACTCCTTCGACATCGTGATCCTGGCCCAGACGCTCCAGGCCACCCGGCGTCCGGCGTTCGTGCTCGCCGAGATGTTCCGCATCGGGCGGCGCGCGATCGTCTCCTTCCCCAACTTCGGGCACTGGAGCGCGAGGTCGCGCATCCTCTTCCGGGGGCTCATGCCCGTGTCGCGCGCGCTGCCCTACAAGTGGTACGACACGCCGAACATCCACCTCTGCACGATCCACGACTTCGAGGGGCTGGTGGGCGAGGTCGGTCTGCGGCCTCTGCGATTCGTACCGCTCAATCCACGCGGTGGTGAGGCGGGGTCGATCGCCCGGCGCCGGCCGAACATGTTCGCGTCCGGTGCCGTCTATCTGCTCGAGCCCGTCGACCTCGAGCAGCGTGAGCGCCGATCGGAGAGCCGCGTGGCGGCCGCGTAGTCCGACGGGCGGTGCCGTGTCCGATGCTCCGGGCGTGAGTTCGGAGGATCGTGCCGGTATCGTGCCGTGGTCCGGAGCACCGCCCGTTCCCACGGGGGCGCTCGTCATCGTGCGCGGGGTGGTGCAGGGAGCCTATGTCCGAGAAGCAAACACTGGTCGTCCTCGACCTCGAGGGCGTCCTCGTCCCCGAGATCTGGATCGCCGTCGCCGAACGGACCGGCATCGACGGCCTGCGCCGCACGACGCGGGACGAGCCGGACTACGACGTGCTCATGCGCTACCGGCTCGACCTCCTACGGGAGAACGGCCTCTCGATGTCCGCGATCCAGGACGTCATCGCGACCCTCACGCCGCTGGACGGCGCGGCGGAGTTCCTGGGGGCGCTTCGCGAGCGGACGCAGGTCGTGATCCTCAGCGACACGTTCGAGCAGTTCGCGGCGCCGCTGATGCGTCAGCTGGACATGCCCACCGTCTTCTGCCACCGCCTGGTGGTGGAGGGGGACGCCATCGTCGACTACCGCCTGAGGATGCCGGATCAGAAGCGCCACGCCGTCAACGCGTTCCGGTCCCTCAACTTCCGGGTCGTCGCCGCGGGCGACAGTTACAACGACGCGACCATGCTCGGGGCCGCCCACGCGGGCTTCTGGTTCCACGCCCCGGACAACGTCCGCGCGGACTTCCCCCAGTTCGTCGCGGCGGACACCTACGACGACCTGGCCGTGCTGATCGACGGTTCGCTGGTGGCCTGAGGCCGGGTCCGCACCCGCGGAGGACCGGACGGAATCCAGCACGGATGACGTCGGTCCGGCATCATGCCGATATCACCCATGGAGGAGACATCGTTGTCGGGTAATCGACGGATCGATCGCATCAAGTCAGACGGGTTCGTCACCGGACTGGACGGACTCGACATCACGGAGGTCCGGCGTCGTCGCGACGAGTGCCGCGACGAGCTCGATCACCTCTCGATGCTGCGCCGATACCTCCAGAGCCGCGCCGGCGTCCTCAAGGCCGAGGCCGAGCGCCGCGCCGGTGGCGACACCTCCGCCTCGTTGATCGACAGCCTCGCGGAGATCCTCGCCGGTGAGGGCCCCGCCGACTCGGGTCGGTCGCCGGGCAGCGTCGTGCGCCTGCGCGAGCCGGACGAGGAGATGCTCCTGGCGCGCCGCCGCGTCGAGAAGATGGTGGTCGAGGCCGGCGTCGTCGATCCCGCGACCCTCACCGATGAGGAGCTCACCGCCGCGGTGAAGGAACTCGACGAGGAGGAGCGGGTCATCTCGATCGATCGCAAGATCGCCATGGACGTGCTCACGGCTCTCCAGGACGAGCTGAAGCGCCGCTTCAAGGACGATCCCACGGCGGCCATCCCGTCCTGACCTCCCGGTCCGGTGGGTTCCACCGGACCGATTGTGACCGGCCCTCCTCCCGGGTTAGTGTCCGTCGGATGCGTCGTCCCCGTGCCCTCATCGCGTTCGGTCTCGCCGTCGTCGGCGGAGCCGTCCCCGCGTCCGGCGCGATCGCCGACCTGCGGCTCGTGTCCCGCTCCGACTCGGGGGCGAACCCCGGGGGGACCGTCTCCGTGTCGGGCGTCTCGGGCGACGGATCCCGCATCGCATTCACGAGCGCCGACGCCCTCGCCGGGCCCGCGACGGGTGGCGTCCGCCAGCTCTATGTGCGGGACATCGTCTCGGGACGCACTCTCCTCGCCAGCCGCACCCGGGCGGGGCAACCGGCGAATGCCGCGGTGGACGCCCGGTCCGCCGACACGCAGGGGCCGTCCCTGTCGTCCGACGGGCGCTTCGCGGTCTTCACGTCCACGGCGTCGAACCTGGTCGCCGGTGACGACGACGGCGGGCTGCGCGACGTCTTCCGCGCCGATCTCGCCACCGGGGCCGTCCGCCTGGCCTCCACGGGGGACACGGGTGGGCTCAGCACGTTCGCGGTGGACGAGGGCGCGGACATGTCGGGCGACGGGGCGCGAATCGTCTACAGCAGGGTCGGCACCGCCGGCGGGCGCGAGCTCGTCGTGCGCGACCTCCTTCGCGGCGGTGAGGTCATCGCGAACGTCGCGGGCGACGGGTCGTCGCTTCCGGGGCCGTTCGGCCAGGCGTCGATCAGCGCCGACGGTCGGGTCGTCGCATTCTCGTCACTCGGACAGATCTATGTGCGGTATCTCGATGCGGGAGCGACGGTCGCGCTCGGAGCGGACGCCCATCCGGACCTCTCGGGCGACGGGTCCGTCGTCGTCGCGGTCGCCGGCGGGGTGATCCGGCGCACCGTCGTCGCGACCGGCGCCACCGCGTCCGTCGCGACGAACGGCGCCGAGCCCAGGGTCTCCGCCGACGGACGGCGTGTCGCATGGACCTCGCTGAGCGACACCGTGCCCGGCGACACGAACGGTCAGCCGGACACCTACGTGGCCTTCGTCGGCGGAGCGGCCACCCGGGCGAGTGAACGCGCCACGGCTCCGGTGCAGGTGTCGCGGGCCGCCACGGGCCCCGTTCTCTCCGCCGACGGCGGGCGCCTCGGGTTCGAGCTCGACGACGGTCCCTCGCCGAGCGCGTCCCTCGTCACCGGCGACACGGACCTCTCGCGGGACGTGATCGCCGGCACCATGACGCCGACCGACGGCATCGGTCCGCAGATCGTCGCCGGGGTGGCCGCCGCCACGACGTCCGGACCGACGGTCACCGTCAGCGGGCGGGTCACGGATCCCTCCGGGGTCGTCTCCGTGGTCGTCCGCGGCTCGCGTGCCAGGGTGGACTCCTCCGGTGCGTTCGCCGTCACGCTCGACCTCGCGGCGGGGACGACCGCGATCCCCGTCCGCGCCGTCGACGGCGGGGGGAACGCATCCGTCGTGCCGGTCGTCGTCTCACGCGTGCTCGCCCAGCGGCTCGGCATCCTGGCCGCCCCGCGCGTGACCGGCCTCGCGGTCGCGAAATCCGGCCGGCGGACGCTTCTGCGCTTCCGCCTCGACCAGCGTGCCACCCGGGTCTGGGTCCGCCTCTACCGCCGTCAGGCGGTCGTTGGAGGTGGCTTCCGCTTCACTGGGGTCGGCGCCGCCCGCCGGCTCGCCGGAACGCCGGGCGCGCGGGGCGGTCTTCTCGCCACGGCGCCGCTTGCACGCGGCATCTACCAGGCGCGGGTGACGGTCGTGTCGGCCCGTGGCACGCGCGTCGTGGCGCACCGATTCGTCGTGCGGACCGCGCCGCCGGCTCCGACGAAGAAGACGACGAAGCCGCGCTGAGCCGCGCCCTCGCCGGGCCCCGTTCCCACCATGGCCGTCGTGGGTTCTCCGACTCCGGCGCTGTCTGGCTGTCCACCGTCCGCCTCGGTCGACCGCCGATCTGTCCGCCCGCCCTGGCAGCGGCCGGACCCGACTGACCGGGGCACGTGGTGCCGGCGGCGACGGTGCTCCGGCACGGAGCCGTCGCGGGAGTGCGTGACCCGAGGCCCCGAGGAGACCGCCGCCGCGCCGGACCGTGACGAAACTCCGGCCCGCGGGCACTAGTATTGGGCCGACTCGCGAATCTGCGAAAGGACCCTTGAATGGGCATGATGCGTCGATTTCTCCTGATCATCAAGTCGAAGATGAACGCCCTTCTCGGTAAGGCCGAGAATCCGCACGAGCAGCTCGACTACTCCTACGAGAAGCAGCTGGAGCTCCTTCAGCAGGTGCGGCGCGGCGTCGTCGACGTGACCACCAGCAAGAAGCGCCTCGAGCTGCAGGCGGAGAAGTTGGAGGCCAGCGTCGCCAAGCTCGACCAGCAGGCACGTGCCGCCATGCAGGCCGGACGTGAGGACCTCGCCCGGACCGCCCTCGAGCGCAAGCAGGTCGTCCAAGGGCAGCTGGACGGGCTTGAGGCCCAGCGCCAGCAGCTCGAGAACGAACAGGCCAAGCTCGTCGCCGCGGAGCAGAAGCTCACCACCAAGGTCGAGACCTTCCGCACCCAGAAGGAGACCATCAAGGCCCAGTACACGGCCGCCGAGGCGCAGGTCAAGATCAACGAGGCCTTCAGCGGGATCTCCGAGGAGATGGCGGACGTCGGTCTCGCCATCCAGCGCGCCGAGGACAAGACCGAGCAGATGCGCGCCCGTTCCGGCGCCCTCGACGAGTTGCTCGACTCCGGTGTCCTCGACGACATGACCCAGACGGGCGACGCCATCGATCGCGAGCTGTCGAAGATCGGCGCCGCGTCGGAGGTCGACAGCGCACTCGAGGCGCTCAAGGCCGAACTCGGTACGGGCTCCGCGCCGTCCGGTCAGACGGCGACGCTCGGGGAGAGCGGCTCCGGCCTCTCGGATGACGGAGGTGAGAAATGATCGTCCGCATCCTCGGTGAGGGTCAGTACCGCGTCCCGGATGACAAGGTCGCGACGGTCCAGGAGGTCGATGAGGGGCTCGAGCGTGCCGTGGAGAGTGGGGACGAGGCCGCTTTCTCGGTCGCGCTCGGGAAGCTCGTCGCCGTCATCCGTGAGCTCGGTGAGCCGCTTCCGGTCGAGGAGCTCGTCCCGAGCGACGCCGTGGTCCCGGATGCCGACACCACACTCGACGAGGCGCGCACGCTCCTCTCCGAAGAGGGACTGATCCCCGACTGAGCGGTCGGTCGCACGCGGTCGACCGCGCCAAGCAGGTCGACCGGGATCACTTCTACATGGGGCTCGCCCGGGCGGTCCGCGAAGGCGCGGACTGCCTGGGCAGTCACGTGGGCGCCGTTCTCGTGCTCGGGAACCGCGTCATCTCCACCGGGTTCAACGGGACGCCGGAGGGCTTCCCCAACTGCTCCGACAGCGGTTGCGTCCGCTGTCGGGACAGCGCCATGCACAGGGAGGGGCGGAGCGCCGAGGCGTCCGATCCGGAGCACATCCCAGGGCGGGGTCTCGACCGCTGCATCTGCGTCCACGCGGAGCAGAACGCCATCATCACCGCGGCGCGGTTCGGCATCCGGGTGGAGGGCGCGACGCTCTACACGACGCTCTCGCCCTGCTTCGGGTGCCTGAAGGAGGCCGTCCAGGCCGGGATCGGACGGGTGGTCTACGACGAGGAGTACCACGCGCCGATGACCGGCGCCGTCCGGCGTCAGTACGAGGACCTCGCCCGGCACCTCGCCGGCGGCGATGCCACCCGTTTCGAACGGCTCGCCCCGGAGACCTCCGGCTGACGAGGGCCGCACGGCGCGACGCGGCCGGTGACGCGCGCGTGACAGCGGTTTCCTTGCTCATGTCGCGAGTCGAAGGGTTCCTTCGGTAACGCGAGTTTGTCGTTGTCGGTTTTCTTGAAGCTGGCTACGACAACCCTGCTATTTTGTCGTTGTCGAAAAAGCGGGGTTGACCTATGACAAATTCAGAGGGCACGCGTCCGCGGCGGGGGCGTCCATCGCGAGAGTCGGTGTATCGACGGTTCGCCACAGCGATCGCGGAACTCGCCAACTACGGAGGGCTGCCCAAGCCGTACGAGGCGAAACAGCTCTGGGACGACCTCTGGCATGTGGAGGCGCACCACTCGACGGCGATCGAGGGCAATACGCTGATCCTCCGGGAGGTCGAGGCTCTGCTTGACCAGGGTCGGGCGGTCGGCTCCAAGGAACTCAAGGACTACATGGAGGTCCTCGGTTACTCCGAGGCCTCACACTGGGTCTACGAGCGAGCGGTCGATCCGGGGGAGTGGGAGCACGACGGGCTGATCGCCCTCGCGGAGATCCGCGGCGTCCATCGTCTCGTCATGGGAAAGGTATGGCAGGTGGCCCCTCACCCCGATGCCTTCCCGACCGAGACGCCCGGGAACTTCCGTCAGCACGACATCCAGTCCTTCGCCGGAGGGATGACCCCGCCGGATCATTCGTTCGTCCCGTCTGAGATCTCGTCATGGGTCGATCGTGCAAACCGGCTACGGGATGACCTGAATGCCGGATTGGTGATCAGTGATGTGCCGGAACGTCTGTCCGCTCTGCACGCCGAGTTCGAGCGGATTCACCCGTTCATCGATGGCAACGGCCGAACTGGACGGCTGCTGCTCAATCTGGTCCTCATCCGCCTCGGGTGGCCACCGGTCATCGTTCGCAAGGAGCACCGGCGCCGGTACCTCAAGGGGCTTGAGCGCGCCGATGGCGGGGACCACGGTCCTCTTGCGGAGCTGCTCGCCCGATCCGTCGTCGACAGCCTCCACCGGCTCATCCCCGACATCGCCGGGCCGGCGAAGTTTGTTCCACTGGAGGCTCTAGTCGACGACGAGCTCAGTCTCTCCGCTCTTCGTCAGGCGGCGACACGGGGGCGATTGGATGCGATCCTCGGTCCGGATCGCCGGTATCGCTCCAGCCGTGCGGCGGTTGACGCTTACAAGGCATCGAGGTACCGGAGGGGGACGAGGTGATCCTCAAACCACTTCCGGGGAGGTAGCCGGATCCGCTTGAGAGGCTCACCGGTATCGTCCATCTCCGCGGATCTTCTGCCTCGCGTCGTCAATCGTGAAGTCCTTGACCTGGTATCGGCAGTTACTCCGTCTCCCCGATTGGAATCGGCTCGCCGCCGTGCTTCGATCCGGCGTCGATGCACCGTCATCTGGGAGGGTCCGCAGGGTCAGATCTCCTGCTCGCGGTGGCGCATGACGATCTCGTTGATCTCGA
>CAYOSM010000009.1:0-46452 GCA_964406645.1 uncultured Bifidobacteriaceae bacterium | reverse complement strand
CCGTCTGCCCGCTCCAACGGTTCGTCGACTGGCTCCGTTGTCCATGCCCCAGGGTGCTCGGCGTCTGCGCGCCGTCAAGCCCGCCTGCAAGAGGTACGCAGACCGTCTCAACCTGCATCCAACCGCACTGAGGTGAACGCAGAGTTTCCACGTTCCTTCTGCAATGCGGCCCGACGGATCGAAACAGGCCCTGCAAATCGTCTGTAGCGCGGCGCGACCACGGGTGCGCTGCAGCCAATCTTCCCGCCGGTCGGCGAACTCACCGATCGCCCCAACGAGCGAGTTGATGGGTACCCACCATTGGGGGCCCACGTCTCGGTGCACCAGCAGGAGGGCCTGACGGGTGGTGCTCCGTCGCGTGCACTGCCGGACACCGGGCGTCCAAATCCGAACCAACGGCGCCGCCGCTCGACCCGTCTCCTGGCTTGCGTCTTTGGGGCTGGCGAAGTGGTCACGGCAGGGATGCTTGGGGAAGCAACGTCCCGCGCCGTTGGTTCGGTTTTATGATCCTTTCCCATGGCCACCCAGAACCTTGACCTGTTCGACGACGCCGACCCGGCTGACCAGGTGCGGGCGTACCAGGAGGCCTTCGATCAATGGCTCGATCACCAGCGCACGGCAGCCTCGCGCAAGATCACATTGACGTCCTCCATCCGCGCGTACACGGTGCTGTGGCAGGCTTTCGCCGAGTGGTGCCTGAGTCAGTCACCCGTGATCGGCCTGGACGGCATCTCCGAAGCGGACCTCGGCGCGTTCATCAACAGCCGGCTCGAACCCGCCAACGCGGCTCGTGCAAAGCCCAGCCGGCTCAAGGAGGCCGGGAAGTTCACACCGCGGCATGCATGGCGCTTACTGAAGCTCATCGATAGCGTGCTGGAGATCCGCGCACATGCCACCGGGTCCGCCGCCCCGAACCGAGCTGCGTCCACCCTGCTTCAATCCCGTGAGGATTGGCTCTATGCCAACGCCAATCGGCGCGACGCACTGCCCGACTACCTGGCCCCTGCCGAGGCCCGCATCCTCGTCAACTACCTCTCCGCTGGTCTGCCCCGTTCGGGCCGGCGAGGCGCCGACATCACGTGGCAGGAACTGCGCAATCGCACTGCCGTCGCGCTGCACCTGGGCTCCGGGCTGACCCCCGCGGACGTCCGCATGCTTCGCCTGACATCCCCCGTGCTGCGCACGGGCGAAGAGAAAGGCGTGCCGGGCACCGTCCACGTGCCCGCCTACGGCGACAGCCCGGAACGTGAAGCACCGGTGATCAAGTGGGCAGGCCGCGTGCTGGCCTACTGGCTGCAGGTGCGCAAGGAACAGAAGCTCGCCGGCGACTTCCTGTTTCCCGCGACGCGTACTGGCAAGCCATGGGGCAAGGTGACCCACTACGACGCGGTGAAGGCGGTCCTCGAAGCCTCTGGCATCGACAAGAGCCTGGTCGAAGGCGGTGCCTACCGCCTGCGCCACACCTTTGCGCTGCGCCAGCTGCGCCGCGGCAAGTCACCGGACCTGGTGGCCAAGTGGCTCGGGGTGATCGAGATGCGGGTGATGGACCGCTACCGGCGCGTCGACTACTCGAGCGAGCGCCCGGACTGACCGCGGCTGGCACTCGATCCTGCCGCACGAGCCCATGCCCGCCGACCTGCTGGCCATCGCCCACGTCCGCAGGCTGCTGCTGGAACTCGGCATGGAGGAAGCGCCGGAGCAGATCGTCCCGGCTGCGCTCGGCTATTCGGTTTGGGTGTCGCTGCCCATCGCAGAGCTGGCAGGCAGAACGCCGAAGGAACTGGTGGCCGACGCGGAGGGCAGCGCCGCGCTTCGCCGCTGGATCGTCGGTCGGCTCGGCCTCGGCAGCTAAGCGCCGGCGGCCATCGACTCGGTCTCCTGACCCGCGGCTTCCGGGATCGGCGTTGCCGTCTGCTCACCGGAAACTGGAGGGGGTTCATCGACGCGCTGGTCGACTGCAGCCTCGCCCGCGAGCGGCCCGTCCTGGTCGGGGTTGGTCGATGGCGCCGGTCGTGGGGCCGGCGGCCGCGGCTTGGCGGCTTCCGATGCCAGCCTCGCGTCACGTTCGTTCATGCGGCGACGCACGCCCATCCAGAGGTTGCGCGCCTTGGTCGAGATGCTCAGCACGACCCGCTTGTACAGGGACCGGCGCGTCTCGAGCTCGCGTTCACTGATGATCTCCTCGATGGCCAGCGTCTCCATCATCGGCATGATGATGTCGAGCTTGTGCATCAGGTCGAAGTAGCGCCGGCCGAACGACGAAGTGATGCCGATCTCTTCCTGCAGAGGCACCGTGTCGTAGGACGCCAGCGTCTCTATGTTGTGGTGCTTGAGCAGCGCCTCGGCCTGGTCGATGGCTTTGTTGATCTCATCGGTCGCCGCGTCCAGTGCCTCTCGGATGTTCTGCTCGATGCGTTCCACCACCTCGTGATCGAGCTTGGCACGGCCGAGCTGGCTGATGAAGTACATCGATGCCTGGAAGCTGTAGAAGCAGCGCGCGAACATGCGTTTGGCATGCGGGCTGGAGAGGTGTGTGGTCCGCTTCAGCGAGGCGCCTTCGACCTTGCGAAAGTCCGCCCGGTACTCGTCCTTGTTCAGAATGCGCTCGTTCACCTGGCCGGTGTCGATGACGGCGAGTCGGGTTGAGGTCATGGCACGCTCCGTTGTCCAAGTGAGGTTGGGCGGGTACCGCAATCATCCCGACCACCGCCGGCGCGCGCCACCGGAAAGGCGGGTCGAACCCCCCCTCCAAATCGGCCGTCGCCTCGCCGTTGACAGGGCACGGCGCCGGGCGCTAAGGTTCGCGCCTGTGCAGTAGCTGGCCCTGCACCTCAAATCAGGCAAGCCCTCCAGAGCGTCGAATCGACGCACCGCCCGGCCCCTCCGGGCACATCCGCATCCGCCGATCAGCCTTTCGAGGCGCGACCCGTTTCGTCGTGCGCCGAAAGGTCTCTCCCGATCGGTAGCTGGCACACCGATCCGGCGGCTCTTGCCGCCCAAGCCAGCCCTATATGCCGGTTCATGACCGGCCACTCACTCAACCCCCGCGGGGCAACTGCTGCCCCTGCGGGGATGGGCGTTGCCTCGCGCATCCATGGAGGCAGCAATGCTCAACATGAGTGTCGCCAACGCTTGCATCCGAGGTTCGCTGTTTGACCTCGACGAACCCCCATCCATCCCCGGCCGTGCCGATGCCGTCCATACCCTGCAACTGCACCAGTTGCCGCTGCAGACCCGGGACGCGCTGCAGCCGTTGATCGCGATCGAAGACGCTCCCGAGTGGAGCGAGTCCGCCGTGGTGCAACTGCACTGGGTGCTGCTGCAGGAGCTGAGAAAGCTCACCGATCCCGAGACGCCGCTGGAGGAGAAGATCGAGACGCTGGACTGGGCCCTGACGAGTCCGTCGAACGATCACCTCCCCTTCTCGTTCGCCTCGTGCGTCCGCGTCGTCGGCACCAGCCCCATGTCGCCGACGGCCTACTTCGGCCTGCTCGACGTCGAGGAATTGCGCCGCTGGCTGCTCGTCAACGCGCGGCGCTGGCTTCGCGAATCCATCGCGCGCTACCCGCAGTGGGCCCAGGAGCTGTTCTACAGCGACCCCCACTTCGCCGCGGCCCAGCTGACGGCGAATCCCCAGTGGCTCAACGAGCAGATCCGCCGGCACGAGGCATCCACGTCGTCCGACGCCAGCCAGCGGGACCTTTTCGCGCTGGCAACGCACCTCGGTGACGAGGCGCAGGAGGCCGCATGCCCGCTCAACTGATGCGTCCCGAGGTGCTGCTGCTGATCGTCTTCGTGCTCTGGGGCATCGCCGGGAAGTTGGACGAGCCTCTCGAGGGCTTCGACCCGGAGCCCGTGCACGCCGAGGCCGCCACAACCGAGGGCGACCCGGACGCGCAGTCGCTGCACCTGCTGTGTGTCGCGGAGGAAGCCGGGCCGGGCTCCCTGCGCCAGGCTCCCGCGCCCGTCCTCACGGCGTACTCGCCGACCCCACCTGGGCTGGCGGGCCGCCACGCCGCAGCAAGCCGCCGTCTGACGTGCGTCATCACCGACGAACAGGAGACCCCGTGAACCACCTCAACCTGTCCATCCGCGCGTTGCCCATGCAACGCCTGCTGCCGGTGCGATCGCTCGACGAACTCGAGCATCTCGTGAAGGAAAGCGAAGTCCTCACCGGCTCGCCCGGCCGCACGTTCGTGGTCGCCGGCGCCGATCGGCCCGCCTACCAGGTGCACGCGGACGTCGCTGGATTCCAGATCGCCCGGCTCGACGGCGCCATGCCGCACGAGGTCCTGGCCACGGCACGCGAGCTGGTCAGCCACCCCATTGGAAGCGCCATGGCTTGCGGCCTGCTCTACACGGAGCCGTTGGCGCAGTAGCGCAACTCGAACGACCGGCCTTCGCAGGTCGGTCCTTTCAAGGAGAACACCATCATGTCGATGAACCTTCCCTCCATCGGCTCCGCACAGACCCCCTACGGCCTGGCCAGCATCCACGTGGGCCGCTATCCCGTCGGCGGCGCCCTGTTCGTCGAGCTCTACACGGCCGACGACGAGATGCCGGAGCCACTGGCCATGCTGAGCTGCAACCTGGCGCCCTCGGGTGTCACGCTGGCCGACGACGAGTTCAGCGTGAAGTCGTGGTCCGAGAACGAGCCGCTGATCGAGCCCCTGCTCGCCACCGGCCTCTTCGAGGACACCGGCCGGCGCACGCCAACCGGCTACGCGGTCTCGCCGACCTGGCGCATCAAGGACCCGCAGTTCGTGCCGCCGCGGCGCGGACGCTGAAGATCCTGGAGCACCACCGTGGCCAGTCGCATCGCCCGCCGGCGGCGCGGCTGACCCCGGTGGCCCGCTCGCGCCAAGGCTCGCGACCGGCTGGAACGCCGTCCGCGAAGGCGGCGCGAGGTGCTGGCGGTTCTTTCCCGAGGGAGTGCAACCCTTCGGAAAGCATCGCTTCCCCAGCAGGCAGCTGACAGGCCTGGCGCCCTACGGCGCGAAGTCAGCCCTTCAATCGCGGCCACTGCCCAGCAGTGGCCACACACCGGACCAGACCCGTCTTGTCCGGGCCATCCCCCGTCGGGCGGCACACCGATCGGCCTGCAAAGGCCATCCGCCGCCCTCCCGCCCACAAAGCGCATCCGAGCGTTGCCCGTTGCCTCGCCACACCGCGAGCAGTCCGGCAGCGCCTTGCCGCGTGGGTACCCCGTTCCCGAGGAGTGTTCATGAACCTCAGAGACCTTGTCCCCTCCGCCGCGGCCCTGAAGCCGCAAGCGATCAGCCTCGATGTCCTGCGCGAGAAGTACTGCAAGGACAACGAGACGTCGATCGAGGACGTCAACGCGCGCGTCGCCAACGCGCTCGCGGACGTCGAGTCCGAACGTCGAGACCAGCACCGTGAAGCTTTCCTGTGGGCCCTGCAGCAGGGCTTCCTGCCGGCCGGACGCATCCAGTCCGCCGCAGGCACGCCCCTCGCGGCCACGCTCATCAACTGCTTCGTGCAGCCGGTGGGCGACTCCATCGCGCAAGTCGACGATGGCTATCCCGGCATCTACACCGCGCTGACCGAAGCCGCCGAAACCATGCGGCGCGGCGGCGGCGTGGGCTACGACTTCTCGCGCATCCGCCCGCGCGGCGCTTGGGTGGGCAGCACACGCAGCCACGCTTCGGGTCCGGTGAGCTACATGCAGATCTTCGACCGCTCGTGCGAAACCGTGGAAAGCGCCGGCGCGCGGCGCGGCGCCCAGATGGGCGTCCTGCGCTGCGATCACCCGGACATCGAGGAGTTCATCCACGCCAAGGACGACGGTGGCCTGAAGAACTTCAACCTCTCCATCGCCGTGACCGATGCGTTCATGCAGGCCGTCCTGGCCGATGGCGAGGTGGACCTGGTTCACCGAGCCGAGCCGGGCGAAGCACAAAAGGCCACTGGCGCGCGCCGACGCGAAGGCAGCGAGCGCGCCTGGATCTACCGCACCGTGAAGGCCCGCGACCTGTGGGACCAGATCATGCGGTCCACCTACGACCACGCCGAACCCGGCGTGCTCTTCATCGACACGATCAACCGCGACAACAACCTGTCGTACTGCGAGACGATCGAGAGCTGCAATCCCTGTAGCGAGCAGTCGCTGCCGGCCTATGGCTGCTGCTGCCTGGGCTCCATCGACCTGACACGGTTCGTGCTCGATCCGTTCGAGCCGGCGGCGCGCTTCGACGACCAACGGTTCACGCAAGTGGCCGGAGTTGCGGTGCGCATGCTGGACAACGTGCTCGACACGACGGTGTGGCCGTTGGCGCAACAGCAGCGGCAGGCGATCGACAAGCGCAGGGTGGGTCTGGGCTTCACCGGCCTGGGCGATGCCCTCGTGATGCTGGGCCTTGCCTACGGCACGCCCGAAGCGCGCTCGGAGGCCCGGCGCATCGCCGAGTTGATGCGCGACGCGGCCTACGCGGCGTCGGTGGAACTCGCGCGCGAGCGGGGGGCCTTCCCGGCGTTCGATGCCGAGCTCTACCTGTCGCGTGGCACTTTCGCCTCGCGTCTGCCTGCGCACCTGCGCGAGCAGATCCGGCAGCACGGCATCCGCAACTCGCACCTGCTGTCGATCGCGCCCACGGGCACGATCAGCCTGGCCTTTGCGGACAACGCCAGCAATGGCATCGAGCCCGCCTTCAGCTGGAGCTACCAGCGCAAGAAGCGCATGCCGGACGGCAGCACGAAGGAGTACGCCGTCGAGGATCATGCGTGGCGGCTGTATCGGCATCTGAAGGGCGAGCAGGCGACGCTGACACCGGCGTTCGTCACCGCGCTGGAGCTCAGCGCGACCGACCACGTGGCCATGGTGGCCGCCGTGGCGCCGTGCATCGACACCGCCATCTCCAAGACGGTCAACGTCCCGGCGGACTACCCCTACGCGGACTTCAAGGACCTGTACCTGCAGGCCTGGCAGGCCGGCATTAAGGGACTGGCTACCTTCCGGCCCAACCCCGTGACCGGGGCGGTGCTGAGCGTCCAAAGTGCCCCGGCGGCCACGTTGCCCACATCGGACGGTGATGACCCGCTGCGCCGGCAGTTCGACAGCCGGCCGCCGGGCGATCTCGAAGGGGTCACCTCGAAGGTCGAGTACTGCACGAGCGAAGGCAAGAAGTCGGTCTACCTGACCATCAACTTCATGCGCGTGGCGGGAACCGTCGACGGCCGCCAGGTCGTCATCGAACGGCCGGTCGAGTTCTTCATGCCGGCCGGACAGCGCGACGAGGGCCAGCAATGGATCGCGTCGAACATGCGGATGCTCTCGATGGTCGGCCGCTCCGGCGGGTCGATCGAGAAGGCACTGCAGAACATGCGCGAGGTGGTCTGGGACAAGGGGCCCGTGCAATGCGGCGTCGTCTTGCGTGGCGATGGCCACACCGCGCGGCGCTGGCATGAATCCGAGGTCGCCGCGATCGGCTACTGGCTACAGCAGATGCTGGCCAAGCGCGGGTTTCTGGATGCCGACGGCCACCAGGTGCCTGTGCTCGAGATGTCCGCAAGGCTGTCTCGCCAGCTCGAACTGCAGTTGGGCGGAGACGATGACTCGGTCGCTATCGACCGGCACGACACGCAGCCTGCGACCACGAGCTTCGTGACCCGTGGCCGCCAGTGCCCGGAGTGCGGGGCGCGCGCGCTGCGACGCGTGGATGGCTGCGAACGCTGCACCGAGTGCAACCACGTCGGCAGCTGCGGCTGAATCTTCCATCGAGGACCTGGGGAGTGCACGGAGTTCCGCCCTCGTGGCGGGGCTCCGGTCACCCAGCCTCAATCCATTGGACAAGACCATGAACCATGACTTTGAAGCGCGCGTGAGCGACGTGAAGTCCCGTGCGCACGGGCATTGGACGGGCATCCTGCGGTCGCTGGGCGTCGACGAAGACATCCTCAAGGGCAAAAACCTGCCCTGCCCGATCGACGGCTGCGGCGGCACCGACCGCTTCCAGTACACCGACAAATTCGGCGAAGGCAACTACCACTGCCGCTCGTGCGGTGCGGGTGGCGGACTGAAGCTCGCCCACGCGGTACGCGGCGGGCGGTTCAGTGAACTGCTCGACGACATCGAGTCGCTGGTGGGATCGGTGCGGCCGGCGACATTGACCGGCCTGGCCGGCCCGACGCTGGAGCGGATGAAGCGGCTGTGCCACCAGACCTGGACCGAGGCCAAGCCTGTCACCATCGGCGACGAAGTCGACCGCTATCTGCGCGGCCGCGGCATCAACCAGGGCGCCTACCCCAGGACGCTGCGGTTTCATCCGGCCCTGGGCTACTACGAGAAGCAACCCGGGCAGAAGCGCTCGAAGCTGATCGCCAGCTACGCCGCGATGGTCGCCTGTGTGCAGGGGCCGGACGGCCACGCCGTCACCCTGCACCGGACGTACCTCAAGGAGGGTCGCAAGGCACTCGGCGAGCAGTCCAAGAAGCTGCTGTCCGCCGGCATCAACGGCGCGGCCGTGCGACTCGACGAGGCCACGGACGAACTGGCGCTCACCGAAGGGATCGAGACCGCGCTGGCGGTGCGCCTGCGAACCGGCAAGCCGACCTGGGCGGCCATCAACTGCGGCAACCTCGAGAGGATCTGGATCCCCGAGCAGGTGCGGCGGGTGTGCATCTACGCGGACAACGACGCGGACGCCGAGTTCGCTGGCCAGGCCTCGGCCTACATCCTCGCCCAGCGCCTCGTGCGCGAAGCGAAGAAGGCCGGCATCCATCGCACGGTCGAAGTCTTCGTGCCCCGCCAAGCGGGCACGGACTGGGCCGACATCTGGCTCGCCTCGCTTGCCAAGGACAAGCGCGCGGCGTAGGCTTTCAGGGGTGGCAGCAATGCCACCCCCTCTTTCCGTGTGCCCCGTGCGGGCACAGCGACAGAGGTTTCCCAAGTGGCAGCTGCCAGGCCACGCTGAACTCCAGCGAAGGTAGCCCTTCAATCCCAGTGCACGACGGTCGCCGTTCGTGCCGCATCGCCGCTCAGCCACGCTGAGCCCACACCCCCGCGGGGACGCGCTTCCCCGCTGCAGGGGTAGAGCCGTCCCCGTATTTCATTTGGAGATCTCCATGAAGTACGGACGTTCCCTCGTCGACCTCGCCACCGAACTCGAGCGGCAGCTCGCGACGAAGCAGGACATGATCGTTCCGACCCCGCTGTTGCACCACATCACCAGCGAGAACGGCACGTCGGTCCTCAACATCGAAACGCACGACGGCGTGCGCACCTTCAGGACGACCGAGAACTGCCGCCGGCAGCTCGCCGACCGCCTGAAGATCCCGTTCGCCTACTTCGAGCGCATGCGCACCGACCAGCCCGCGCTGCTGGATCGCAACATCGACACGTGGCTTCACGCGCAGCCCGAGCAGCGCATGGTGCGCACGCTCGACGGCAACGCGCGGGCCTTCCTGTCGGACCGCTACCGCCGGCTGGACAACTATGACCTGCTGGCGCACGTCTACCCGATGCTGCGTGAACTGCCCGGCGCCCGCGTCGAATCCTGCGAGGTCACCGACAGCCGCATGTACCTGAAGGTCGTGACCTCCCGCGTCCAGTTCGAACTGGCGCCGGGTGACGTCGTGCATGCTGGCGTGGTGATCAGCAACTCCGAAACCGGCCAGGGCTCGCTCTCGGTGAGCCCGCTGATCTTCCGGCTGCTGTGCCGCAATGGCCTCATCGCGGCCGACCAGTCCATGCGCAAGACCCACATCGGGCGCATGAGCGAGACCTCGCCCGACGAGGTCACCATCTTCAAGGACGACACGCTCGCCGCCGACGACGCCGCGTTCTTCCTCAAGGTCCGCGACACCGTGCAAGCGGCGGTGTCGCAGGCCACCTTCTCGCTGATCGCCGAGCGCATGCGCAAGACGATGGGCATCAAGCTGGTGGGCGACCCGGTCAAGAGCGTCGAGCGCCTGGCGGTGAAGTACCTGCTGCAGGAGCACGAGAAGGTCGGGGTGCTGCGCGCCCTCATCAAGGACGGCGACCTGACCGGCTTCGGCCTGGTCAATGCCGTCACCGGCTACGCGCAGGAACTCGACCTGTACGACCGCTCGACCGAGTTGGAGGCCATCGGCGGCCGCATGCTCGAGCAAGGCGCGAAGGAGTGGAGCGAACTGGCCGAAGCCGCCTGAGCTGAATCGAACGACCCGCGCGGTCGTCATCACCCTGAAGGGGCGCCGCAACCGCGGCGCCCTTTTTTTCGCCTGCTTGCGACTTTCCCCCGTTCACAACCGCGCGCAGGGACATAAGCTTCCGAGTTCGGGGTAGGTTCGTCGGCATGCCGACCACCCACAGCATCGCTCCGTGTCCCGTGCTCGCCATAGGCGACGACCCCCGCGAAATCCAGTAGCATCCGACGGTTGCGGGGAGGGACAAGAACAAGGATCGGCGAATGCCAATTTGTTTGGCCTTCGTTTGCACTTGGCGGCGATGAATGATGACTCCGCACGCAAGTTTTCCGCTCATCCTGTTGGGCTAGGTATGGCAGCCGAACACCCAGAAGAAGATCGGCACCGAGCCCTCGCTGCCTTCATCGAGACGATGTTGGACCGGCACGGAGTGCCCGAGCGCCAGCGGTTTCGCGCTCTCGAAGCCGCTCTTGGCATGTCGTACACGCAGGTGCGCCGGCGCATGCTGGGCGAGGCCCCCTGGTCCATCGAGGAGATCAGGAAACTCGCCGGTCACTTCCACGAACCGCTGATCCCGATCATGGCGGCCCTGGCCGATGTACCCGGCATCCCGGCCACGCTGCCCTTCGCCGGCGCCGCCCTGCCGTGCACGATCTGGCCCGTCGGCGAGCCCCTTGCAGGACGCATCGGGCCGATGGTCGCGATGCACGACGAGACCACCGATCAATGGACCGTCGCGTCGGCGTCCGAGGTCGCCGACAGCCCCAGCTACGAACTCGCACGACTGCTGTTCGAGCGCTCGCCGCCCAGGCGGGTCGCCGTTCTCGATGACGACAGCGACTCGGCCCAGTCGATCGTCGACTTCCTCGGTGCCAAGGGGATGGACGCGCAGCCGTTCAACTGCGCCGGCGATTTGCTGGCCGCGATGGAGTCCGAGCCCTTCGAGGGCTTCGTCGTGGACTGGCTGCTGGGTGACACCACCGCCAAGGACCTGCTCTCGAAGATTCGCGCCCGCGTTCCGTCGGGGCCGGTGGTCATCCTCACCGGGCAGATTGCGACGGGCATTGCCAGCGAGGAGGAACTCGCCATGGTCGGCGCCTCCTACCGTGCCTTGCTCTACGAGAAGCCCACACGGCCGCTGACGATTTTCAATGCCCTGCAGGTGGGGTTCACCCCCGAAGCGCCGGCCGCCTGAGGGCGCTGCAACTGGCATTCGTCAGACGCTGGGAACAAGCGGCCCGCACCGGCTTGCGGCGATTCCCGGCCCACCACTGAAGGACGATCCTTTGGCGAATTGCGCGAACTCACAAAATGATACTGACGCAATACGCACTCACTAATTTACTTCCAGTGCCGTCTAGTCTGTTCAGAAAGTACATGTAACGCTAATATGCGTTGACACCACGCGCCAAGAATCGGTAATCTTTCGCTCAAGTCGCCGCGGCACCGCCGCCTCGACTTGACGCCGGGTCCGCTTGCCGTCCCGCGTCGACCAGCCACAAGGCAGACCGGGACGTAACCATGGACCATGCAACTTCGCTCTCGCAGGTTCAGCGAGCGAACCTGAACCTTCTTCTGTTGATGCGCGATGCCGCAATGCGCGACATGGGCGACGCCGTCTGCAGCTTCGGGCTCGCGCGACAAGACTTCGCCGCCATCGTGAGCCGCGCGCCGGACGAGTTGCTCAGCTTCGTCTGCGGCATCGGCGACCAGGCCCTCTTCCTGCCTCGAAGCGACCTCTCCTCGCTGCTCGCGCTCCCCCCTGCGATCGCCCCGGCCATCGCCTCGGCCCGTTCAGCCACCGCGCGGGCCACGCGAGTCGCCGACGCCTGAGTGCGTCACAGCGGTGACGCGTGGGCAGCCCGTTTTCGTCGTACAGCCTGCGTGCGCTGGAGACGGCGCGCCAGTGCGTGATGCTGGGCGCGCGCCTGCGCACCATCGCCCACCTCACCGGTCTCACGCCGGGGTACATCGAACGAGCCGTCTATTGCGAGCGATATCCGGCGCCGATCGGCCGACCGCAGTATTCGGAGGACTTCTTCTTCAAGACCACCAGGCGCCTGCAGGCCGAGGCCTGTTTCCTCGCGACCCATTACCGCCGGCTGACCAGTGAAGGCTTCCTGCCGGCGGACGCGCTGATTGCCGCGTTCCGGCACCACCGCGCCACGCAGCCCGAGTCCATTCTTGGGTTCGACCAGGCCTTCTTCCTGATCTCCAGGCTCGACGGCATCTGGGCGGCGACGAAATGCGGGCTCTCGTTCGTCGAGTGCCTGAACTGCCGCAGCCCCTACCTCGCACCCCATGGGATGCCCCAGCGCGACAGTTGCCCGGTCTGTCGAACCGACTGGCGGCTGAAGTCGGGGGCTCGCGCTCGTGTCCGCAGGCCGCCCCCGCCTGGGCTGGCAGTTGCTCCATCGAAGCCGCACCGGCCCAGGCAGGACCCGCCATGGCAACTGGACCTGGACATCGCACATGTTCGCCTGCTGGACCGGCTGCACCAGTTGGGCGCTGGCGACAGGATCTGCGCGGTGCTGGCCGAAGAGCCGCGCGCGCGACTGTTCCGCGCTCCGCGTGGGCGGCGCACCGTCACGAGCGCCTACATCACGCGACCTATGCCGCTGGCCTCTTGGTCCGCGAAGACCGAAGTCACCCACCGTGTGCAATACGCGGTCTTCGCGTTCCACTTCAGGCGGCTCGTTCGATTGGACGTCACGCCCACCGAAGCCATGTGCTCGGCCTTCGAGACCACACGCCGCGCCTGCCGTGACTATCCGAAGCCCGTGACCTTCGACCGCTGCTTCGAAGTCGCCGCGCTGCTCGACGCCGTCTGGGGCGTGTCGGAGCAACAGCTTGAAGTCCTGCAATGCGCATCCTGTGGCTCGCACTACCTGGTGAGCAAGGCCGAGCCGCACCCGATCGGCTGTCCCTTCTGCATGCTCATCCGGCGACACCGGACCCTGCTGCCTGCGATGGCCGCGTGACCTGAGGACCCGATCCGCGCGAGGAGCCGACCGACGGCGTGTTTCCGGGGGGAGTACGACCGGCCTTTCGAGTTGAAGCTCCCGCACCTCCCGCCGGATGATCGCCGCAACATATGACGTGGCGTGGACCATGGGCCTGCTCGATCTCTTTCAAAGCCGCCAGCGGCTTCGCGGCGACCCCTCACCGCGGACCGAACCCGGCGGTCTCGCCGCGCCGCTCGCAAGCGCGGGGCATCCCTCCGTGGACCCCGGCATCGGCGCCTCGACAGTCGATGAGTTGATCGCATCCGAAGCCGAGTTCCTCCAGCGCTTCAAGTACTGCTACGGATGCGACGCCGAGACCTTCGAACGCGACATCGTCGCGCCCATCCGGCGCTACGCCTCCTACGTCAACCTGCTGCCCGCGACAGCCGACAACTTCTTCTGCTCCGCAGGCGGGCTCTTTCGGCTTGGCCTGGAGGTGGCCTTCTACGCCCTGCAAGGCACCGACGCGCACATCGTCTCCGGCCGGGCCACCATCACCGTGCGCAAGGAACTCGAGCCGCGCTGGCGACAGGCGACTTTCCTTGCCGGCCTGTGCAGCGAACTACACCGCACGCTCAGCCATGCCACGGTCACCGATGAGCAGGGCAACGAATGGCCCGCCTACCTGGTGCCCCTGACGGTCTGGCTCGAACGCCGCAAGGCGCGTCGCTTCTTCGTGCGCTGGATCGCCAATGCGGCGGATAGCCGTGGCCTGGGCCTGTTCGCACTCCCCCACATCGTGTCGCCGGAAGCGATGCAGCATCTCGCCGAAGCCAACCACGTCGTGGTGCCGCAGATGCTCGCCTCGATGACCGGCATTCCGCTGCTGCACGAGCAGAGCATCCTGATCGAACTCGTCAAGCGGGCGGCAGCGCTCGTCATCGACCGCGACCTTGCAGCCAGTGCGCATCGATACGGCAGGCCGATCCTTGGCGCGCACATCGAGCGCTACCTGCTGGATGCGATGCGCCACCTCGTTGCGGCCCATCCGGCCTGGTCGCCCAACACCGAGCGCTCGCGCGTCTGGCTCGGCGCTGAGGGGCTCTTCATCGTCTGGCCCAACGCTGCCGCCGAGATCCGCAAGGTGCTCGAAGACGACGAACTTCGTGGCATCCCCAAGGCGCCGGAGACGATCGTCGAGATCCTCACCGCTGCCGGGGTGCTTATCGCACCGCCCGAAGGTCAGGCTTGCTGGAGCATCCTGCCCCCCGGGAGTTCGGCGGCGATCGAAGCGATCCGCCTGGTGTCACCCGACATCCTCCTGACGGGGCAGACGAGGCCTGTCGATGCCCTCGCACAGCCGTTGATTGCGCGCGCGGCCACGGTCCCATCCCGCACCGCGGGCGCCACAAACGCCAACATCGCGGCTGTGCCGCCGCCAATGACCCCCGCGTTGGCGACGCCAAAGGCAGGGGCAGCCAGCCCGCGGGCCGCCACGGCGACGCCGCGGCCGGCGCCTGAGGACGTCGCCGGGCAGGCTGAACCACCCATGCCACCACCGGACGCGCAAGGCGCACTCGACTTCGAGCCGTCGCCCGCGCCGCCGAGCGAAGCGGCCGCCCTGCCGGAGCCCATCCCAGCCCAACCCGCGTCGGTCGCGCCGTCGCGGCGGTTCGCCCTGAAGGCACCGCTGCGCCTGGTCCCCCAGGTCCGCCAGGCGCTGCAGGACGCGATCGCGACGATGAACGCCGACGCGAGGACGGCGATCGCGGTCACCGTCGCTTCGGGCGTCTTCGTGCCGCTGTCGCACTTCAAGGCCAACAGCATCGACGTGAGCGTTGCCCTGCGCGCCCTGGTCGACGTGGACATGCTCGTCGGCACCAAGGACCGTCGGCCCAAGACCTACCAGCACGACGTCGGCGGCCAGGAGCAGGCGGGCGTGATCGTGAAGCCAGCTCACATCGAGGGCCTCAACCCAACCGACTTCCACACACCCACCTGAGGTGACGCCATGCTTGTCCGGCCCTATGAGATGCCGTGGCGGCCCGCCTACGAGGCCTGGGCTGCCGCAGCCTGGCTGCTCGGCCTTTTGTACTTCGTCTACATCACTGGCTCACGGGCGCTGTTCACACCGTTCGCGCTCACACTCTCGGCCTTCGCGATGCTGATGATGATCGTGCGCGCCCGTCAGGCAACGCGGGTCCTGACGGTGCGGGCCTCGCTGTCCGGACGGGCGATGCAGGTCATCACCACAAGACGCCTCGGCCAGCTCACGCCCGATCCGGGCATGGTGTTTCTCGGCTTCGGCTTCGAGTGGCAGCCGCTGCACTCCCAGCGCCTCTACGAGTTGGCCAAGATCGACTACAAGGAGTACACGCTCCCGCCCTCGCTGCTTTCGCTGCTGGGCTACACCGTCGATCCGCAGCCCGATGCCGAGATCGGCATGCCCTTCATCCACGGCGTGGAACCCAAGGAGCAGCCGCTGTACCGGCCGCTGCAGAACTTCGAAGGCGGGACCCTGCTGGTCGGCACCACCCAGGCCGGCAAGGGCGTCGCACTGGCCACCTTGCTGACCCAGGCCATCAAGCGCGGCGACGTCGTCGTGTTCATCGACCCCAAGAACAGCCGCCGGCTCAAGCGCGTCGTCCAGCGCGCGTGCGAGGACTACCGCCAACCGGACACCTTCCTCGAGTTCCACCCGGCCTTCCCGGAAGTCGGTGTTCGCCTCGACTTCACCTTCAACTGGCAGAAGCCCACCGAGATCGCGAGCCGCCTTCAATCGATCATGCCGGCCGACAAGGACGGGACCTTCAGCGCCTTTGGATGGGACGCCGTCAACGTCGTGGTCCAGGGGTTGGTCAGCCTGGAAGACCGGCCCAACCTGGTCAAGCTCATCAAGTACGTCGCCGGCGGCGTCGAGCCCGTGCTGGAGGCTTCCCTCACGCACTTCTTCGATCGCATCCTGCCGCGCGGCTGGCGCGATTCGGTCGAGATTCGAAAGCTGCTGCAGGAGGCGAGCCGCGGGCAGATCCGACGGCCCTCCGAGGTCACCAGCACGCAGTTGATCGCCTACGTCACTTACTACGAACAGCAGGTCCCGCAGAACCAGCACGAGCGCGTGATCGACGACCAGATCCGCGTGTTCCGCCACAACCGCGAGCACTACCAGAAGATCACGGCCAGCCTGCTGCCCATCCTGTCCATGCTCACCTCGGGCGATCTCGGAGAGAGCCTGTCCCCGGACCCCTTCGACCTCGATGACATGCGGCCGATCATGAACTTCGAGAAGATCGAGCGCGGCCGCCATGTGCTGTACATGTGCCTGGATTCGCTGCCCGATCCATCCGTGGCGTCCGCAATCGGCGCCCTGGCCCTGGCGGACATGGCCGCGCGGGCCGGCATGCGCTACAACCTGGACATCCAGGGCCGCATCACGCTGGTGGTCGACGAGGTCTCCAACGTCATCAACAAGCCCCTGATCGAAATCCTCAACAAGGGTGCCGAAGGCGGCATCCACTCGATCTGCGCGATGCAGACGCTGGCCGACCTGGCCAACCGCCTGGGCTCGGAGGATGCTGCCCGCATGGCGCTGGGCAACCTCAACAACCTCTTCGCCCTGCGCACGAAGGATCGGCCGACACAGGACTTCGTGGTCGAGACCTTCGGCAAGACCGGCATCCACACCATGCGCGTGGGCCGCAACCTCGGTGCCGACACGCACCTCGGTGACTGGAGCAGCGGTCGATCGGTCCAGATCACCGACGCGATGGAAGAACGCATCCCGGCCGACATGCTGGGCAAGCTGCCCAACCTGCAGTACTTCGCCCAGGTGTCGGGCGGCCGGCTCATCAAAGGCCGCTTCCCGATCCTGAACCCCGACTTCGACCGCGCCGCTGCGCGCAACACAGGGGCGCGGCCATGATCCGCATCGTCTGGATCGCGGCCCTGGGCTGCGTGCTCGCACTGGTGCTCTATATCCCTTCGGCGGTACCGCCGGATCGCCTGATGCAGACCGTCAGGGCCGAGCATGAGCTCAACACGGCGCTCTGGGGCAGTGCGGCCGCAGACCGGATCCTCGAGCGCATGCTGTCATTCCAGGCGAATGGCGTGAACGTCTCTTCTCCGCCACCCGAAACGGTGCAGGTAGCCGGCCCCGGAATCAACACCGCCATGGCCAACGAATTCGGACAGATGAGCACGCGCCTGTTCGCATCGCCCTACTTCAAGTCCGTCGACGCCCTCTTCACCCTGGCCACGCTGCGCGCCGCAACACTGCTGCATGTGTTGCCGCTGCTGCTGGTGTTCATGGGCGTGTGCGCCATCGACGGCTTCGCGGTGCGCAGCGTCCGGGCCCGCGAGTTCGCGGACCACAGCGCCGAGGTCTATACCGCGAGCGCCACGGCGGGCATCGCCCTTCTCTCGCTCGTGCTCGTCGCCCTGTTTCTGCCGTTCACCGTGAGTCCGCTGTACACGATCGGCGCGCTCTTGCTCATGCTCTTCATGCTGAGCCGCGCGATCGCGAACTACCACCTGATTCGCTGAATCGCGCTTAGCGATCCGAACACAGCGGCCCGCCCTCGTGCGGGCCGCTTCGTTTGCGCACATTGGGTGTCGAGAGACCGAATCGACGGTCGAAAAGTCGGGGGACTTGGTGCCGCGTTTCGAGTTGAGCGACATCGATTTGCTTCCTACGCTGTCGACCAGAGGTTTCGCATGTCGTGGACCTCATCAGGGCCCTGCACATGCACACCGAAGTCGCTCATCAACGAGGTTCATCGATGCCGCACACCATCGTCGCCGCACAGCCTCCGGCCATCG
Organism: uncultured Bifidobacteriaceae bacterium; assembly: GCA_964406645.1. Lineage (GTDB taxonomy): Bacteria > Actinomycetota > Thermoleophilia > Miltoncostaeales > Miltoncostaeaceae > CALMEC01. The sequence continues at coordinate 28,546 of CAYOSM010000009.1, read as the reverse complement.
TGATGACGCGTGTGTGGATGCACGAGCACGACTGGTTGCACAGCGTCTACGCGAGTCACGCCAACCAGTCACCGACCTTCCGCTTCCCCGACCTGCTCTCCGCCTGCATCGAGCTGGTCCTTTCCCGCACCGAAAGTCTGGCCCGACTCCAGCTGTTTCTCGGGACCGAACTCGGAGCCCGCGATCCCAAGGCCCCGCGCCGCTCGTGCCACGTCTGGCGCCGCCAGTTCGATGAACTGCTTCGGGAGCACCGGGCGGCCTGGAACTCGCACCCGAATCCCAAGTTCGAGCTCGACGCGATCGCGACGGGCTGCGTTGCGGTTGTGCGTGCGGAGCACGACTCCGTTCGTCGGGTCCTGACCCAGGCGCGCCTCAACTGTGCGGCCCGCGCCGCGGCAGATGCGGATCAGCGGGGCTGAACCATGCGGCGCTCCCACACGCTTGAACTCACGGTAGGCCTGATGGCCCTCCTCGTCCAGGGCGTCGGGCATGCCTGTTGGGAGGACGCCGGGGCGCGCTACGGCGTCGCGCCGCAATTGCTCTACGCCGTGGCCCGGGCCGAGTCGGACCTCAACCCGGCTGCCGTGAATCTCACGCACCGGGCGCGCACGAAGAGCTACGACATCGGGCTCATGCAGATCAACAGCTCGCACCTGCCCACCCTGGCGCGCTTCGGCATCAGCGAGCGGGACCTCTACGAGCCCTGCACCAACATCATGGTCGGCGCCTGGCTGCTGGCCGAACAGTTCTCGCGCCTGGGCGTGAATTGGGACTCCGTCGGCGCCTACAACGCCGCCTGCACCCAGCTCAAGGACAACGCCTGCCGCGCAGCGCGATCGACGTACGCCTGGCGGGTGTACCGGCGCCTGCCGGGTCAAGTTGCCGGTCATCGCGCGCAGCCCCCTGCCCCACCGAGATCTGCCGGTGCGCCAGTCGCGGCGGCCGCCCAGGCGCCGCTCATTCTCTCTGCAAGGGTCACTCCATGAACCTGCGCCTCACCCGAATCGCGGTGGCGTGCGGCTTCGCCGTCGCGCTCGTGGCCGCCACCGCGTCGTGCTCCTTCCCGCCCCGCGCGCACGAGGCCCAGGCACAGGCAGCGACGGCGCCGGCGCGACCTGCGCCGCTTCGCATCGTGCAGCTGAGCTTCGGCCAGAACGCCTACTTCGCCGCGTGCGCGGAGCCGGCGTGCCCCACGCTCACGCCCAAGACTCTGCCCGGTCCCGCAGCACTGCCGGTTGCTGCCACGGCCACGGACCTGTCCAGCCACGGAGTCGCTGCCGCAGCAGCGGCCGAGCCATCGCCGCTGGCCCCACCCCGCGCGGCGGCGGCGCCGGCGAGCGCGCCACGGGCCGACCCGTCGGACACGCACATCCTGCTGACGTTCCCGTTCGGGTCCGCTGCCCTCACGGCGGAGTCGCGGCAAACGCTTCGCCGATCGCTGCGCCTGGCGCGCGAGTCCGACCGCATCGTCATCTCCGGTCGCACTGACAGCGTCGGTCCCGACGAGGTCAACCAGCGGCTCGCGCTGGCGCGTGCACTTGCGGTGCGCAACTTCATCCGCGACGCCGTGCCCGACCTGCCGAACGTGATTGCCATCGACGCGAAGGGGCGATGCTGCTTCGTCGCGTCCAACGACGACGAGAGCGGCCGCAGCCGAAACCGCCGGGTCGAAGTCGTCTTCACGAGCATGGGAGTGATGTGATGGATCGACCCGTCGCACGACCCGCGCGCACCCCTCCCGCCGACCCTGCGCTCGCAGCCGTTGACCCGGCCGCGGACGCCTCGTCGGCCGCATCCCCGCAGCAACGGCGCAAGCCCCGCCCTGGATGGAAGGCAACCATCGTCCGGAGCGAGAGCTTTGCCGAGCTGCGGCGCATCCAGAAATCCACGAGGGATCCGGTCATCGACCTCAGCTATCTCGCCGACGCGTGCGTCGAGCTGGCACTTGAGCTCGGCGCCGAGCGAATCGTGCAACGGGCCATTGCCTCCTTCGGCAGCGTCCGCCCGACTCCCTGAACTCACCACCTTCTCTTGGAGAACGCAATGCATGCAACCGTCGCACCGACCCTGGCCCTCCCTTCGCGCAAGGTGATGCTGGGCATCGGCCTGTTCCTCACCTTCATCACCGGCCTCATGGCCGTGGCCCCCAGCCATGCGCTGGACCTGGTGGCCTTCACCGGCATCGCCGGTCCGCTCGCGGCCGCGTTGGCGCAGCTGGCCGCCTTGGCGCCGGGCGTCAAGGCGCTCGTCGGCTTCGTCGGCTTCGTGGTCGCCTTCATCAGCCTGGCCGCCCTGCGCAACTTCGGGCCCGTCCTGTTCTACCTGGGCATGGCGATCTTCGGCGCGGTCGGGCTGACCATCGCCGGCGCAATCCTGGGTGCGGTCATCTGAGCCGGTCGGCAGCACGACGGAGAAAGGGGAAGCGCCATGCAGTCGGACACCTACATCCCTCGACGCCTGGACGACCAGTGGAAGCTCGGCTTCTGGGATGCCGACGTCGCCTTCCCCTTCGTCTTCTTTCTGTTCCTCGGCTGGATGTCCGGCACCAAGTGGGGCTTCGTGCTCTGCGCCGGCGCCGGCTTCTTCCTCAGCCGGTGGATCTCTCGCACCAAGGCCGACAAGCACCCGGCCTTCGCGATGCATTGGGCGTACTGGGCCTTGCCCACCAACCCCGCCACCGCCATGCGCGCGACCCCACCGTCGCACATCCGACGCATGGTCGGCTGAACCCCGCAGGACCACGCCATGGACTTTGCCCAGCACCAGAACGACCTGCGCGCGCAACGCCGGGCCAATCGAGTCCTCAGCGCCATCGTGGGTGCGCTGTCGCTCAGCGTGCTCCTGTGCCTCGTGGTGATCGTCAGCATCGTCGGCTCGGACCGGACGGTCATCGTGCCGCCCAACATCGACCGGACCTTCTGGGTCACCAAGGAGAAGGCCAGCCGCGAGTACCTCGAGGAGATGGCCAGCTACGTCGCCTGGCTGGTCCTGGACGTCACGCCGACGACCGTCGACTGGAAGAAGAACGTGCTGCTGAACTGGGTCGCGCCGGATCAGCACGCGGCCATGAAGGCCAAGATGGACATCGAGGCCGAGCGCCTGCGCAGCAACAACGCCGCGACCTTCTTCCTGGTGCAGCAACTCGCTGCCGACGAGTCCAAGCAGTCCGTGGTCGTCACCGGCCGCCTTCGCAGGCAGATCAACGGCGCCGACGTCACCGATCCCGAAACGCGTTCGTACCTGGCGCAGTTCCAGTACGTCGGCGGGCGCGTCCACATCCAGTCGTTCAAGGAGATCCCGTATGCGCAAGCTGGCCAGCAAGTTCGCGTCGGCGCTGCTGATCCCAACGGCGCTCCTGCTCGCTAGCGCGTCGCCCGCGCTCGCGCTGCAGGTCGTCGAGGGCAGCGACGGGGTCTCCGTCGATGCCGTCCTGTCGATCAAGGAGGCCACCCGCATCCGCGTCGACGGCGCGCCGATCACGAACGTCTTCGGCAACATCTACTCGACCAACTGCGGCGCCGCGATCACGGCCGCCGTGCCGCCGCAACCCGGTGCGTCGCCGGCGCCCGCGACGGGCATGGTGAATCCCGCGGGCGAGATCGTTCTCGAGTGCGACGCCGACAAGGGCGAGATCTACGTGCGCCCGGTGGGCGGCCCGGGTAAGCCGGTCAACCTCTTCGTGTCGACGCAGCACGCGACCTACACGCTGCTGCTGCGGCGATCCGACACGCCGGCCGACACGATCGTCATCCGCGACAAGACAGCCCGACTGTCCCGCGCTGAGCCCGGCGGCGCAACGGCTTCCGCCCGCACGCCGCAGCACGTGCGCGCCCTGAAGGGCATGTTGGTGGCCATGGCGGCGGACCGGCCACCGACGGACATCCGGGTGGACGAGGTGAACCGCCCGATCCAGCTCTGGCAGGAGGCGAAGTTCGCCCTGGTGCGCCTGTACGAAGGACGCGGCCTGCTCGGAGAGCGCTACGTGCTCACCAACGTGTCGACCCAGGACATGGTCCTCGCTGAACAGGAGTTCGATCGCGAGCGCGGCGGCGTGCTGGCCGTCTCGATCGAGAACCACAACCTGCGCCCCGGTGAGAGCACGTCCGTCTACGTCATCCGCCAGGGGAGCTGACCATGCCCAGCTTCGCCGACAACCTTCGCGAGCGCTGGGCGGGCGTTGCCGAGCGCATGTCGCCGCGCGCGCGCCAATGGACGATGGCCGCCCTGATCTCCGGTTGCGGGGTGGGCCTGCTGTGGGCGGTGTTCTCCGCAGGCTCGGGCGACAGCGCTCAGCGCGCCGCGGCCGCTGCGGCCAAGAGCGACGTCCGTCCAACCAACGTCGATCTGATGGCGCCGGGTTCGCAGGTGAAGGACTCCGAGGTCTGGATCGGCAAGGCCGGCAAGGAACTCGAGAGCTACAAGGCCGAACGCGACGAGCAGCGCAGGGTCAACCGCGACCTCAACGACAAGCAGCAGGAACTGCTTCGGCGTCTCGCGGAGATGGAGGAGCGGCTCAAGTCGCGTCCCCTGGATGCGGCACGCGCGGCTTCTGCGCCCGGGATGGCGGCTGGCCCCGTCAATCCGCCCCTTGCCAATCCGCCCGAGTCGACGCTGCCTCGCGCACCGGCCGCCTTGCCGCCCGCGCCGCCGCCGCCCGTGGCTTACCAGCGCGGCGCGATGCCGCCTGGCCTGCCCAACAGCGCGTCCCCCAGTGGCATCGACGTCGCGGCGGCGCAGGCGCAGCCTCAGCTCACGCGGGTCACGCTGGCCGCGCCAGTGCGCGCCAGCGACCCCGCCGAGGGCGGCGGCAAGAAGCGCGAGACACTCGACAGCTTCCTGCCCATCAGCTTCACCAAGGGCCAACTTCTCGGCGGCCTGGACGCTCCCACCGGCGGACAGGCCCAGAGCAATCCGCACCCGGTGCTGATCCGGCTGTCGGACAACTCGGTCCTGCCCAACCGCTACAGAGCCGAGTACCGCGAGTGCTTCGTCATCGCCGCGGGCTACGGCGACATCAGCTCGGAGCGCGCCTACCTGCGCACCGAACTCCTGTCCTGCGTTCGTCCCAACGGCGATCCGCTGGAAGTGAAGATCCAGGGCTCGGTCTTCGGCGAAGACGGCAAGGTCGGCATGCGCGGCCGCCTGGTCACCAAACAGGGCCAGATGCTGGCCAACGCGCTGCTCGCCGGCGTGGTCAGCGGGATCGGCCAGGGCTTCTCGCAAGCCAACACGACCTACAGCACCTCTCCACTGGGGTCCGTTGCGACGGCCTCGGGCGGCGACGCCTACCGCGCCGGCATCGGCTCGGGTGTCGGCAAGGCCCTGGACCGGCTGGCGCAGTACTACATCAAGCTGGCCGAACAGACCTTTCCGATCATCGAAGTCGATGCCGGCCGCGAGATCGATGTCGTCCTGACCAAGGGCGTGCGCATCGAGGGCTCCGAGGCCAGCACGGCGTCCAACGCTCCCACCTCGCTGCCTGGCCGCACGGACCCCTCCGAGCGCTACCTGAAGGTGACCACCGATGAAGAATGAACCCCTCCTGGCCGGCGCCATCCTGGCGCTGGCCGTGCAGTCCGCCGTGGCCGGCCCGTCGGCCGACGAAGCCCGGCTGCTCGCCACCCTCAAGCGCGCGTACCCGGCGACCACCTTCACGTCGGTCGCGGCCAGCGAGGTCCCCGGGATCTACGAGGTGTGGATGGGGCCGAACGTGGCCTTCGTGTCGCCCAAGAGCCCTCGGTACTTCATCATGGGTCGACTGCTCGACGCGAAGACCGCCACCGACATCACCGGACCGAAACTCGCGCGGGCACAGGCCGCCCGCCAGGCCGTCGATACGGCCGACAGCACCGACCGGCCGATCGACATCGCGAAGCTGCCGCTGCAGGACGCCCTGAAGGTCGTGCACGGCAGCGGCGCGCGCACGCTCTACGCCTTCAGCGACCCCTCCTGCTCGTTCTGCCGGCGGCTCGAGCCGGAGCTGGCCAAGCTCCAGGACGTCACGGTCTACACGTTCCTGCTGCCCTTCCAGGGCCGGCAACTGCCGCAGGCGATCCTCTGCTCCACCGATCCAGCGAAGAGCTGGCAAGCCGTGATGCTGAGCGCCGACACCAGCGGCCTGAACAGCCAAGCCGACTGCCCGACTGCGCTCGACCGCAACCTCCAACTGGCGCGACAGCTCGGGGTCAACGGCACGCCCACGATGTTCTACGCCGATGGCACGCGTACCACCGGCTACGTCCCCGGGACCGAGGTCGAACGCCGCATCGCCGCAGCGGCTGCCGCTGGCTCACCCGTCGCGACCTCCAAGGCCATCACCCAGGAGAAGGCGCCATGAGCAGGTTCCTCATCGTGGTCGGCAGCGTGATCGTCCTCGCGGCCGTGCTCCCGGGCTGCGCGATCACCGGCCTGGACGGCGAGTCCAAGTACGCGTGCAAGGCCCCCGAGGGCGTCCGGTGCGACTCGGTGTCCGGCACCTACTACAACGCGCTGCAGAACAACCTGCCGGCGCAGCGCCGCTCCGCCGCGCCTCCCGTGGACACGTCTCCCCAGGCCGCACCCGCCGGCAGCGCGCCGCGTGCCGCGCCGACGATGCTCAACGCCTCCACGCGCCCGGCCGCGGGCGACGAAGGCGCCGCCTACGTGGCCGCGCCGCTGCGTGCCGCGCCGCGTGTTCTCCGACTCTGGATCAAGGCCTGGGAGGACGCCGATCGCGATCTCGTCGGCGAGAGCCTCGTCTACGTCCAGGTCGACAACGGCCGCTGGCTGGTCGACCACGTGCAGCGCCAGCAGCGCGAACCCTTCGTACCGATCCGCGCGCCGCGGCCGCCGGCCGCCACCAAGTCGGCCGGTGCGGCGGCTGGCCCCAACGGCCCGTCCACCACGCCGACCGAAGACGCGCCCTCGCTCACGCAAGCCCTGCGCGCGCTGCAGAACCGCGTGCCCGCCGCCGACCAATGACCTGAGAGGGCCCCTCCATGCTCGAGTCCCTACGCCTCAACCTGTTCGGCGACGCGTCGCCGGCGGGGTCCAGCGACAAGTCCGGCCCTGGCCTGTTCTCGTTCGGGCACAAGGACGAATCGCCCGCCGACCAGTTCGCCAGCTGGCTGCCCTACATCTCCTACCTCGACGAGGAGCAACTGTTCGTCAACAAGGACGGCATGGGCTTCCTCCTGGAGGTGATGCCGCAGAGTGGCGCCGATGACCGCATGGTCGACGTGCTGGTGTCGCTCTACTCGAACTGCCCACCCGACACGGGCATCCAGTTCCACCTCTTCGCCTCGCCCCACGTCTGCCCACCACTGCGCCGGTACGCCAACCTGCGCATGGAAGACCGCGACCAGATCCAGAAGGCCCAGACGTTCGGCCGGCCGGCGCGCAACGACAACCTCTACCGCAAGCTGGCTCGGCGCCGCTACGCGCACCTGTCCCACGGCGCACACCACAGCCTGACCCAGGGCTTCCACTACACGATCCGAGACTTCCGACTGATGGTCAGCGTCTCGGTCAAAGCCGATCCCGCCAACCTGTCCGACCGCGAGCGCATCGTCGGACTTCGCGATGGCATGGCGACCACGCTGCGCTCGGCGTCGTTGCCCAATCGCGTCTGCGACGCGGCCGACCTGATCAACTGGTGTTCGCTGTTCGTGAACCCGGATCGCATCGACGCGGCCACCGCGCCCGACCTGCACTACGACGACGGGCGTGAACTGCGCGACCAGATCGTCGACCACGACACGATCCAGGATGCGCGCTCCAACGGCCTTCACCTGTGGAAGGAAGGCGCGGGCGAAGGCCTGGACGTGCGCTTCTTCTCCATCAAGTCCTTCCCCGAGCGCTTCGGCCTGTGGCAGATGGGTGCCCTGGTCGGCGACCTGATGCAACCGGCCCTGCAGTACAGCTCGCCCTTCCTGCTGACGATGGGCGTCTACATCCTGGACCCCAACTCGACCAAGACCGTGGTCACGGCCAACCACGTGCGGGCCACGCAGAACGCGGGCAGCAAGATGGCCGTGGTCATGCCCGACGTCGCCAAGAAAGCGCGCGACTGGTCGGCCGCCGCGGACGCGATCGACACCGGCGGCGCGCTGGTGAGCATGTACCACCAGCTCGGCCTGTTCTGCCACCCATCCAAGGTCGCGCAGACGCAGGAGACGGCCAAGTCCATCTGGCGCGCGCGCGGCTTCGAACTCAACGCCGACGTCTACAAGCATCGTCAGGCGCTGCTGGCCAGCCTGCCGATGACGCTGTCGCCGGCCTTCCACGGCGACCTGCGCAAGATGAAGCGGGTCACCCGCAAAACGATGGCCAACGCCATCCACCTCGCACCGGTCCTGGCCGAGTGGCGGGGCAGCAAGACGCCGACCCTGATGTTTGCCGGCCGCCGCGGCCAGTTGCTCACGCTCGACCTCTACGACAACGACGGCAACTACAACGCCGCCGTCATCGGCTCGCCGGGCTCGGGCAAATCGGTCCTGCTCAACGAGCTGGCCTGGTCCTACCGGGCCATCGGCGCCAAGATCTGGATGCAGGACCTGGGGCGCTCGTTCGAGAAGCTCTGCCGCAAGGCGGAGGGCACCTTCATCGAGTTCCGGCCCGACGTCGAGATCTCGCTGAACCCGTTCCCGCTGGTCACCGACATCAACGAGGACATCGACATGCTGCTGCCGGCCATCGCCAAGATGGCCTCGATGAAGCAGCTCGACGAGGTCCAGATGAAGGCGATCTCGGCGATGTTGCTCAAGCTCTGGGCCAGGTACGGCCAGGACCTGGACATGACGATCCTGCGCGACGCCTTCGTCCCCGGGACGATCGAGGAACTGGGCATCAAGGAGGACCAGCGCGTGCGCGACCTGGCCGTGATGCTCAACCCCTACGCCAAGGGCGGCCAGTACGCGCGCTTCTTCAGCGGCCGCAACACGATCGACTTCTCCAACGACTTCGTGGTCATCGAGAGCGAGGAGCTCAAGCGCAAACCCGACCTGCAGGCGGTGGTCAACATCATCCTGTTCCACGCGATCACCCGCGAGATGTACCTGACGCGCAACCGCAAGAAGGTCTGGTTCATCGACGAGCTCAAGCAGCAGCTGGGCGACTCGAGCGAGAACGACGTGGTGATGGCCGCGGCGATCGACGAGGCGGCGCGGCGCGCCCGCAAGTACGGCGGCAGCCTCGTGACGGCGACCCAGAACGGCGACGACTACTTCACCTCGGCGCAGATGGAGTCCGCCTTGAAGTGCTCGGACTGGACGTTCCTGCTGCGCCAGAAGCCCGAGTCGATCGAACTGCTCGCGCGCACGGGCCGCTTTTCGATGGACGAGCCGAAGAAGCGGCTGCTGAACTCGCTGCGCATGGAGCCGGGCGTGTTCTCCGAGTGCTACATCACCTCGCCCATCGGCGAGGGTGTCGCGCGCATCATCCTCGACCCCTTCTCGCACCTGCTCTTCAGCAACAAGCTGGACGACAACGCACCGCTGGATGCGCTCCTGAGACAGGGCCTGTCCATCGACGACGCCATCACCGAGCTGCTCCGCCGCCGGGGGTATTCGGTATGAGCTCGTTCGCCAACCATGCGCTGATCTCGGTGTTCGTGACCGCCGGGGCACTGCTCGCCTATGACCGGCTGGTCGTGAAGCCGGCTCAGGTCATCGGCATCGTCGACATCGCCGAGGTCTATCGCGCCAAGGAGTCCGAGTTCGCGGCGCTGCTCAGCGCCAGCAGGACCGATGACGATCGCCAGCGCGCCCTCGCGCAGGCGCAGGCCTTCGGCGATCGCCTCGACCGCGCGCTGCGCGAGATCCCCGTCGAGTGCCGCTGCCTGGTGGTGGTCAAGTCCGCCGTGGCAGGAGGCTGGTCCAACGCCATCGACCTCACCGCCGCCCTCAAGGCGAAGGTGGGCGCCAAGTCGTAGCCGCCGCCATGACGAGCCAACGTGTTGGACTGGGCCCCTGGCTGCTGCATGGCAGCCGTCTGATGCTGCACGACCTGCGGCGGCACCGGGTGGTGCTCGTGCTCGTCGCCGGCGTCTGGGTGCTCGCGCTGATCCGCCTCTTCGCCCACCACGTCCCGGTCCTGCCGCTGCTGTTCAACTGGACACCCAGCCTGCCCTACAAGGTCGCGTTCGTTGACTACCGATCGGGCGCGATCGTCCGCGGTGACCTGGTGGTCTACGCATTCGAGGGGCCGGCCGGCCTGCAGGCCTATCCCGGGTTGCGCCACCAGGCGCTGTTCAAGCGGGTGGCGGGCGTCGCCGGTGATGTCGTGACGGTGCGGGGACGCGAGGTGTTCGTCAACGGCGAGCCGGTGGGCCTGGCCAAGACCCACACCTTCGACCGTCGCCCCCTCGAACCCATCGACCCGACGGTCATCCCCGCCGGCCACCTGTACGTGCAGGGGACCAGCCCGGACAGCTTCGACTCCCGCTACAGCCTGAGCGGGCTCGTGCGCGTGCAGGACGTCAAGTCGCGCGTCATCCCACTGCTGTGAGGGCCGCATGCAGCGAACACTCATCCTGTCGATGTTGTGCCTGGCGGGCACGGTGGCCGCCCAAGGCGAGCGCCTGGACCTCCAGGACGACGTGCCCATCGACACCTACCTCGCCTTGCTGGCCCAGGTGGCGCCGCCCGCGCGCGACGGCGCCGAGGCCTACATGGCGGCGTTTCGCAGCCGCTGCGGACGTGCGCTGCGCACGATCGAGCTGCGCCGCGCCTTTGCGCAAGGCAACGGTGATCCGGTCCTGATGAACATGGTCCGCGCTTCTCACGAGCGCGACACCGCCGCCCTGCAGCGCCTGGGCGCCTCCATCGCCTGCCCGAGCAAGTGACATGCGCGCCCGCCTGTCTCCCTGGCTCATCGCAGCAGCGACCTGCTGGGCGCTGGGCTCGCAGGCAGCGAATCTGGGGACCATCGGGCCGACCTATCCGGTGGCCGAGAAGAACCTGCTCGACGTGATCATGGCCCGGCTGCGCGCCAAGGAGGCGAGCGGCGAGTTGAAGCGCCACGAGCAGGAGGCACGGGATCGCGCTGCCTATGCGGTGAACAACCCGCGGCCGGTCGACGGGCTGCGCAGGGCCCAGGTTGCGCGCACTTTCTACTTCGATCCGACCTTCACGCTGCGGTCCAACGTCGTGGACAGCACGGGTGCGGTCCTGTTCCCGGCGGGAACACGCAAGAACCCGCTGGAGGTCGTCTCGCTTTCGAAGCACCTGCTGTTCTTCGATGCGCGCGACCCGGGCCAGGTGACCAGGGCGCGCGAACTCATCGAGCGCTACCAGGGCAAGGTCAAACCGATCCTCGTGGGCGGCAGCTACCTGGACCTGATGAAGCGCTGGAACAAGCCGGTGTTCTACGACCAGGAAGGTGCCCTCGTGCGCAAGTTCGGGATCGCGGCGGTCCCGGCAATCGTTTCGCAGGAGGGACAACGCCTTCGCATCGATGAGGTGCCACTGCGATGAACATCGTCCACCGACTCTTCGCGGCGCTGTGCCTGCTGGCTGCGTCCTCTCTGGCCACCGCGGCAGGCATGGCGACCTGCACGGGCAAGTTCCCCAATCCGCTCACCGACATCTGCTGGTCGTGCCTGCTGCCCATCACCATCGGCAGCGCCACGATCGCCAACTTCGGTGGACAGGAGGACAACGGCGACAACCCGGGCAATCCGGTCTGCAGTTGCGGCGTGAATCCGACGATCGGCCTGTCGATCGGGTTCTGGGAGCCGGCGCGCCACGTCGAAGCCACCCGCAAGCCGTTCTGCCTGCCCTCACTCGGCGGCCTCAACCTGGACCCCGGCATTGCCGCGCCGGAAGCCGCGAGGTTCACGCGCCCGGAGGGTGACGGTGACGGAGGCTCCTTCTACCAAGCGCACTTCTACACCAACCCGGTCCTCTACTGGCTCGAGGTCGTGACCGACTTCCCCTGCCTGGAGCGGGGCAGCTTCGACCTCGCCTACCTCACCGAGGTCGATCCGCTGTGGAACGACGACGAGCTGACGCTGATCCTCAACCCGGACGCGGTGCTGTTCGCCAATCCGATCGCCATCGCCGCCTGTGCGGCCGACTGCGTCGCAGCCACCGTGGGCTTCGGCCTGAACACGCTCTTCTGGTGCGCGGGCTGTCAGGGCGGCCTCTACCCCATGGACGGCCACGTCCAGTACCACATGGGCGGCGTTCGCACGGCCGCGCTGCTGGCCCAGCGCCTCACCGCCAAGATGCACCGCGAACTCATCGCCTGGGGCTGGCACGGCTCGCGCGGGCTCTGCGGCCCCTACTTCGAGCCGATCATGGACAAGTCCTCCTACAAGACCAACCTCACCTACCCGATTCCGTCGACCGACAAGCTCGACGGCAAGTGCTGCCAGCCATTCGGTCGTACGACCGTGCTCTGGGGCGCGGGCAAGGAGTACCCGGTCCTGGGCGAGGACTTCGCCTTCATGCTCTTCCGCAAGAGGAACTGCTGTGTGGGCTACTGACCGCCTCGTGGCCCGCTTCGTTGCGTCGATCGGGGTCGCGCTGGTCGCGCTGCCTGCCGCCGTGGCTCAGGCCCAGGGCCAGGCTCCGTCCGGCAAGAGCCCCGTGACCGAGGCCGACATCGCTCGCGCCACCCGCAGCCAGCCCACGATCACCGACAAGGACATCGACGCGGCGCGGCGCAAGCACCGCATGCCCAGCGATGAAGAACTCGCCCGGGTGCCGGTTCCCTCGGCCCCACGCATCGACGCGCTGCCTCAGCCGCAGTCCCAAGGAAAGATCGACCTCGGCGCGATCGCCGGCGGCTTCGATGCCATGGGCGCTCCCGACCCCGCCAAGTCGGGGATGGCCGTGGGCCCGACGCTGCTGGTCTTCGTGAGCTTCTCGATGCCCGACCCGGCCCTGGAGCGCTTGGTCGATCAGGCCGCGCGCAGCGGGGCCACCCTGCTGTTGCGCGGTCTCGTGGACGACTCGCTGCAGAAGACCGTGGCCCGCGTGCAGCGGGTCATCGGCCAGCGCAAGGTCGGCTTCCAGATCGACCCGCAGGCGTTCGACCGTTTCACGATCACCGCCACGCCGTCCTTCGTCCTCATCAAGGACCGGTCCGTTCCGACGCCCTGCGCCGCGGGCACCTGCTTCGCGGCGGACAGCTACGCGCTGGCCGCCGGCGACGTGAGCATCGACTACGCGCTGCGCTTCATCCAGAAGACGGCGCCGAAGTTCTCGCGCGAAGCGAAGGCCTTTCTCGCGAAGATGAAGGGGGGCTGAGCCGTGATGTTCAAGCGCCTGACCGTCTGGGTGATGGCCCAGGCCCTGGTCCTCGTTCAGACCACCGCGATCGCGCAGACCTCGCACGACCAGGGCGTGGCCGCGGGTCGTGCCGCCAACACCGCGATCCGGGGCATGGTGAACCAGCCGTCGGCGACGGGTGTCGTCCCCGGGTACACCACCACGCCACCGGAGGCCGCGCTGGCCGGCCGCCCGGCACTCGGCCCCGAGGTCAGCGCGAAGCTCGCCGCCTGCGCGGCGACGCCCAACGACCCCAGCTGCCAGGCGCTGCGCACCGCCATCACCTCGGCGAACACCGCCCGCCCCACGATCTCCCCCAGCGATCCGGCGGTCGCAGCCGCTTCGCGCATCGCCCGCAACCCCTCGCTCGATCTGGGCAGCCTCGCCTCGTACTACAGCGGCTGCACGACCACCGATGCCACCATCGCGACCCACACCGAGACCCGGGCCTGCGCCCGCTACGTCACCGCCGGCAGCTACAGCTGCTCGAACTCGCTCAACGTCGCCATCGCCCGGTCGACCAGTTGCTCGCCCGGCGACTGGTTCGCGCAGGCAAGCGCAGGATCGACCGCCGTGGCCGCGCAATGCCTGCCCGACCGGCCGGACTCGAGCCAGCACTTCAGGGTCACCAGCTCGGGCACGCCGCTGGCGTTCTTCGATGTCGACATGACGACACCGGTCATCACGCCCCAGCGGGTGGCGGTGATCGGCACGACCTACAACTGGCCCAGCTTCACGCCCTCGGAGAGAGGCGTCTACGTCGCAGCCAAGTCGTGCACCGGCAGCACCTGCAGCCTGACCGCCATGATCGCCGACGACCCCGTCGAGTCCTGCACCGGTGGTTGGGACTCGATGACCTGCACGACCATCCATCCGTTCATCGACGTCTATGCCGCCTGCCCTGCCGGAACCCAGAGCGGTGACAACCTGCTGGTCACCACCTGCTCGTACGGCGGTGACGGCATGGAGTGCACCAGCTCGCCGCTAAGCACGACCACCTGCTACAGCCCCAGCGGGTCGGCAAGCGACATCCAGGCGAGCGACATCACCGGCACCTTCTCGTCCCCCTACTGGCGCGCCAGCTCGACCCGCGCGGTGGTGGGCTGGGCGCCGAACCCGGCGTACGGGCCGATTCCGCAGATGCGGCTCTCGTACACCCGGCCGGCGACCACGTTCACGGCCGCCGACACCTGGAACAACCAATGTCCCAGCCTCGCCGGCGACAGCCGGTGCTCGGTGGCAAGCGCACCGGTGTGCGTCGACGGACCCGCCACCAAGGTCATCGACGGCGTCTCCATCACCCGGGACTGCTGGCAGTACCAGAGCACGATGAGCTGCGGCGGCACCTACACCGCCGACCAGTGCACACCGCTGATCGCCGCCGGCTGCACGCCGGTGTCGTCGACCTGCTCCCGCACCAACCCTGTAACGGGCGTCTGCGAGGCGTACCAGGACCAGTACAGCTGCACTGTGCCGAACGAGACGGTCACGCAGGCCACCAACTGCCCTGCCAACGTGTTCTGCCTGGGAACCAGCTGCTTCAACACGGCCTACACCAACGACGCCGACTTCGCGCGCACGATGTCGATGCTCGAAGCGGGACGCGAGGCCGGGGTCTACCTCGACAGCGACCGCATGCAGGTGTTCAAGGGCGAAGCCAACAGCTGCCGCGACCGCCTCCTCACCAACTGCTGCAACTCCGATGCGTCCGGCCGCGGCATGACGAACCAGAGCGTCTTCGGCGCCGGCTCCCGCCTCGTCTACGACATCCTGATGAACTCCGAGAACCGGCAGTTCGTCTACCAGGGACTCAGCGCGCTGCTGACGGGCGCGGGCTTCAGCGGCTCGTTCACCAGCTACGGCGTGACGATCGCCGTGAACGGCACGGCGCTGCCTGCCGGGTCCACCGTCCTGTACTCCTCCAGCACGGTTGCCGGCGAGGGCTTCGTCGTCGCATTCGACCCGTGGACGCTGGTGATCGCCGCCATCATCTACATCGTTCTGTCGCTGACCTCCTGCAACGAGAACGAGGCCGTGCTTGCCCTCAAGGAGGGCGCGGGCCTGTGTCACAGCATCGGCAGCTACTGCTCGTCCTGCATCCGGATCCTCGGCTCCTGCGTCTCCTGCATCGAGCACACGACCGGCAAGTGCTGCTTCAACTCGATGCTCGCCCGCATCGTCAACGAGCAGGGCCGCGGCCAGATCAGCAAGGGGTGGGGCGATGCGCGCAACCCTGACTGCTCCGGCTTCAGCATCGCGCAGCTCCAGTCGCTCGACTTCGCCCGCATGGACCTGAGCGAGTTCTATGCCTCGCTCGTCGCAAAGAGTCCCAACCTCTCGGCGATCCAGACCAACAACGGGGCCCGGGTGCCGAGCTGCTACTTCGGCCAGGGGAAGTGCTGATCATGAAGCTCAACCGCCTCGCACCGCTCATCGCCTTCGCCGCGGCGTCGGTGGCCACCGCCCAGTTGGCCGACGGCGGCCGCGTGCCGGTCACCGACGTCCGCGTGCTGATGATCGCCGCGCTCGACTCGCCGACGGGGACCGCGCAGGGGGTCCTCACCAGCAAAGATGCCGAGAGCATCACCAAGCACTTCAAGGCGACCGGGCCGATCTTGATCGACGTCTCGACAGTCAAGCGCTACGCCCAGGCGGGATGCGCCCGTCTCAAGCTGTCCTTTGCCCAGGACGGCGTGCAGCTGCCCGGCCAGGCCACGCCCCGGCGCAACACCGTCGACTTCGGCATCAACTACTGCCGCGATGGCCAGCCGCCCAAGTCACTCACGTGAGGAGCCGCCCGTGTCCACGACCCGTTGCTTCGCCGCGCTTGCAGCCCTTCTTGGCCTCCTCCTG
Source organism: uncultured Bifidobacteriaceae bacterium (assembly GCA_964406645.1). GTDB lineage: Bacteria > Actinomycetota > Thermoleophilia > Miltoncostaeales > Miltoncostaeaceae > CALMEC01. Next base: position 12,440 of record CAYOSM010000009.1, on the reverse strand, counting down.
CCAGCGCTGTCACACGCCCAGGCCGACGCCGCGGTAGCGGTCGCACCTACCCAAGCTCCAGCCACCTCCAGGGCCCTCTTCTGGGATGACTTTCGGCGTGGCTGGCACTTCTACGAGGAGCCCGAACCCGAGGTCCTCCCGCCGGCGCCGGCCAAGCCCGCCGCGCCCAAGCCGGAGGCCAGGCGCCGGGACACGCGTGCGCCCGAGCTCATCGAGTTCGAACAGTTGCAGAAGCGCCTGGAGGAGTACCGCAACATCGCCATCATCCGGCCGAGCGAGGACAACGTCCGGCGCTACATGCAGCTCGAGGCGCAGGTGGTGCGCCAAGCCAGCTACTTCTCGGATGTGGCACAGCGGGTGGCCTGGGCGACGCCGGACCTGGACATGACGCTGCAGGGTCGGCCGGTGAACTCGCGCGCCATCGAAGTCTTCGATCGCGAGCAGGCCACCAGCCGCGCTCAGTCGCTGACCGATCTGGCGCGCACGCACGTCCTGTTCTTCTTCTTCCGCTCGGACTGCCCGTACTGCCACGCCTTCTCGCCGACGCTGGAGGCCTTCAGCGCGCGCTTCGGCATCCAGATCGTCCCGATCAGCGTGGACGGCAAGGGCCTGCCGAGCTTCCCCACGTTCCGGCGTGACAACGGCATCGCACGCACGCTGCAGGTCACGCAGGTACCGGCCATCTACCTGGCCGAGCCCTACACCGGAAAGATCGTGCCGATCGGCTTCGGCGTGCTGTCCGAGTCGCAGCTCATCGAGCGCATCACGACCGTCACCGCCCCGGGCGCCGACGCCTACGCGCCGTCGATCTCCCGGCGGGTCAACCTGCAGTAGGGAGGCGCCCATGTCCGCACGAATCCTTGTCCGCAAGCTGGTCGCCGTCATCGTCGCGTCCGCCGTGGCACTTGCGGCGCCGCTGAGCTACGCCGGGGACCTCAACGCCGAGGTGAACACCATGTTCAACAACCTGGGCGCCATCGGCAACTACACCGCGCCCGGGGCATTCAAGGGCCAGACGTTCAACACTTACACCGGCGGAAACCTCTACCTACGCTCGCCCAACAAGACCTACCAGCTCGCCGCCATTCAGTTCCCCACGGCCAAGGGCGGCTGCGGCGGCATCGACCTTTTCGGCGGCTCGTTCTCGCACATCTCCGCCAACGAGTTCCGCAACATGCTGCGGAACATCACCTCGGCCCTGCCCGGAATCGCGTTTCAGCTCGCGCTGGAGGCTGTCTCGCCGCTGCTCGGCGGGCTGACCAAGTGGGCCAAGGGCCTGGAGACCTGGATCAACAACGCGCGCATCAACTCCTGCGAAACCGCGACCGCGCTCGTGTCCTCCGCGGCCGAGGCGGTCGGCTACGACTCGCAGCGTGCCTGCGCAAAGCTGGCGATGCAGATGGGCATGGAGAGCGACATCGACGCCGCCATGCGCCGCTGCGCGTCGGACAGCCCCTCGATCCTCGGCTCCGCACGGTCAAGTGCCGACGCGAACATCGCCGCACAAGCGCCCTTTGTCGGCAACTTCACCTGGCGTGCCCTCAAGTCGATCGACACGCTGGACGATCCCGCCCGCGAACTCGTGATGAGCATCGTGGGTGCGGTGATCTTCCCGGCGGAGACAGCCAACCGCGATCCCGAGTACATCGGCCCGAGCATCACGACCGTGGCCCAGCTGCTGTACGGCCAATCCGACGCCGCCGGCGGCAACATCAACCTCCAACTGCTCCGCTGCAACAACTACACCGACTGCGACACGGTGACACGCGATAACACCTACGTGCACCAACCGCTGACCAAGAAGGTGTCCGACATCATGCAGCTGATCTCGGACAACATCCGCACCCGCACGGCGATCCCAAACAACTCCGCGGCCGTCGGCTTCGTGAACAGCACCAGCATCCCTGTGTGGCGCATGCTGTCGATCGGCAACACCATCCCAGGCTCGGGCCTCGCCGACATGATGATCGGCAACTACCGGGAGGTCATCGCTGCCGACTACGCGTTCACGTTTCTCAACCAGTTCGCGAACGTCGCGATCTCGGCCCTCACCAAGCAGCATCGGCTGAACGAGAGGCAACGTAGCCTTGCTCATCAGCAGCGCGAAGACGTTCAGAAGTTCATGAGCCTGCTCCAGCAAGAGCAGGCCACCCTGTACCGCAAGGTCACCGCCGTCTCCACCGTGGCCACCGACATGGAACGCCTGGAGCGCAACCTCCGCTCGAGCATGTCGCTGCACGCACTGGACATGCTCGGCTACTCCAGCCGCAGCACCAAGTAAGCCCTGCGCAGGCAACCGAGGCACAGTCATGTGGGAAGTCTTCGCGTACCACAACAGCGAAGCGCTGGCAGGCATCTTCAACGCCATCGCCGCGATCATGGCCTCGGGCACCTACGTGAGTGCCATCGCGGCCGTTGCCTTCTGCGGCTTCGTCGTTGCGATGGTGGCCTACATGTTCCAGCCCGAGAAGTTGGTCGGATGGCGGTGGCTCGTGTCGGTAGTGCTGATCTACGGCGTGCTCTTCGTCCCCCGCGTGACGGTGGCAGTAGTGGACAAGACTGGCGGCACCCCCAACCGCGTCATCGCGAACGTGCCGTTCGGCATGGCGGCGCTCGGTGGCCTGACCAGCACCATCGGCAACACGATCACCGAGCTCTTCGAGACGGCGTTCCAGACCTTGCCAGGACCCGCCTCCCTGCCCGGGGAACTGTCTTACCAGCAGAACGGCCTGATGTTCGGCAGCCGCCTGATTCAGGAGACGCGAAGCATCTCGATCCCGGATCCCGGGGTCTTGAACGACATCATCAACTTCGCCAACAACTGCACCGCCTACGACATCGCGGACGGCACGATCGCCGCCGCCGCCTTCTCGACATCGGACAACCTGTGGGCCGCGATGGCTGCCACCAATCCGGCGAGGTTCACCGTGATCACTGCCGGCGCAGGGGTGACCACGACGACCTGCGACGCTGCGTACGCATCCATCGCGGGGCGCCTGCCCGCACAGGTCAACGCGTTGACGGCGCGCCTCGGGCAGAAGCTGAATCCCGACCTCCCCGCAGCGGCCGCGCAGGCGGCCGTCCTGAATCAGATTCCCCAGGCCTACATCCGATCCCAGATCGCGGGCGCAGCTGCCACCGCAGCTGATCTGATCCGCCAGAACGCCATCGTCAACGCGATCAACGACGCCGGCGAGATGGGCTGCCAGCGCATCAACGACCCTGCCTGCATGATGCTGGCCACCGGGCGCGCGCAATCCGTCGCGGCGCAGAACGCGTCCTGGATCAACGGCGCCAAGATCTCGTCGCAGGCGCTTCCAGTGGTGCGCAACGTGGCGGAGGCGATGTGCTACGCGGTCTTCCCCCTCGTGGTGCTTCTGCTGTTCGTGTCGAGCGGGCGGACCACGATCATGATCCTCTCCGGCTATGCGATCGCACTGGTCTCGATCCAGCTCTGGCCTCCGCTGTTCGCGATCCTCAACTACATGGCGACGCTGTATGGCCAAATCGATCAGGCTGCGGCTGCCGAGATCGGCGGGGGCGTGAAGGCACTCTCGCTGCAGACAGCGTCTCCCATCTATTCGAACTCGATCTCCTCGCAGGCGGTCGTGTCGTACCTGATCATCGGCATCCCGATGCTCGCCTGGTCACTGGCCAACCGGATGGTCAACTTCGGCTCTGCCGTCATGGGTGGGCTGCAGGGCCTCCAAGCAGCCTCGATGTCGGGGAACGCCTCTGCGGCCGCGGCCACGGGCAATACCAGCATGGGCAACGTCTCGATGGATCAACGCACCATCAGCCCCTCCACCTCAAACCCATGGGTCAGTCGCCAGCAGGATCTGGACGGCAACTGGGTCACGACAACGGCCAGCGGCGCACAGGCCACTTCGTACCTGCGCAATGAGAGCGCTACATCCCGCGTCGTGTCGTCGCGCGTCACACAGTCGTCTGTCCAAGAGGCATCGAGGTCAGCCGAAACAGCGCGAAGCGAGGCTGTCTCTGCTTCCAATGACCTCTCTTCTGTGCTCGTGGACACCATGTCACGGGGCTCTAGTCGCTTCCGGTCCACAGCCAGGAACGATGGCCAGACAACTAGCTCCAGCAGCGAACTCGGCGCTACAGCTGACCGTTTGCGTGTGACCAGCGAGGCCGTTGCGCGAACGACCGGCCTCAGCGCCCAACAGGTCGCGAACATCGCGTTCCAACTCTCTGGTGGCGTCGGTACCCCGGGCATAAGCCCCCTCAAGGCAAGTGCCGGCGGGAGTGTTGGCAAGACCTACACCAACACGCTGAATGACGCCGAGACCAAAGTGGCGAATGAACTATCCGCCGATCAGCTCCGGGAGTTCAAGTCGTTCGCCGAACGAGCAACGCGCGACCAGTCACTTGTCCGTGCACTCGGAAGTGATCAGCGCGAAGGCACCGAACTCGCTTCACGCCTATCAACAGCCGTGAGTCGCGCGGAGACTGCCCAATCAACGTTTGCTGACCGAACGACAGTTGCAGAGCGCTTGTCGAAGGCATATGAGACCGGCGAGGTACTCTCGATCGATCTTGCCCAGCTGCCTGCGAACTCAGACTTCATCAATCGCTACAACCGCCTGGCGGCCGAGTATGGATCTGACAGCTTGGCGCTTCAGGCCGCCATGGCAAGCGAACTAGCGTCACGAGCGCTGCCACCGACAAAGACGGTTTCCGGATCTGCGCTTCCAAGCGCGTTCGCCGACATTCGCGATCTCAGCCGCGCCAACAATGCCGATCCAATTTTCTCGAAAACTCGAATCGGTGGTGCCGATTCTGCGAATGATCGGGCTGTCGGGACACGGATCGGTAATGCCGACCTGAAGGCACCGTTGCCAGGTGCACCACTCGAACAAGTACGAGAGGAAGTCGCGAGGCGGCTCGGTGACGCAAGCGAACGTCCAACACAGGCGGCGACCTTTGACGCACGCAACGAGATCGTCCGCAATCCCGATGGAACGATCTCGACACGAAGATCGCAGTTGGTCGGCAACGCTCGCCAGTTGCGTGGGGATGCGGCGGCGCTGGCAGAGAATGCCAAGGCCCTGTTGGACGGTGGAGCTGACTCGGCAGTACGCGCAGCTGCAGAGGCAAAGGCGCAGCAAGCCGGGTCGGAGCGAGTTCAGGCGATAGAGGCAACTCGAGAGGTGCCCGCAATGGTTCCCAAGGGAGGCCGACGTCAATAGCCGCGCTGCGGGGCCGTGCCCCGTCTAGAAGCGGCCGTTCGCTCCTGGGCGCGGGTGGTTCTCCATGTCAAACACATCGCCCGGATAGCGTTGGACGCCTAGCTCATCAGTGAAGGGGTCGGGTGACACCAACTCCGGAACCGCCACCTCGCCGCGCGGGCTTGCGACCATCGCCACGGCAGCCGCGATTCCGCCGAACATGAGCCCGACGAAGCCGACGACGAACGCACCGCGGTCCGACACCGAGACAGCTGCCAGGCCACCCACGCAGCAGAACGCAAGCAACGCAACTTTGAGCCTGGACATCAGCGCCTGCCTAGGTAGAAACAATCAGCCACATCGAGCCTGCAAGACCGAAGGTTTGATTCATATACTGTCCTCAGCCCTCCGTCAAGGGAGCAGCCATGACCGCCTGTAAACCCATCGTGCTCAGGACCGCCGCAGCGCTGGCGACTGTGGTGATGACGACGTCATCGTTCGCAGTGTCGCTGCGTCCGAACAAGGCTACGGACGAGTCAGTCTGCGATCTCGCACACGACACGAACCTCTTCCTCGGGTCCAAGGTCCTGGTCCCTTCCGTCGCCACGAAGAAGGATCAGGTTGATGCCTTCTTTCGGCTTGCCGCGACCTTTGTCGCGAGCAAGTGCAAAAACGGGCAAGCACTCATACTGCAGGGCGCAACTGCAAGCAGCGTCGATGTCCAGTCGTTAACCGAGGTCGCCAACTCCGCGTGTGCAGTGGCAGCCGTTGCCCGAACCGAAGTCAGGCTCCCGCTTGGCGATGTGACCCAGGCGGGCTTCGAACTACGGTGCACGATTCTCAAACACGACGAGCTTGTCGCAAGGCTCAACGAAATCGAGCGCGCCGATCCAATGGATGCGCTCAAGGCGCGACTGGCTGCAGCGGCACAGCAGGCTGATCGAGGCCCCTCGAGAACTGAATCCGGTTCCCAAGCCAAGAAGGACTGCGACAAGGTGTCCTTGTCGTCGATCCTTCAAGGCGGCTCCTGCAAATAGCGCTCGTGCGCTCAGGACCCGCTCCGCTACAAATCGCAATCTCACCGGCAACTTTCGGGGGGGACTAGCACCCGCCTTTCGAGTGGAAGCCTCGGACTCGTCGTTCTATCTTCTTGTCCTCGGCACAGGCCGTCCGGCAAGGAGAGCGCGATGTCCACCCAAACCCCCACCGAGCCCACGGTCCCGGCCGCGCGGAACGGCGAGCCCACCACGTTCCCTTCGGTCGTGTTGGAGGTGCTCCGAGAGATGCGCGAGCAGCGCCAGTCCTTCGAGCGCTCGGCTGAACTGGCCGCCAAGGAACGAAAGGCCGAGCGCCGCTGGCGCAACCTGTTCCAGGCCATGTTCTTCGGCGCGCCGGTGCTGCTCGGTCTCTTGTACTTTCTGTTCTTCCTGAACTCCACCGGCTTTCGCTGGGGGCCGTTCGGGAACGTCGTGGGCGTCGTCCGCATCGAGGGCCCCATCGGCGCCACGGAGCGGGCCTCGGCCGAGAACATCATCCCGATCCTCGAGAAGGCCTTCGGCAATCCGAACGTAAAGGGCGTCGTGTTGCACATCGACAGCCCGGGCGGAGCGCCCGTCGAGGCAGAGCGCATCTCGACGGCCATCAACGGGCTCAAGGCGAAGCACCGGAAGGAAGTGGTCGCGGTGATCAATAACCTGGGCGCCAGCGCTGCCTACATGGTCGCGCTGAACGCGGACAAGATCATCGCCGCGAAGTACTCGTTCGTCGGATCGATCGGCGCAATCATGGCCCCGTGGCAGTTGGACAAGGCCATCGCCAAGGTCGACGTCGCGCAGCGGGTCTACGCCTCCGGCAAGCTCAAGGCCTTCCTCAACCCGTTCACCCCGGTGAGTCCCGAGGTCGACCGGAAGGCCCAGCAACTCGTCGATCAAATGGGGGGCTTCTTCCTGGCCGAGGTGAAGGCCCGCCGGGGCCAAGCCCTGAAGTCGGGTGTCGACTTCGGCACTGGTGAGGTCTGGCCAGGCCCCGAGGCCAAGGAACTGGGTCTAGTCGACGGCGTGGCCACGGTGGATGACTTCGTGGCCACGCACTGGGGCATGAAGACCTACGATTACGGGCCGAGCGCCGACTCGTCACCCTTCCTGACGCGCTCTCTGCAGGACGCCATAGCCGGCGCGCTCAGGCGCCTCGCGCTGAGCGGCCCCGCCGTCCAGTAGGGCCGCCAGTTCGTCCGATCGTCAGTCCGACGAGTGGGGCCGTGTCGACAGGTCCCAGAGCGTCCCCTGCCACTTCGAGATCCTGCCCTCTGCCTCGCACTTCGGGCACTTCCAAATAACGGCATCATCCGCGGCCCGCACCGCGGTGACCGGACCCTTCTTGCACTTGAAGCACGTCGGTGCCGCCAGCGAGGCATCCGATTCGTCCGTGGCGTGGGCGACGACATCGACGAGGAACTGGGCCATCGCGCGCGCAGCGCCCTTGATCGGCGCGATCGCGCCGGACCCATCGAGGAAATGTGTGAGGTCGGTGATGTACATCGAAAGCTCGGAAGTGCGCCAAGTCTAGCGAGCCAAGTGGTCGCTTTCCCTCTGCCTTGGCGCCGAGGGCCAGACCGGCCTTCGCGCTGCATGTGATTCGGGACCTGCCGTCTCCGCGCCGCCGTGCGGCCGCCAAGCGCCTGGCCGCTACTGCCGGTCTCCGTATGTGCTTTGGCAGACGGCCCGATGCCCGCAGGTGTCGCACGCCTTCCGGCGCGCCGCCGGCGACGGCGCATGGCCCTGGCCGCGCCTCAGCTCGAGCAGCCTGCGGCGCATCGCCAGCACCTCGTTTTCGTCGAACAGGTCCACGCGGATCGCCCGAGGTTGTCCCTGGCCATGCTGTTTGACCGCCACGTAGGCCACCGAGGAAACTCGCTCGCCGGTCTCCTCTTGCAGAACCAGGCGTTGCACCGAGAGCTCGATGGCATCCGAGGCATGCGCCGCGTAGTAGCCGCGGGTCTTCAGTTCCACCAGGTGGAGTTCGCCACCTTGGCGATACGCGCGGTCGAGCCTGGCCACCAGACCAAGGCGCTTGGACTCGAACCGCCTTTCAGCGAACGCCAGCTCACCGTCGGCGATCTCGCGCGGCAACCAGCCCTCGTCCGGCCGATCCCGCTCGCTCCTGAGCCAGCTGTATGCCGCTGCGAAGAGCAGCAGCCCCAGCAAGAGCAGCGCGCCTGCGCCGGCGTCGCTCATCGTGCCAGCCTTCGCGCGACCGCCCATGCCGCCATCCGGCCTGCCAGGACGAGACCGAGCCTCACGGCCGAGAGCAGCCGCGGATGGCGTCTCAGCAGGTCACACACCGCGGGCCCGAGGCGGTAGTACGTCGCGATGAACCGCCGGCCTGGCGCTGTGCGTCGCAGGTAGAGGTCCCGGAACGCCCGCAGCGCACTGGTCTCGGCACACTCGCCAAGCGCCAGAGTCGCGACGAAGCACCGGCCCTTCCGCTCGCTTGCTCGCGCGATGGCCACGCTGTCCTTGTAGAACTGATCGTGCGCCGCGTTCCCACGATCCTGCGCCGCGAGTTGCTCCGGCGATCGCCTCGCACCGTAGCGCCAATCGAAGTGCGCCACGCGTTCACAGTAGCCCAGCTGCGCCAGCTCGCTGGCACTCACCAGATCTCGATCATTCCTTTGCATCCACTTCCCCGAACGCATCGGTCATCTCGGCAATGCTCTGGCCGACGATGACCCCCTTGGCCTCCGCCCGCGGTGCGGAAGCGCCCTGCCCCAGCGGCCTCAGCGACATCGAGATGGGCGGCGCTGCGTGGCCCCTGCTGGAAGTAGCCGCGCCAACGAGGCGCCCCTGCTCGACCAGGAGGCCGACGCTGGCCAAGGCAAGGAGCCGCTTCGCACGCCTTCGAGCAGCGGTCATCCCGAGGAGTTCGCGATGGAGCTCGGGGCACTCTTCCGCACTGATGGTCACCTGCATCACGATTTTCGGATGGGCTTCCATGGCTGGCTACGCTCCGATCTGGGCCACCTCGGCGCGGGCCGGCGCCGTGGCGAACAGCTGTGGGTTCTCACGCACGTACTGCTCACCCATCAGCTGGAAGCCCTTCACGTTCGCATAGAGGGGTTCGTCCACCTCGCTGATGGCGATCTCGGGGAACTTCCGCCGAATCGATGCGCGGTACAGATGCATCCCGCCACCCACCACCACGATGTGCTCCAGGTCGTCTGTCGCGCCCAGCTTGCCATGGAGCATCGAGACGGCCTGGTCGGCGATTTTCTCGATCGTGTTGTCGAACTTCTTGAGGTCGACGCTCCGCTTGTAGGCGCGCAGGGGCTTGCGGCTCCTCAGTGCCCTGTCGATCGCCTCCAGGTTCAGGTAGCCCCTGCCAGTCTCGCTCGCGATCGCGGCGGCAATCTTGAGCAGTATGTCGTGCACCCCACGGTTGACCGAGTCGCTCATCTTGCCAACCACCTTGCTGTCCAGCGTCACCAGCCAGTCGAAGGTGCGCGAGCCGGCGTCGATGACCAAGGTTCTGCCGTGCCGGAGCTTTGCGTTCGCCTGATCCCCGAAGACGGCATACATGGCCCCTTGTGGTTGCGCCACGACCAACACCCGTTTGACCTCGACCGTACGATTGCGGCCCACCTCGAATTTGCCCGTCATCGCCTTCTGCAGTTCCGCCCTGCGGCGCATGTAGTCCACCACTGGCAGTCCGAGCACCAGCAGGTCGACCCTGTCGACCTTCATGAAGTGAAGGGCCGCAGCCGTGAACGCCCGGTACTCGGGGGTGCGTATGTAGTCGTCGTGATGGTTCCGGCCCACGAAGCCGTCGGCCGCAAGCGCAACGTCGGGCCCCACCTCGTACCACATGCCGCCCACCGGCACGCAGACCGTCTTGCGCTTACTGCCAAGAGCATCGTTCGAGTTGTCGTGCGCACTGTCATAGGCGATCGAGGCGAAGTGCGCGCATTCGACCCTTCCACCTTGCGCAGCCAGCACGTACTTGGTATTCCCGAATCCCAGATCGATGGCTCTCACGATTGCTTCCATGGACGTTGCTCTCCACATTGCGTTGACCGATGGCGACAGCATCGCCAAGAGTCCACGCGAAGCCAACCCGGAAAGGCGGGTCGTAGCCCCCCGGCTTTCTGCGGCCCGCAGCACGCCACACGCTTTGGACGCGGCACTTGTGACGGACATCCAGTGAGGCGCCGGCAGTTCCCCGGCGCCGATGTCCCAGATACATGGTGGCAACAGCAGTTCGGCGCAGCAGCCTGGCCACGGTTTTCGTCGTGGTTCGGTGGTGGACCATGGCTCTCGCTCTTGCCCTTGTTCGGGCCTTCGACTTCTAGACGGGGAAGCAAGGAAGTCAAGGCCGAGAGGAGTTCGCTTTCGGCAAGGCCGGCGACACACTAACCACCGCCAGAGCAGCGCCATTGTTCAAGCCCTCCCGGTGTTGACAACCGAGCCTCGCATGGGTTCAACTTCTCCCCGAGCCTGTGCTGCCTGCCACAGCTCTCAATGCAAGCAGGCCGGTGTTGCGGACTCCGAGAACCCGCCGTTCGCAGTCGTGACCTGCACTTCAAGCCCTGGCCCTTCGAGGCCCTGCCGCGCCAGTCGCGGTGCCCCTATCTCCCCATCTCGATCCGTCAATCGGATCTGCCTGAGTGGCCTTCGTTGGCGGCAACGCCGCGGCTGAGGCCATCCGCTGAGCAGCCGTCGTGCTGCTCGCGACAACACCGTCGCCAACGTCGTTAACCCCTTGAGGGTTCTCGGTCATCACTGCCCGTCTGAGGTGGTGCGACCGATTCCAGGCGTGGCCCCGTGCGCTCCGATGGCAGGAGTGCGTTTCAAGCGGCGAAAGACGGTACCCCACGAACTCCCAGAAACGCCTCGGCATGGACCGAGGTGCGCGCGTCGCATCCCTCGAGGTGTGGGCGTCATGTCGTTCACCGCCGTGGAAGCACGGCGGCGAGCTGCGGGGAACAGAGATTTTTTAACGCCTGCCTGGCCGCCCCGCGCGGCCGAACGCTTGAAACAACGCACCGCGCACGAGGGTCGGCGGTGCGGCCCTGCCCTTGACCTTCGACCTGCTCGCGCGACCCTGGACGCACGTGCGAGCTGGACTTTCGCGTCCGCACCCTTTGACGCGGCTGAAGTGGCTCGCCGGCCGTCAACGGAGCAAGAGATGTCGTCGAAGAAACAGAAGGCGCCGCCGAAGAAGCTGGTCTATGCGCGGCGGTCGCCGGCCGGCGCGCCGAGGAACCCGCAGAACGTCCTCGACACGGCGCCGCAGGGCACGCGCGACTGGAAGCGCGTGCTCCATTGCGTGCTCGTGATTCACAACCAGGAGCACTCCAAGCTCATCAAGACCGTCTCCCAGAAGACCATGCTTGATCGCGAGCGCTTCTACTTCAAGTTCTGGGATGACCTGCGCTTCAACACCACGTTCCGCGAGGCCGACCCGCGCATCCTCACGAACCGCCAGGTGCAGGCCGTCGCGCGGCTGTGGGCCGAGCGCAAGCTCTCTGTGGCCACGGTCCACAACTACTTGAGCTTCCTGCGCACCTATGCGGCCTGGATCGGCCGGCCGGGCATGGTCCGCGACGTCGCCACCTACTTCGGCGACGACTCGCACTACGTGCACCGCGACCGCACGGCCAACTTCGACCGCAGTTGGATCGCCCGCAGCGTCGAGGTCGAGGCCAAGATCGCCGAGGTCACGGCCTACGACCCGTGGGTCGGCATCCAGCTCGAGCTCTGCTACCACTTCGGCCTGCGAGCCAAGGAGGCCCGACACTTCCGGCCGCACATGGCGGTGATCACCCGCGACGAGGCCAACCCGCGCGACGCGCAGCACTTCCCGGACTGCGAGCGGTTCCTGCGGGTGCGCTACGGCACCAAAGGCGGCCGCCCGCGTGACATCCCCGTGCAGACGCCCGAGCAGGAGGCCCTGCTGCAACGCGCCCTGCAGTCGGTGGCGCCGGGCCAGTACGTCGGCGCTCCCGGCCGCACCACGACGCAGAACGCCAACCGCTTCTACAACGTCTTGCGCCGCTTCGGCATCACGAAGGCTGCCTTGGGGGTCACAGCGCACGGCCTGCGGCACCAGCACGCCAACGACCGCTACGAGGAGTTGACCGGCGAGCCGTCGCCGGTGCGCGGCGGGGCCGGCAATGGCGAGGGCGATGCCACCGCACGCCTGGCCGTCGCTTCTGAGCTGGGTCACGGTCGCATCGCAATTTCGGATGCGTATTTAGGC
>CAYOSM010000008.1:0-46655 GCA_964406645.1 uncultured Bifidobacteriaceae bacterium | reverse complement strand
GATCCGTACGGGAACGCTGTGGATGCGCCACCGGCTTCACCCGATCCAATATGGGAGGCAAACCCGTTCCGGTACACGGGGCAGGCCACCGACCCCGACACCGGTGATGTCTACCTTCGTCACCGCCAGTACGACCCGGTGACCGGACGGTTCACCGCCACCGACCCCATCACCGCCGGGGTGGGTGAACCGTGGTACGACCTGTACACGTACACGCAGGGCCGCCCCACTACGCATGTCGACCCAGACGGACGCGCTAGCCTGAAGTACCAGCTTCCGTGGAAGCGACACAAGACGGGGGACATTTCAAACACGAGCGTTTCCAAGGGGATTGTCGAAGGCGTAGAGAATCTTCCTGAGATCGCGAAGACCATCTGGGACTTCAGCCCTGGGGGTGATGCCCAACGCGTCATCGAGTCCCTTCGCCAGACGTTCAGCGGCGACGTTGCGGGAGGACTGACTAACCTTGCGATCAACTGCGTCGGCTTCGTGCCCGCCGGAAAGGGCGCACGCGTCTTCAAGGCCATCGACGATGTCAGAGGTGCCAGAAAGGCACAGAAGGCATCGAAAGCTGGTGAACGAAGCGCGCCAAGTCCGTCGGTGTTGCCTAAGCCCTCAGTGTCGGATCCAAAACTCCAGAACTACGTCGACAATCTCTACAAGGGAACGACGAACCCCAACCGCGTGGGTAATGGTACGACAGCTGACGCCGTACGCAATGAGACCCTAACCGGACGACCAACCGGCGGAACATTCCATACGACCAAAGCTCAGGAAACCGCGCGTGGGCTTGAGCGCTGGCTGCGCGAGACTCCGAACGCTAGTCACTCCGACCGCCTAGTTGCTCAATCGCTGTTGGATGACCTGAAGAATGCCCTAGGAACGCCATGAGTGCCGTCACTGTCTCCTTCGTCGGTGTGCTTTGCCGTCGATGCAGGTTCCTTCTGCCAATCCTGGATGCTCATCTAGACGACCAGGGAGGTGAAGTCCTGCCGCACCTCTTCCTTGCTGACGTCGAAAGATGGGCAGAGCAGGCGCTATCTGAGGGTTATGGAGATGAACTAAGACTCCTCTTCACTGAACTAGAGTCGGAGTTCGACGGTCCCGATGAAGAGGTGCGGGAAGCAATCTCTGCATCCTTCCTCGAACATCTACCTCGGCCAGGAGAGCGTGGTTCGGGTCTGCGTGAGTTCGCAGGGCCGAGCTGTGCAGAGCGACTGCGTGTGATCGGATAGGAGGGTCTCAGCCACAAGAGTGTTCAGTCCAACACCGTGTGAGCGTGCTCGAGCATGAACATGGCCGCACCGACTGGGCCGCCGGCCGATCGCTTAAGGCACAGGGAGATCGACGTCGAGCGACGTCTAGCCAGTCCTGCAGCCAGCTATTGGCGCTCTTAACCTGCACGTAAGACCGGACAGGTTGAGACTACGCGGCGCCGACGACCGCACGCGTCCCGTTGTTCGACGCGGCCACGGGCGCGAAGGAGGAGCTACGTCTTCTCGGTCCCGTCGGTCACCAGGGGGACGCGTCCGCGGATCACGGCCTCCGCCTCCGGGGTCATCGCGCTCACCGGGATCGGGAGGCTCTGGTCGGTGGTCGTGTGGACGAACCAGATCTTCTTCGTGCGGTGGACCGACCGCACGGAGTCCCAGGGGAGGTGCTGGGCGCCGTGGGCGTTCTCGAACTCCATCCCGTCGTCGTCCACCGTGATCGCGATGGTCGCCGGAGGCGGAAGTGCCTGGAACTGGGCGCGCAGGCTCTTGGCGACGTCGCGGGACGGGCGCTGTGCTCCCATCGCGGCACCGCCGACGAGGACGGTGGAGATCGCCACGATGATCCCGACCCACGTGCTGCCCTCGAAGAACAAGTACGTCGCGAGTGCTGCGAGGAACCCGGAGACGATGGTCAGCACCCGGCCGCGCCGGTCGACGTTCGCGGCCGCGACCTGGCGGACGAACCGTTCGTCGGCGCTGTAGGAGATTCGGACCGGATCCACGGGACGGCAGGCTAGCCGATCCGCATCCGCCGAGACACGACCGCGGGTGGAGGAACCGCCGCTGTGCGGCCGAATTCCGGTACCGTAGTCGCTTCGCGACGCGATCACCATTGACGACTGGGAGGACCCCCTGAGCCGGAGCGAACGCATCCCGCAAGAGGTCGATCGGCTGTACGAGCGGGTCGAGGTCCTCCTCGAGGCGCTCCCGTACATCCGCGAGTTCGCGCGCCAGACCGTCGTCGTGAAGTACGGCGGGGCGGCGATGACCACGCCGGAGCTCAAGGCCTCGTTCGCACGCGACATCGCGCTGCTCAAGCTCGTCGGCATCAACCCCGTCGTGGTCCACGGCGGCGGACCCGACATCAGCCGCTTCTCCGACCGACTCGGCCTCGAGGTCAAGTTCGTGCACGGCCTCCGCGTCACCGACGCCGACACCATGGAACTCGTGAAGATGGTGCTGGTCGGCAAGATCAACAAGGAGATCGTCGCCCAGCTGCGGGTCGCCGGTGTGGAGGCCGTCGGACTCTCCGGCGACGACGCCGGCCTCATCACCGCGCGCAAGGCCGAGCACCCCGACGCCGATCTCGGTTTCGTGGGCGAGATCGACCGCTTCAACACCCACCTCCTGGAGCGCCTCTCCGACTTCGTCCCCGTCGTGGCGTCCGTCGGCGTGGACCGCGAGGGGCAGAGCTACAACATCAACGCGGACACCGTCGCCGGTGCCCTCGCCGCGGCCCTGGGTGCCAAGCGCGTCCTCTTCCTCACCGACGTCGAGGGGATCTACGGGGACATCGACGACTCGTCCAGCCTCATCAGCGAATGCGACATCTCCGACATCGACGCGATGCTCGACAGCGAGAACATCAGCAAGGGCATGGTCCCCAAACTGCGGGCGTGCACCAGCGCCCTGCGCGGCGGGGTGGAGGCGGTCCAGATCATCGACGGCCGCGTCCCGCACGCCCTCCTCGTCGAGCTCTTCACCGAATCCGGAGTGGGCACGAAGGTGACCGCGTGATCGACGAACGGCTGGTCATGCGCGCGGAGGCGGCCCTCATGCCGACCTACCGCCGGCAGCCCGTGCAGTTCGTGCGCGGACAGGGTGCCCTCCTCTTCGACGCCGAGGGCCGCGAGTACATCGACTGCGTCGCCGGCATCTCCATGGCCAACATCGGGCACGCACACCCCGCGGTCGCCGAGGCCGTCGCGAAGCAGGCCGCCGAGCTCGTCAACGTCTCCAACCTCTTCTACACCGAGCAGCAGATCGAGCTGGCCGAGTGGATCCGCGACCGGTCGCTCGGCGGCAAGGTCTTCTTCTGCAACTCCGGGGCCGAGGCCAACGAGGGCGCGCTCAAACTGGCACGCCGCCATGGCGCGGGGGTGCGCACCGAGGTCGTCGCCATCGTCGAGGGCTTCCACGGCCGCACGTACGGAGCGCTCTCACTCACCGGCCAGCCGGAGAAGCAGGATCCCTTCCGGCCGGTGGTGCCGGGCGTCCATCACGTCCCGCGCAACGACATCGGGGCTCTCGAGGCCGCCGTCGGCGATCGCACCGCCGCCATCTTCCTCGAGACGATCCAGGGCGAATGCGGCGTCCATCCGCTCGACCAGGACTTCCTGGTCCGCGCCCGCGAGCTCGCCGATCGGTACGGCGCCCTCCTCGTCTTCGACGAGATCCAGACCGGCCTCGCCCGCACGGGTCCGCTTTTCTCGTATCAGGAGATCGGCGTCGTCCCCGACGTCATGACCCTGGCCAAGAGCCTCGGCGGCGGGGTGCCCATCGGCGCCATCGTCACGCGTCCCGAGTACGAGGACACCTTCCACCCCGGGGATCACGGCTCCACCTTCGCGGGCGGCTCGCTGGCGTGCGCGGCCGGTCTCGCCGCCACCCGGATCCTGGACGACCCCGCGCTGCAGGAGCACGTCCGCGTGCTCGGCGCCAAGATGCGGGTCGCGTTCGCCGCGCTCGTCGACGCCGGAGAGGCGCGCGAGGTGCGGGGGAGGGGACTCATGATCGGGCTCGACCTCAACGGATCGGTCGCCGCCGATGTCGTGTCGCGGCTTCTCGCCGCGGGCATCGTCGTCAACAACACCTCGGACCGGACGCTGCGCTTCCTGCCGCCCCTCGTGATCACCGAGGCGGAGGTGGATCGCGTCATCGCGACGGTCACGGACGAGATCCGCGCCGTCGGCACCTGACGGTCATCCGGTCCGGTACGCGATCAGGCGGAGAGGTTCTCGGCGGGCGACGGGGTGAAGTGCAGGCGGAGCTCGGTGCCGGGACCGTTCGTCACGATCTCGAGCCGGTCGGCGAGTTCGTGGATGAGGTAGAGACCGCGTCCGCGGTCGCTGTGATGGGCGGGCAGCCGATGCTCACGGGGCGGTATCCACACCGGTCCGTGCCCCTCGTCGAGGATCCGGATGGACGCCGCGTCGCGATCGATGGCGTAGACCACCTCGACGAGTTCACCGGGCCGTGACCCGTGCTCGACGGCGTTCGCCGTGGCCTCGCTGACGGCGAGCACGACCTGGCTGGCCGATTCGTGATCCCAGCCGGATCGATCCAGAGCGTGACGGATGGCCGTGCGCACGACGCTGATCGACCGGAGCTTCGCCGGGACGAGGATCACCGACGGAACGCCCGGGGCGACCAATGTGCCAGCTCCTTGTGAGGCCCGATAACTCATTGCTCAGGAGTTATCGGCGGAAATCGCTCCGACGTCAAGTCTCCGGCCCGATCCGGGTTCTCCGGGAACGGAATGTGAGACGCTTGATGTTCTGAGCCGACCCCTTGCGGTGGCGCGTCGCGGTGGACAGACTTGTCCGCGCCTGAGTGCGACCGAACCGCTTAGCGACATCCCAGAGAGGACACCTGTGGCCACGTCCCAGCCCGATACCGCCATCGCCCGCTACCTCGCGCGACCGCACGAGGTCCACCGAGCGGTGTTGCTCTATTCAGGCGGACTGGACACGTCGGTCATGCTCAAGTGGATGCAGGACGAGTACGAGGCCGAGGTCGTCGCCCTCTGCATCGATCTGGGACAGCCCACCGACGACTTCGAGGCGATCCGCCAGAAGGCCATCGACCTGGGCGCCGTGGCGAGCCTCGTGGTCGACGCCAAGGCCGAGTTCGTCCGCGACTACGTCAACCCGTCCATCCTCGCCAATGCGCGCTACCAGGGCACCTACCCGCTCTTCACCGCGCTCGGCCGCCCGCTCCTCGCCAAGCTCGCCGTCGAGGCGGCCCGCGAATACGGGGCGGACACGATCGCCCACGGCTGCACCGGCAAGGGCAACGACCAGGTGCGCATCGAGTCCGTCGTCCTGACGCTCGCACCCGACATGAAGGTCGTCGCGCCGATCCGCGAGTGGCAGATGGGCCGCGACGAGGAGATCGCCTACGCCAAGGAGCACGGCATCCCCGTCTCGTCCACGGTCGAGCGCCCGTACTCCCTGGACGACAACCTCTGGGGCCGCTCCAGCGAGGGCGGCGTCATCGAGGATCCGGCGAACATCGTCCCGGACGACGTCTTCCAGCTCGTCACCCCGCCGCAGCAGGCACCCGACACGCCGACTGACGTCGTCCTCGGGTTCCGCGCCGGCCTTCCCGTCTCCCTCGACGGCCGGGAGATGGACGCCGTCGAGCTCATCCAGGCGGTGGCCGTCCTCGCCCGCGAGAACGGCGTGGGGATCATGGACAACGTCGAGGACCGGGTCGTCGGCCTCAAGGTCCGCGACATCTACGAGGTCCCCGCCGCCGAGGTCATCCTCCGCGCCCACAAGGAGCTCGAGAAGCTCGTGGCCACCGGGCGCCAGAGCCGCTTCAAGGCGATGGTCGACCTGACCTGGGCGGACCTCTGTTACGAGGGCCTCTGGTACGAGCCCCTCAAGGAGGATCTCGACGCCTATCTCGTCGAGGCCAACCGCTTCGTGGAGGGTGAGGTGACCGTCCGGCTGTACAAGGGCGGTGCCACGGTCGTCGCGCGCACGTCACCCAACGCCCTGTACGACAAGAACATGGCGACCTTCGACGCGGACCCCACGTTCAGCCAGAACGCCAGCCCCGGCTTCATCGAGCTCTTCAGTCTCCAGAGCCGCATGGCCCACCAGATCCGCCGCCGGAGCGACGACCGATGAGACGCGCCGCACCCCCGCAGATGCTCCGCGTCGACCCGACCGACCCCGGGCCCTGGTCCACGGTCACACGGTCGAGCCGCGGACTCGGTCTCCAGGCCACGCCACCCCCGGCCGGTGACGTCCGGCCGGACGAGCGCGCGCTCCGTCCCACGCGCGGCGTGCCGCACGCGGTGCACCGGGCCGCGGTCGTCAACGGCGGCGCGGTCCTCGTCACCGCCTCGCCCGGCGTCGCCCGCACGTTCCGGCTTCCTGACCTGGCCGAGCTCTTCGACCGCCGGCCCCCCGGCCTGTGCGATGTCCGCGGAGCCGCCGAGGCCAACGCCGCCCTGCTCCGGGACGACGTGGGCTGGCGCGCCGTGGTGCTCCCCAGCATGGGGGACCTCGCCGCGGACCTCGGCCCCGGTCCCATCGCCGTCCGCTCGGACGGTCGCCGGGTGGCCGTGGTGCACGAGGGCGCCCTCTTCGAGGTGGAGATCCCCGGTGCGGCCACCACGCAGGTCGAGACCACGGGCACACCCGGTCCGGTCGCCTTCGCCGCCGACGGAACCATCGTCGTCGCGTACGGGGCGGGGATCGGATCCCCGGCCGACGGATCGCCCGTGACCGACATCGTGGCCGCCTCCGCCGCGCCGCGGGTGCTCACCCGCCACGAGGACGGCACGGTCCGGCTCTGGGATGCGGAGTCCCTCACGGAACTCGGCGCCTGGACACCCGGCCTGACACGGGTCGACTCCGTCGCACTCGACGCACGCGGCACGAGCGTCGCGGTCTGCGGAACGGAGGGCGAGACGGCCGTGTCGCTCGTCGTCGACGCGACCACGGGTGTGCCGATGCGTGCCGTCCGGGGAGCCGCCACCATCGCCTTCGGGGCCGGTGACGACAGCCTCCTCATCGGAGGGGACTGGGGACTCGTCCTTCTCGAAACTCCTAGGGAGAACATCTGAATGGGAACCGATCGCCGCGTCAGTCCGGACATCCTCGTCGACGACCCCGGAGCGTGGTCGATCGTCTCGTTCGTCCGTGAAGCACAGGGTGCGCAGATCATGGGCCGCAGCGGCCGCCGCAAGCTCACGTCCGCCGGGCTCCTGTCCGACATCGTTCCGGACGTGCCGATCGAGCGCCCCGGCCTCGACCCGTCCCTCGACACCGTCGGCGCCGGCCTCATCCGCCTCGTCGCGGTCTCCCGCGAGGGTGCCCGTCGCCTCTACTTCGAGGACGACGGCACGGTGCTCCGCGGGGTCGCCCCGCGCGTCATCCGCCGGTTCTCGGTGCCGGACCTCGTCCCCGGACCGCACGAGTACCCCGAGACGGACCCCGGTGCCGATCTGTCGCTCCCCTCACCGCCCCTGGCACTGGTGGAGCCGGTTCCCGGCGAGGTCGTCGCCCCCGGCGGACGTGTGTCGGCGGCGCCGCTCAAGCACGGGCGGCTCTTCGGTCTCGCGTTCCTCCGGCTGCCGGAGCGCACGCTGGTGCGCTTCATCGGCGGTGCGGCATGCGCCGCCTGGACCGAGGACGGGTCGCTGCTCGCGATCGGCGGCGACTGGGGCGTGATGCTCGCCGAGGGGGCGGACAGCCCTACTTGACGAGGTAGGACGTCACGGCCGACATGTCCTCGAACCGGATGAGGGCGACGGACATCCACAGGCCGATGACGGCGACGAGCGTGGGGAGGACGTACCCCACCGTGTAGTCGTTCGCCGTGTTCGCCCGGATCGCGCCGAAGAGGCGGATCCCCGCGATCACGGCGAGCACGGCTCCGCCCAGCGCGACGAAGAGCAGCCACTGCGGCCGGTCGACGACCTCGCTGACCTGGTGTCCGACGTATCCCGCGACCCCGCAGAGGCCGAGGAGCGCCGCCCAGGGGCCGACTCCCGGGTAGGTGCGGCTGGCCACCAGGCTGATGACGGCGATGATGACGGCGATGACGCCGGCGGGTTGGAGCTCTGCCAGAAACGCGGAGACGTTGTCCACGGTGACCTCGGAAATGTGAGACGTATCCGGGCGATACGTTTTCACTTCTTCTTATCGGCGCGTGCTCCCCGGACCTGAAGGGGCACCGGTGTCGTTCGGCCGTACGTCCGGGGCCGTCGGACCGCGCCCTCGATCGGGATGCGTCACCTCGCACGACCGGATTCCGGGTGGGCTGCGGCCACCGGAGAAGGAGAACGTCTGGCCGAGGACGCGATAACTGCTGCTCGGTGCGGCACCCGCCCGGCGGACCGGTTGTCCGCGTCCGGCGGGATGGCTACCCTCCTTCGGAGGATGAGACGACCCGGGGGACGCATGGCATGTCGGTGACCGCGAACGGGGGATTCGCACACCTCCATGTGCACTCGGACTACTCCATCCTGGACGGCGCGTGCCGCATCCCGCGCCTGCTGGACCGGGTCGAGGAACTGGGCCAGACGGCGGTCGCACTGACCGACCACGGCGTGATGAGCGGTGCGGTCGACCTCTACAAGCAGGCCACCAAGCGCGGCATCACGCCCATCGTCGGTCTCGAGGCCTACGTCGTGCCCGACCACCGGGAGCGGCCCTCGCGGGAGAACCGCAACCACCTCACCCTCCTCGCGTCCACGACCGAGGGCTACTACAACCTCATCAAGCTCTGCTCGGCCGGTTTCCTGGAGGGATATCACCGCAAGCCGCGCATCGACCACGAGCTGATGTCCCGCCATCACGAGGGCATCATCGTGCTGTCGGGCTGCCTTTCCGGGACGATCTGCTCCCACCTGGAGAACGACGACATCGGAGCGGCCCGGGCGGAGCTCGACACCCTCAGCCAGATCTTCGGGCCGGAGGACGTGTACCTGGAGATGATGGACTCCGGGATCGAGCGGCAGGCGCGTATCAACAAGCACCTGGCGGCTCTCGCCAAGGAGACCGGGCAGACGATGGTCGCCACCGGCGACGCCCACTACATCTGCCACCAGGACGCCGACTCGCACGAGGCGCTCCTCGCCATCCAGACGCGCGACGTGCTGTCGAACCCGAAGCGCTTCCGGTTCGACACCAAGGAGTACTTCATCAAGTCGGCGGACGAGATGCTCGCGTCCCTGCCCGACTATCCGGACGCCATCCCCGCCACCCTCGAGATCGCGGAGCGCTGCAAGGACCTCGCGCTTCCGCTCGGCGACCCGCGTCTTCCGACCTTCCCGGTGCCGGACGGCGAGACGCAGGCCTCCTACCTGGAGGCGCTCTGCCGCGAGGGGCTCGACCGGCGCTACCGCCCCGGCGAGTGGCGTGAGGGCGCGGAGGAGCGGCTCCAGTTCGAACTCTCCGTCATCGACGAGATGGGCTTTCCCGGGTACTTCCTCATCGTGTGGGACTACATCCGCTGGGCGCGCGACAACGGCGTCGCCGTCGGCCCGGGCCGCGGTTCGGCAGCCGGCTCGCTCGTGGCGTACGCGCTGCGCATCACGGACCTCGACCCGCTGGAGCACGACCTGCTCTTCGAGCGGTTCCTCAACCCCGGGCGAAAGAGCATGCCCGACATCGACACCGACTTCTCGGTCCGCGGCCGTGAGGCCGTGGTGCGCTACGTCACCGAGAAGTACGGGAGCGACGCCGTCGCGCGCATCGGGACGTTCGGCAAGCTGCTCGCCCGGGCGGTCGTCCGCGACGCCGGCCGCGTGCTCGGCTTCACCTACGGCCAGGTGGACCGCATCGCGAAGCTCGTGCCGGAGCGTCCCATCGGCGCCAAGCTCGAGGACGCGCTCAAGCCCGGCCTCGACCTGCAGCAGGCCTACGACAGCGACGACATCACCCGTCAGATCGTCGACACCGCCCGCCCGCTGGAGGGCCTCGTCCGCAACGAGGGTGTCCACGCGGCCGGCGTCGTCATCGCGCCCGGTGCCGTCACCGACTTCCTCCCCGTCCGACGGGACGACTCGGGCGACGTCATCACCCAGGTCCCCGACCACGACGTGGAGGCCCTCGGCCTCCTCAAGATGGACTTCCTCGGCCTGCGCAACCTCGACGTCATCGAGGACTGCGTCCGCCTGGTGAACACCGGGCTCGGCGAGGAACTCGACATCGACGCGGTCGCGCTCGACGACGGCAAGACCTACCGGATGCTCGCCCGCGGCGACGCACTCGGCGTGTTCCAGTTCGAGTCGAGCGGAATGCGCGACGCCCTCCGTGAGGTGCGTCCCACGGAGTTCGCCGACCTCGTTGCCCTCGTGGCCCTGTACCGGCCGGGCCCGATGGCGTTCATCCCGGAGTACGCGCGCAACAAGCGCGATCCGTCCAAGGTCCGGTTCTCCGACCCGCGCCTCTCGCCGATCACCGGTCCCACCTACGGCGTCGCCATCTATCAGGAACAGCTGATGGCGATCTCCCGTGCGCTCGCCGGCTTCTCGCCGTCGCGTGCGGACGACCTCCGCAAGGCTGTGGGAAAGAAGGACAAGGACCTCATGGCGTCGCTCAAGGACGAGTTCGTCCAGGGGTGCATCGCCGCGGGCACGTCATCGAACGTCGCCGATGAACTCTGGATCCTCTGCGAACGCGCCGGGGACTACTCGTTCAACAAGAGCCACGCCGCCTGCTACGCCCTTCTGGCCTACCGGACGGCCTATCTCAAGGCCAACTACCCGGCGCAGTACATGGCGGCGCTCCTGTCGTCGGTCATGGACACCAAGGACCGTGTGCCGTTCTACGTCTCCGCCTGCAACGAGATGGGCCTGGAGGTGCTTCCGCCCGACGTCAACGTCAGCGAGAGCGACTTCGCCGTCACGGGTGAGAAGGAGATCCGCTTCGGCCTCTCCGCCGTGAAGGGCGTGGGCGAGAACGCCGTCGCGAGCGTGGTCACCGCCCGCGAGACCGATGGGCCGTTCACCTCGATCTTCGACTTCTGCGGGCGCGTCGACCCCGCGGCGGTCAACAAGCGCGCGCTGGAGAGCCTCATCCGCGGCGGCGCCTTCGACACCACCACGGGATCGCGCTTCGGCATGCTGGAGGCGCTCCCGCAGGCGATCGGCGCGGCCGCCCGCAAACGGAGCGACGCCGCGTCCGGGCAGGAGTCGCTCTTCGGCCTCCTCGAGGACAGCTCGTCGGCCGAGGTGGATCCGCCGCTCAGCGATGTCGAGATGGACAAGGACGAGCTCTTGCGCGCGGAGAAGGAGGCCCTCGGCCTCTACGTGTCGAGCCATCCCCTCAAGGACTGCCGGCGTCAGCTCCAGCGCGCGGTCACGTGCGGCCTGGGAGCGCTCGGCGAGCGCGGCGACCGCGAGATGATCAAGGTCGGCGGCATCATCGGGCACGCCAAGACGATCACCAACCGCGCCGGCGACCAGATGATGTTCCTCCGCCTCGACGACCTTCAGGGCAGCGTCGAGGTCGTGGTCGTGGCCGCCGTCTACAGCGAGTGCCGCGAGCTTCTGCGTGAGGACGGCCTCGTCATCATCGAGGGGCGCGTCGACCAGAAGTCCGAGAGCGAGACGAAGATCGTCGCCCGGTCCGTCATGCCCTTCGTCCCCGAGCCCGGCGGGGAGGAGGATCGCGTCATCATCCGCATCGACGCCGACCGCTTCCTGCATCGTCACCTCGACGACCTCAAGCGTCTCATCGGTGATCACCGGGGCGACGCGCGGATGATCCTCGAGATGCGCACCACGGACGGCCCCGTCCGCCTGCGCTTCGGCGAGGACTTCCGGGTCGACAGCGAGGACTCGACCCTCGTGGCGTCGCTCAAGAGCCTCTTCGGCGTGAGCGCCGTCACCGCGCTCTGACGCGCACCTCGGGCGGCGCCGACGTGACGAGTGGGTCTACCCTGTCATGGTGCACCCGGACTCCGAGATGTCATCCACCTCATGCCGCCTGTGCCCGGTCCGCTGCGATCAGGTGGTACATCCGTCGGGCTGCCTGGCGTCGGGCTGCAACCGCCTCTACAGCTACGAAGAGGACGGCCGGATGTACATCGGCTGTCTGGAGCGCGTCTTCGCCGTCGACATCGACCTCGAGACGTTGCGTGAGATCGACGGATCGCGCGGCCGCTTCGGCGGGCTGCGTGTCATGCGCGATCCGCTGCCCATCTGCCGGACATCGGTGGACCCCGCCATGCCGCATCGGCTCGCGGAGCCCTGCGTGAACCCCGGCATGGGCTCCCCGATGGCGGTACCGGGCATCGCCGGGCGCGCTCTGCCCCTGCACGGACATGACGGTCCGGTGGACGCGGTGGAACAGCCATAGCGAGAGAGGGAGTGAGATGACGTCATCGGGCCTTCCCGTCGAACGCGTCCGGACCTACGCCGACGCCATCGTGCGGCAGTACGTCGATACGCGTCTGGGTGACACGATCCTGGTGGACTGCGAGCCGGCCCACCGCGAGCTCGCACAGGCCGTCGCGGAGGCCGGCTACCGCGCCGGGGCCCGGATCGTGGACGTGGCCTACCAGGACCGTCGTATCCAGGCGGCCCGTATCCGTGAGGGGTCCGACGACGCGCTCGGTGTCGTCGCCCCCTGGCATCGGGCGCGACTTCGCCGTGCACTCGACGAGACCACGGCCATCGTCCGCATCGTCGGCGACGAGGAGCCGGGTGTGCTCGCCGGTCTCGATCCGGCGCGCGTCTCACAGGACTTCCAGTCGCGCGCCCGGCAGCTCTCCTGGTTCTCGCGCGCGATCGTGGGCAACCGCATCCGGTGGACCATCGTCGCGTGGCCCACCCCGGCGTGGGCGGAGTCCGTCTACCCGGACCTTCCGATCGACGCGGCCGTCCTGCGGCTCGGCCAGGACGTCCTCGACTTCGCCCGCCTGGGTGAGGGCGATCCGGACGGGGCATGGGCCGCCCACTGCGCCATGCTGCAGGCGCGTGCGCGCTCGCTGAGCGATCGGCGGTTCGCGCGCCTGGAGTTCCGCGGACCGGGGACCGAGCTCGACGTCGCCCTGTTCGACGACACGGTCTGGCTGGGCGGGGGAGACGACACCGTCACCGGCCGGCCGATCTCCCCGAACGTGCCGACGGAGGAGGTGTTCACCAGCCCGAACCCCGCGCGGACCGCTGGGACCTTCCGGTGCACGACCCCGCTGTCGTTCAACGGACGCGTGATCTCGGGGATCGCGGGGCGCTTCGCCCGCGGACGGCTGGTCGAGATCACCGCGGATCGGGAGGACGACCGGGCGATCCTGGAGCAGACCTTCTCCACGGACACCGGAGCCGGACGGCTGGGCGAGGTCGCCCTCGTCGATCGCACGTCACGGATCGGCGGGAGGAGCCGCGTGTTCGGTGAGACGCTCCTGGACGAGAACGCCGCCTCTCACATCGCGCTCGGCAACGGATTCGCCGGCACGCGTGCGGGCGGCGGGCGCGTCAACCGCTCGGTCGTCCACCTGGACGTGATGATCGGATCGGACGAGGTGGAGGTCACCGGGATCGACGACTCCGGGGCGCGGACGCCCATCCTGTCCGGCGGGGAGTGGCGTCTCAGCGACTAGCGCGGGCCGTGGGACGCCGGACGGGTGAGGCGGGTGTGACGCTGCCGAGACGGCGGGCGGGCGGGCTCACCGCCCTGCGGGCCGCGCTCCGATCAGGGCGTGTCGGTGAACGGCGCTGCGTCCTCTCCCCGGGGGTCCGGCGGAGACTCGACAGTCCCGGTCGTGTCCGGGAACGTGGTCTCGGTCGTCTCTGTCTCCGTGGTCTCCGTCGTGTCCGGGACCGTGGTGTCGGGCGACGTTGTCGTGCCGGTGGACGTGGGACCTGTGCTCACGGTGAGCGTCACGGTGGAGCCGGATGGGACGTTGCTGGACGCCGTCGGTGTCTGCTGGATGACCGTACCGGCCGAGGCCGCGTCGGAGACCCGGGTGATCGACGGGACGAGACCCGCGTTCGTGAGTGCCGTCGTGGCGTCGGATTCCTGGAGGCCGGTGACAGCCGGGACCGATATCTGCTCGGGCGTACCGCCGCCCGCGCCGCTGACCACGATGGTGACGGTCGATCCCTTGTCGCGCTTGGTCCCGGCGGCGGGATCGGTCCGCACCACGTAACCCGTCGCGAGGCTGCTGTCCCACTCGTACGTCGCCTGTGGCGTGAATCCGGCATCGCGGATGGTGGTCTCGGCCTGTGACTGGGTCTGCCCGACCACGTTCGGGACGGCGACCGCGTCGCCGCGCAGGAGGAAGAACCAGAGTCCGGCGAGCAGCGCGGCCAGGATCGCCACGCCGAGGAGGATGAGGTTGCGTCGCCGCGTCGACGACGCGGACGAGGCCGCGCGCCCGGGTGGGGGAAGCGTCAGACGTGCCGCCTCCAGGTCCGTTCGAAGGGCCGCCGCCGACGCGTACCGGTCACGGGGATCGGGATGGACCGCTCGGACGGCCACGGTCGCGAGCTCGAGGGGTACGTCCTGGCGCCGCGCCACCACGGCCCGCAGATCGTCGACGCCGAGACCTCCCGGGGTCGTGCCGGTGAGCATCTCGAAGAACACGGCTCCGACGGAGTAGACGTCGTCCGCCGGCGTCGCCGGCGCGGACGGGGCGAACCCCGGTGGATCGTACGGCGTCGCGTCACGCGCGGGCGGTGCATCGCCGGCCGCCGGCACCGGTGCGAACCGGATGGTGGGCATGTCACCGGCCGCCGTGACCTCGGCGGGTGCCGCCTCAATCGGTGGCAGCACGGCGGTCGGCATGTCGACCGGTATCTCGTGCGGGTCCACGTCGACGGTCGCATCCGCCGGACCGGTGCCCGCGTCGATCCCCGCCGGGGGATGCAGGATCACGCCGCCGTCCTGGCGGACGCTCACGGCGTCCGGGGTGATGGCACCGTGGAGGTGCCCATCGGCATGCGCGCGCTCGACGGCGATCGTGAGCCCGATCGCGGCGTTGACGGCCTCACGGGGATTGGCCCACCCACGTCGGCGGTACCGCTTGCTGAGCGGCGTCGTGGCCAGTCCACGAGGTGGGCTGCTCTGGCGTCCTCGTCGGCTCATCCGCACCGCTCCGCCCTGCGCTCGATGCCGGCGATCGTCGTCCGTTCCGCGCTCACGCGGCCCTCATGGGCGGACGCGCCGGCGGATTCTTGGCCACGCGGCGTGCCTCCGCCTCATACGGATTCGCCGCATACCCGGTGCGGAGGAACGAGAGCGGCATGCGGATCGGATGATGCTGCATCTGCCAAACATGGCACAACTCGTGCACGACGAGGCGGAAATTGTCACCGGGTGACGACCGGAGCAGGATGAGGTTCCACGCCGTGTACCCGGCGAAGCGCCGCATCCCGGGGATGCGGAAGACCCATGGCGCGACGACGATCCGGACGTTCCTCATGCGCAGCGGCCGCGGGTACAGGCGATGGCTCTCGACCTCACGCCGCGCGCGGTCGAGGAGGTCCCGATGCTCAGGATTGGGCCGCGGCCAGACCACGCAGACGTTCGATGAGGGGTTCCGGCGAGAACGGCCGGCCCGTCGCCCGCTCCATGAGCGTCCGGGTCTCGAGCAGTCCGCCGTGGCGGTGGACACGCTCCCGGAGGAAGGCGAGCGGGGCCGTCGGGTCCTCCGTCACGATCTCCATGCCCCGTCCACCGGTGTGCTCCGTGAACGCGTCTGCGAGCTGGGCCGCGTACATGTTGCCGAGCGTGTAGGTGGGGAAGTACCCGAAGAGGCCCCACGCCCAGTGGATGTCCTGCATGCAGCCCTGCGCGTCGTTCGCCGGCGTCACCCCGAGGAGCCGCCGCATCTCCTCACGCCACGCGTCGGGCAGGTCGCGGACGGCGAGTTCTCCGCGGATGAGGGCGAGCTCCATGCGCAGGCGCAGCGCGATGTGGAGGTCGTAGGTGACCTCGTCGGCGTCGACCCGGCACCAGCCACGGGTGATGTGGTGGACGCTGCGGCCGAGGTCGTCCGGGGAGATGCCGTCCATCACCGGGCCGAATCGCTGGGCGAGCATTCCGTGGATGATCCGGAGGAACGCCGGGTGGCGGCCCAGGTGGTTCTCGAAGAAGCGTGCCTGTGACTCCTCGGCGCCAAGGGACGGCGACTCGAAGAGGAACGTGCGCGCGAAGGCGGCGGGATGGCCCTGAGAGTAGAGCCCGTGGCCGACCTCGTGCATCGTCACCAGGATGTTGACCGTGGGGTCGAGCGGCTCGATGCGCGTGGTGAACCGCACGTCCCCGAGGTGCGGGGAGGTGGTGAAGGGATGCGCCGACCGGGCGATCAGCCCCGATGCGTGGTCGAAACCGACGGTGGCCGCGAGCTCGTTGGCGAGCGCCATCTGCTCGGCCTCGTCGAAGACGCGTCCCTCGAACGGATTGAACACCGGGCGTTCGTCGACGGAGCCGACGATCTCCGAGAGCTGGGGCTCGAGCGCGGCGAACATCTCCTCGAGCACGCTCGTGGTCATCCCGGGTTCGTACTCGTCGAGCAGGCCGTCGTACGGCTCGTCGCCGATGCCGAGCGCCTCACCGGTGGCGCGGGAGGCCGCGACGACCCGTTCGAGGGCCGGTCCGAAGGTCGCGAAGTCACCGCTCTCGCGCGTGGCGAGCCAGACGGTGACCGCATGGTTGGTGGCCTCCGAGTTCTCCCGCACGAGGTCCTCGGTGAGGCGGGATGCGCGGCGACGGTGACGGTGTGCGCTGTCGAGGAGCGCACGCTCCTCGTCCGAGACACCCTCCGCCGCCACGGCGTCGATGACATCCGTGATGTCCTCGGCGACGAGCTCGCGGTGCCGGAACGTCTGCAGCGTGGAGACGACGAGGCCGCGTTCGGCGGCGCCGTCACCGGGCATCAGCGTCTCACGGTCCCAGTCGAGGAGCCGGATGGCCGAATCCAGATCGTGGACCCTGCCCATCCATTCTCGAAACCGCTGGCGGGCGGGGGTGTCGTATCCATCGAGCACGGCGACATGATAGTCACCGGGTCCGCCGTCAGCCGTCCGGGGCGACTCCGATGACGCCGGTGACGTACGGGACGAGTCGGCGGGGCCCTTCTCACGGATGCGTCGAGGGCGGCGCCGCGGCGGATGTCTGCCCGCGGCCGGCGGACCGATGGAGGCGCACAGGGCGCCGGGAGTGCGGGGCTACTCGGTCGTGATGAGCGTCGGATTGAACGGGTTGACGGCATCGGCGTTCGTCGGTCGCACACGGGCGCCGATCGCGAGCTGCCCGGAGTCCATGAGCGGGACCCTGGCGGAGAAGACGGACTCGTCCCCCTCGGGGCCGATGTACGCGCAGGGGACCGCGCCGGTGGGCGGAACGCCGTCGGCGCCGGGATGCCCGGCGAGCACCTCGACGGTGACCTCGTCCGGTGAGAGGCCGGCCAGCCGCGCCCGGACTGTGACCTCCACCGTGTCTCCGACCCGGGGCACGGCCGGGGCGGAGACCTCCGACCGGAGGGAGACGCCTGGCCAGGCGGCACGGACCGTCTCTCGCCAGCTCGCGAGGGTGCGCGCACGGGCGTGGTGATCGGCGGCCAGGGCGGACGATCCGACGTGCGCCGGGAAGTATGAGGTCCGCGCGTAGTCCTGGACCATGCGATGGGTGTTGAACTTCGCACCCAGGACGGCGATTGAGGCGCGCATCCGCTCGGTCCACTCGCGCGGCAGATCGTTGACGTCGCGCCGGTAGAACATCGGGATGATCTCCTGCTCCAGCAGGTTGAAGAGCGCGTCGCAGTCGATCGCGTCCTGTTCGTCCGCGTCGGCGGAGAGCTCGCCCGTCCCGATGGACCAGCCGACCTCCGGCGTGTAGCCCTCGACCCACCAGCCGTCCGGGATCGACAGGTTCAGCGTCCCGTTGATCGCCGCCTTCATGCCGCTCGTGCCCGACGCCTCCATGGGGCGACGCGGGGCGTTCAGCCAGACGTCGCAGCCGGAGACGAGAAGGCGGGCGAGACCCATCTCGTAGTCCTCGAGGAAGACGAGCCGCTGATGGGCGTTCGTGCCCTGCGAGAAGCGGGCGATCTCCTGGATGAGCTCCTTGCCCGGTGAGTCCGCGGGGTGCGCCTTGCCGGAGAAGATGAACTGGATCGGGCGGTCGGGGTCCGTCAGGAGCCGGACGAGTCGCTCCGGCTGGCGGAAGAGGAGGGTCGCGCGCTTGTAGGTGGCGAATCGCCGTGCGAACCCGATGGTGAGGATGTCGGGCCGCAGCATGTCGTCCGCCTGCCGCACCACAGTCGGCGATGCCCCGCGACGGCGGAGCTGCCAGGCCAGACGGTCGCGCGCCGTCATGACGAGCTGCTCGCGGCGACGCTGCTTGACGCGCCAGAGCTCGCCCAGCGGGATGTTGCGCGCACGCTCCCACGTGGAGTGGTCACCGGGCTCGGCGATGAGGCGGGGGCCGACGTAGCGGTCGATCAGCTCCGCGATCTCGCGGGCCAGCCACGTGCGCGGGTGCACGCCGTTGGTGACGCTGCGGATCGGAACCTCGGACACACGGAGCCCGGGCCAGAGCGCGTGCCACATCTCACGCGACACCTCGCCGTGGAGAGCGCTGACGCCGTTGGCGAAGGCCGACGTGCGGAGGGCGAACGGGGTCATCCCGAAATCGGTCTCGGGGCGCCCGGGGTCACGTCCGAGTGACACGAAACCGGCCCAGTCGAGTCCGAGCTCCTCGGCGATCGGCTCGAGATACGGGCGGAGGAGCTCGGTCTCGAAGACCTCGTTGCCCGCGGGAACCGGGGTGTGGGTGGTGAAGACGGTGGACGCCGCCACCTGCTCCAGCGCCGCGGCGACCTCCATCCCGTCGCCGGCGCGGAGGGCCCGGATCCGCTCGAGGGCGAGGAAGGCCGAGTGGCCCTCGTTCATGTGGAACACCGTCGGCGTGATGCCGAGCGCGCCCAGGGCACGGGCCCCGCCGATGCCGAGGAGGAGCTCTTGGCGCAGGCGCATCTCGGTGTCTCCGCCGTACAGCGTCTGCGTGATGGCCCGATACTCCGGTGCGTTCTCCTCGACGTCGGTGTCGAGCAGATAGAGGGGGACGCGGCCCACCTGGGCCCGCCAGATCTGTGCGCGGACCTCCGTCCCGGCCATCGTCACCGTGACGGTGATCGGGCTGCCGTCCTCGGCGAGCTGGCGTGTGACGGGCATCGTCGCCCAGTCGTTCGGCGGGTAGAGCTCCTGCTGCCAGCCGTCCACGTTGAGGGCCTGCCGGAAGTACCCCGATCCGTAGAGGAGCCCGACGCCGACGAGCGGCAGGCCGAGGTCGGACGCGGACTTCAGGTGGTCGCCCGCGAGGACGCCCAGACCGCCGGAGTAGATCGGGAGGGACTGGTCGAGTCCGAATTCGAGGGAGAGGTAGGCGACGGTCAGACCGCGCAGGTCGGTGCCGCTCTCGGCGCTGAACCAGGAGTCGCCGGAACACTCCTCCGACATGCGCGTGTGAAGCCGCTGGAGTTCGGCGACGAAGCTCGCGTCGGTCGCCGCCGCCTCGAGCACCGCCTGCGGGACGGTGGCCAGGGTGGTGGCGGGATTCGGTCCGGATGCCGCCCAGGTGTCGGGATCGAGGCGGTCGAAGAGCTCAGCGACCGCGGGTGTCCACGAATACCAGAGGTTGTGGGCGATGTCGGTGAGCCCGCGGAGTGATTCCGGGATGTCCGGCTGGACCTCGAATCGGTGTATGCGCATCGACCCAGGGTACCCACCCATGATTGCGCCCGCCGCTCAGTCGGTCGACGCGACGATGTCGTCCGCGTCGGTCTTCTCCTCGGCGTCGAGCTTGTATCCGACGCCGTACCTGGTCTGGATGAACGTGTGGGACGACGAGCGCCGGTCGATCTTCTCGCGCAGGCGTCGCACGAAGACGTCGACCGTGCGGTCGCGGTGTGTGGCGGGGCGTCCCCAGACGCGCTGGAGGAGTTCGTCGCGCGTCAGGACCTTTCCCCGGTCCATGGCCATCGTGTAGATCAGACGGAACTCGGTGGGAGTGAGGCCGGCGCTCTCGCCGTCCACGTACGCCTGCACGTCGTCGGGCACGATGCGCAGCCCGGCGATCTCGATGACCTCGCCGCGCCGCATCTCCGGCTCCCTGCCACCGCGTCGTGCCGCAGCGCTGACACGTGCGACGAGCTCCTTCATCGAGAAGGGCTTCACGAGGTAGTCGTCGGCCCCGATCTCGAGGGCGTGCACGCGGTCGTGCTCGGTTCCGCGGGCGCTCACCACGATGATCGGCGTGCCGATCCCCTCGGACCGGGCGGTCTCGATCAGCTTCCACCCGTCGATGCCGGGGAGCATGAGGTCGAGGACGCACACGTCGGGCTGCTCGAACCGGAGCCGGGCGAGTCCCGTCTCACCCTTGCCCACCCAGATCGGCTCGAAGCCGGCCGCATGGAGGTGTCGCGCCATGCCGTGACCGATGAGCTCGTCGTCCTCGATGAGAAGAACCTTGTTCATGTCATGGGATGATGGAGAAGGACTCCACCACGTCGGGTCGCAAGAAGGTGAACATCTGGTGAACGCATGGTAAACGGGCGAGACGACCAAAGGGGACGCATCCTCATCGAGGAGAGCCGCGAGGCGATCGTCGTCCTGGACTCATCCGATCGCGTGGTGCTGGCGAGCCGGCGCGCGCGGGAGATGTATCCGGAGGTGGCGCCCGGTCAGCCGATCCCCTCCGCGGTCGCCACGCGTCGCGAGGCGGCCGTCGTGCTCGAGATCCCGTACGAGATCGACGGTCAGATCGAGCGTCTGGTCTACCTCAGCAGGCCGGGCGACCTGCGTGCGTACGAGGAGCTCCGGGCGGGCTTCACGGCGGCCGTCTCCCACGAACTGCGCACTCCGCTCGCCCGCCTCCTTGCGCTCTTCGAATCGGCCGAACTCCCCGGCATCGACATCAGTCTCCTCGTCGATCGCGCCCGCCGCGAGGTGGCGCAGATGGGGGAGCTCATCGACGACGTCCTCTTCCTCGGGGAACTCGAGACCGGTCATGCCGTGGTCGGCCTCGGTGCGACACCGGTGCTCCCGATCGTCACGGAGGTCGCTGAGGAGCTCTCCGAGCGCGCCGAGCGCGCCGGCATCCGCATCCACGTCTCCGGCGTGGCGGATGCACAGGTCGAGGTGCGCCCGCGGATGCTCCGCGTCCTCGCGCTCAACCTCACCGAGAACGCCATCCGCTACGCGGGACCGGACTGCGACCTGTACCTGACGGTGCAGCGCGAGGGGCCGTGGGTCATCTTCACGGCCGCCGACACCGGCTACGGGGTCCCTCAGGAGGCGATCGTGCGCCTCTTCGAGCGCTTCTATCGCGCCGACGCCGCGCGTGCGTCGCGGGGCACGGGGCTCGGCCTCGCGATCTGCAAGCACATCGTCGGTTCGGCCGGCGGTGACGTGTCGGCGACGTCGCGTCCGGGGAAGGGGCTCACCATCCGGTGTTCCATCCCCGAGGTCAGTGCCGAACGCTAGAGAGGTCAGCCCGGAACGTCAGGGAGGCCATTCTCGCCATCGTCCGCTGAGGTAGCATCCCGGGTCAACCGGAAGGGATGTGCCACAGCCAGATGAGAACGACGCTGAGAGAGCACCTGGACCTCGCGCAGAGCACCCTGCACGAAGAGGGAAGCATGGCCCTGCGCATGCTCCGCGCCGCTCTCACGGCCGTTCAGGAGAGCGACGTCGAGCTGGCCGACGAGGTCATCGCGTACGACGACCAGGTGGACGAGCGCTACCTCCGGGTGGAGCAGTTCGTCGAGGAGCTCTTCGCCCTCCAGGCGCCGACCGCGAAGGACATGCGCCTTGTCCTCGCCATCTCCAAGATCAACCTGCATTTGGAGCGGATTTCTGACTACTGCGTGACCATCGCGAAGATGACGAAACTGTCCGCCGGTCTTCAGGTGGACATGCACCTCGTCGCGTGGCTGGAGGAGATGGGAACCCGCGCCGAGGAGATGACGCGCGTGGCCCTGGAGGCGTTCGCCGATCAGGACCTCGAGGCGGCCGAGTCGCTGCTCGGTCTCGACCAGATGATCAACCGGACCAACCGCAAGTCGCTCGAGTGGGTCGCCCAACTCTCGAGTGACCCGGAGGCCCTCGAGTGGGCCATCCGGATGCTGCTCGTCTCACGGTGCCTTGAGCGGATCGGTGACCATGCGGTGGACATCGGGGAACAGACCGCATACCTCGTCACGGGTGAGTTCCGGGAGTTCACCGACGCCTCCTGACCCCGCGCGGGGAGGGGAGACGGCACCGCCTGGCCGGAGTGGTCGGCGGTGGTCGATCGGGTGAGGTCAGGCCGTCACGGACGGCGTGACGTCGAGACATGGGCTCCCCGTCGGACGGTCGTCGCCGTGGAATCGCCGCCGACGACCGTCCATGGCTGCCGGCTACGACCCCGTCGGTGGGGTGGTTCTCGTCGGCCGGCAGTCCGGGGCCTCCCGCCACACCAGGCTGGACCGTGCCGCTTCGCTGGCGTCCGTCCACCGCAGCCGGGCGTTCGAGACGGTCACCGGCAGCGAGGAGTAGACGGTCCGGGCGTCGGTGTGGATCGGGTGGTCACCCCGGTCGGAGGTCAGCGCGACAGCCGTCACGCCCCGGGGCAGGAGTGCGAAGACGTCTTCTTCCGCGGGTCGTCCAGGCGAACAGGCGCTGCTGGCCATCACGCTGCTGGCGATCAGTGGTCCGGCCTCGACGGCCGTCGGTGGCAGGCAGACGGCCCCCGTCGTGGACCGGGTCGCCGGCGCGGTCGTCAGGCAGACCAAGCCCTCTCGCGAGTCATAGGCGTAGCGCCGCCGTCCCGCGACGGGCTCCACGCTACGGATGACGCTGGAGCCGTCACTGTCCGGAAGTAGGCGGCTCCGCCGATTCGGATCCACCTCCGTCGCGGCCGATCCGACGGAAGCGAGGAACCGCCGGGCCGCTGCTCGATCGCCTTGTCCGTCCATCCCCAGGGGCGACGCCTCGGTGACAGTGGGGGACGTGTCCATGGAGGTCGTGATCACGCCGTACATCGGACTGCTCGCCGGTTCCGTGTCGAGGCCCCGTGACCCGAGGACGAGCACGAAGCTCACGAGCGCCAGCGCGACCAGCGCTGCCAGGACCGGGCCCGCCACGGCGAGGCGCCCCCGCACGTGTCGTTCCTCCGCGCGTGCGGCGATGGACGACCAGTCCCCGGTCCATCCTGCCGCCGGCACGTACCGGTCGAGCGCCGCACTCACCAGCGCGTCGTGTTCTGTCTCATGCATCGGAGTCTCCTTCCATCGCACTTCGCATCGCGGCCTGGGCGTGATGAAGCGTCGCCGCGACCGTTCCCGTCGTCACTCCGAGCAGTGCGGCGATCTGCGGGTTGGTGAGGTCGCCGTAGTACCGGAGGAAGAGGACGGTCCGCTGCCGTTCGGGCAGCCGGCGGAGGTGCCTCCTCAGGTTCTCGTCGATCTCGGGGACCTCCGGAGCCGGGATGTCCGGCTCATCCGGGAGCGGCCCTGTCCGGCGACGCCGGAGGAGGCGACGGTGGCGTCGTGTCTCATTGACGAGGATCGACCAGACCCAGGCGGGAAGCGCCTCGACCTCACGGAGGGTGTCGAGACGCCTCAACGCGAGGACGAACGTGTCGTTCACCAGGTCCCGTCCGGCCTCGGCATCGCCGAGACGTGCGGCGGCGAATCGCGCCATCCGGACGAACTGATCCCGGTAGAGATCGCGGACCGCCGTACGGCGGTCGTGTTCCGGCGTGACACCGTGCTGCAGGTCGTCGCCAATGGTCTCGGTGGTCGGTTCGGTGGTCGGCTTCATCACAGGTGAAGATGCATCCGGTGCGGCCAATCGTTGAGTCGGTGCCGCGGTTTGACGTGCGGAGACGTCGCGTCGACATCATGGCCGCGGCGTCGGCATACCCGCTTCGTCGGTCGGAGGAGAAGGACGGTGACGTCAGGGGGCACCGCCGGCGCGACGCGCACGGTCACCGAGCGCGACTGGGGCGGAGGGGTATGGCTCCCCGGGCGACCTGGGATACCATCAGGAGTCCCGAAGGAGGAAACCAGATGGCCCTTTTCCGTTCTGCGTCCCCGCCGGATGTCACCCCCGAGACGGCGCTCCCCGGCCGGTCCGACCCCATGCGGATCACCGGGACGAACATCGTGCTCGGAACGTCCATGGTCCCCCCGTTCCCGGAGGGGAGTGAGCGCATCGAGCTCGGCATGGGCTGCTTCTGGGGCGCCGAGGAGATCTACTGGCAGATCCCGGGCGTGATCACCACCGCGGTCGGCTACGGCGGGGGCATCACCCCCAATCCGACCTACGAGGAGGTGTGCAGCGGACGCACGGGACACACCGAACTCGCGCTCGTCGTCTGGGATCCCCAGCAGATCTCCCTCGCGCGGATCCTCGCCGCGTTCTGGGAACACCACGACCCGACCCAGGGCATGCGCCAGGGCAACGACGTGGGCAGCCAGTACCGCTCGGCCGTCTACACCGACTCCGACGCCCAGCTGGAGGCGGTCCGACGGAGCGCGGAGGTCTACCAGGCCGCGCTGACCCAGGCGGAGTGGGGGACGATCACCACCGAGATCACTCCGGCGGGTCCCTTCTACTACGCCGAGGAACACCACCAGCAGTATCTGGCGAAGAACCCCTACGGGTACCGGTGCCACGCGCGAAGCGGGGTGGACTTCCCGATCGAGGTCTTCGAGGCGACGTCGGTCTGATCGACGGAGTGCTCTTCGGAGCACTCCCGCTGTCCTGTCGGAGTGCGTGACGCCGAACGGGGTGGGCGACGTGTCGCGGTGGAGTGGTGGCCGGGGCGTTCACGTCGCCGTCTGTCCCGGACACATTCGTGATCGCAGGGGTGCGCCAGGCGCGATCCGATGGCCGTCGGGGCCGACGCGGGGGCGTCCACGCCGGGCTGTCCACACGGTGGACGGGTGCCCCGGCGGGGCCTCGACCATCCGGCGGAGGGCATCCTTCCGCCTCGGCCGACCGCCGGGCCGGACGTTCATCCGTCCTGGTGTGCCGGGTCGGTCGCCGTTCGCTCACCCCGTTCTCGTCAATCGTCGCTGCGTGCACCCGGCCAACCACCGGGTCGGCAGGCTCACGACCACATCTATTGACAGAATGCACCTAACCGTCCTACCCTATGAGACGTAATGGTGAGCATACGATCGAAATCGCGTCGAGGTCCCGTACTCAACGGCATGGCCGGCTTCCTGGTCGGTGCCGCGGCGATGTTCGCCACGATGTATTCGACGCAGGCCGTGCTCCCGACGATCGGTGACACGTTCGGTGTCACGCCGAGCCGGGCCGGTCTCACCATCTCCGTCCTCGTTCTGGCCCTGGTCGTCGGCGCGTGGATCTGGGGTCCGATCGCCGCTCGCATCGGGCGGCGGCGCTCACTTCTCGCGGCGTGCGCGCTGCAGGTGCCTGCGACGTTCGCCGTCGCGCTCGCGCCCACATTTGAGCTGCTCCTCGCGGCCCGGGTCCTGCAGGGACTGATCATGCCCGGGATCCTCGTGGTCGGGCTTCCGTACGTGGCGCAGGTCTTCGTCCCGGCGATCGGCGTGCGCGCCGTCGGCTGGTACACGGCCGCGCTCATCGTGGGAGGTCTCGTCGGTCGCCTCGGCGTCGCATTCATGACCTCGTTCATCGGTTGGCGCGGAGCACTCGCCGTTCTGGCGCTGCTGCCGCTGATCGCGCTCGTCGTGATGACGCGGAGTCTGCCGGCGGCCGCGGCGCATACTCGTACGGCCGAGACCGGTCGCCTGCTCACCCGCCGCGTCGCGGCGGCGACGCTGACCGGGCCCGCGGTGTACTTCGTCTTCGTCGGAGTCTTCACGTTCATCGGGTACCGGCTGGAGGCGGAGCCGTTCTCCCTCTCGCCGACCATGGTGTCGTTCGTGTTCCTCGCGTGGGTCGTGGGTGCGGTCGCGCCGTTCGCCGGTGCGCGGTCGGAGCGGTTCGGATGGGGGCCGGTCGCCCTGGCCGGGGTCGTCAGCGCCGCCGTCGGCGTCGCGGTCACCACGTCCGGTGCGCTCCCCCTGATCGTCACCGGCCTGGTCCTCATCACCCTCGGCATGTTCGTCGTCGTCACCGCCGCCCCGATCGGGCTCAGCACGGCGCCCGGCGTGCGGGCCGGAGCCGCGAGCTCCCTCTACTACTCGGTCTACTACGGAGCCGGATCGCTCGGCGCGTTCCTCCCCGGCCTCGCCTGGCAGGCGTTCGGCTGGCAAGGGGTGGCGGCCGCCTGCGGCGTCGCCATCGTCATCGCGTCGATCGGAGTCGGGATCGGGATGTCGGACGGCGGCGGCCACCGGGCCGTGCAGCGGGTCAGGGTCCGCGTGCGGCGGGTGCGGCGACTCGTCACCGGCTGATCGCTGGCGGCGGGGCCTGCCGTCCCGCGTGGGACGCCACCGCACACCTCGCCCCTCGGTTCCGCCGGAACCGCGAGCGTTTGACCGGCCTGCGGCGGGGGTAGGTGACGCCCAGACGTGCACCGGTTCCGCCGTGCTGCATCCCCGATGTCGAATCACTGGAGGTTCGTCATGGAGTTCCTGCTCTGGATCCTCGCGGTCATCCTCGTCGTCTCCGGCATCGTGACGCTGTTTCGCGGTGAGGTGCTGTGGGGCGTCGTCCTCATCGTGGTCGGTCTGCTCGTGGGACCCGGTGGGGTCAGCGTGTTCACCTGACGCGAACGTGGGTGCCGTCGCTCTCCTGACCGGCGGTGGCGCGGCCGGCCGGTGAGCCTGGGCGGCCAAGAACGGCTGGAAGTTCGCGACCGCGTGCGCGAGGTCGATGCGCGGGTGTGTCTACCGGCCTGAGAAAACGGGGCCCGGTATCCCGCGGCCATGGTCGACGCGATCCTCGACGCCCGCGGCGGTGATCGTGATGTACGTCAGACGTACGTTTCGAGCGTCATCGATCTGGCGGACCGCCGTCAACGACGGAAAACCGCCTGATATGCAGGCGGTTCCTGAGGAGCGGGCGACCGGGTTCGAACCGGCGACATTCAGCTTGGAAGGCTGACGCTCTACCAACTGAGCTACACCCGCAGGATGCCCGGGAGGATATCAAGCCCGGACGGGACGCCGTCGTGCGTGTGTCCTAGGGGCGACGCGCGATGTAGACGGAGTGCCCGGGTGCCGCGCGCTCACCGTCATACCCCTGGAAGGACCGGGCGCGGAAACCGACCTTCCGCAACATGCCGAGGACCTTCTGCTGCGGGATGAGGCGCTGCCGCTCGGTCTCCTCCGCGGTCCGGATGCTGCCGTCCACCTTCCGCATCGTGGTGATCTCGCGGATGAGGGTCCCACGACGGTCCTCGGTCTCCTCGGTGAGGAGGGCCCAATCGTCGCCGACCTCGATCCGGGTCTGCCGCTCGCCGACGGGCACCCGGCCGGGTCCCGCCAGGTCGAAGACGAAGACGCCCCCAGGCCAAAGCGCACGGAAGACGCGTCCGAAGAGACGCTCCAGATGGCGCTGGGTGATGCCGTTGTCGGCCTGGTTCAGGATCTCGTCCGGCGCCAGCACCGCATCGCAGGAGGGGATCTCGGCATCGACCCAGGATCCCTGGATGAAGCGGGCGCGAGGGGCGGTGCGCCGGGCGATGTCGAGCATCTCCTGGGACGGATCGATCGCGATCACCTCGAGGCGCTCGGCCGTCAGACGCGCCGCCGCCTCGCCCGTTCCGCAGCCGAGATTGACGATCACGCCGCCGTCGCGCCGCGAGCGGCCCAGTTCGTCGATGAGTCGTGCTGCCGCGTCCGTGGCAAGGGTTGACCGCCCCGCAGCGTGAATGGCTGCAAGGTCTTCACCAAAGCGCCCCATATGTCGGTACGCTAACGAATCGGACGTCGTAATTCGTCGGCGTTCGCCGATGTTATGTGTCTCTGCAGGGAATTCGTGGGTATCGACATGGTGTGGACGACGGATGCGAACGTGATGACCACTCGCAGAGCGAGCCGTGACGAGCGTCGGATCCACGGCGCCCCCGGAGTCCGCTCCCGATCATGACCATGAGCGTCCACCACGACGGCGTGGCCGTCGTCACGCGCCTGGGCGGGATGAGATTCGCGCTCGTCGGCGTGATGCTCACCGCCCTCGCCCTCGTGGCGGCGCTCCCGTCGATCACGGCTGCGGGAGTCGTCCAGATCCTCGCCGCACTCCTCGTGGGGGCGGCCGGGGCATCCGCGGTGCGCGTCGTACGCGGCGTGGGACACCCGTCGCGCGGAGCATGGATCGCGATCGCGATCATGATCTGGGCCATTGCGGGGGCATCCGCCGCCTCCGGGCTGTCGACGGCGCTGAGCGGCGCCGACCGCGTCCATCCGGTCCCCATCGACTGGATGTGGGCCGCGTGCGGCATCGCCTCCATCTGCGCCGCGGCGGTCGGCGTACGCGTCCTGCGGCCCGCGCGCGGCTGGCAGGAGGCGCTCGACGGGCTGCTCATCGTGGTCGTCGTCACGATGGCGATCCTCTACGTCAACGGGGCGTCGCCCCTGTCGACGGGGCTTCCGGACGGCATCGAGATCATCGTTATCGTCGTCGCGGTGATCTCGAACGCCTCACTCGTGCTCACGGTCGGCGGACTCATCGCCAATCGCGAGGGGATCGTCGGTCCCGTCCTCGCCATCGCGACCGCCGGCATCGCGACGGCCTACGTGGTCCTCGTCAACCTCATGGCTCCCGTGAGCCCCGTCGGCGTCGGGGCCGCGGCCGCCGTGACCGTGCTCACGGCGTGGCTCTGGGTGGCGGCCGCCCATCTGCGCCTGCGCCGCCACCGGACCGTTCAGATCGTCCCGCGCAAACACCGCCCGTCGATGTGGCGTGAACTCCTGCCGGCCGTGCTCCTGTCGGCTCTCGTCATGCTCGTGTTCTTCACCGGCGGCGTGGGATCGCTGATCGGCGCGCTCGTGGCGGCGGGACTCGTCGCCGCCAGGATGACCCTGACGCTCATCCAATACCGCCGGCTCCTCGACGAGGAACACGCCCGGCTCGCCGCGCACGAACGGACGCTCATCGAGGAGCGCTACACGCGCTTCGCGATGGAGGAGACGCAGAGCGAACTCGTCGAGGACAACGAGCGGCTGCGCGGTCAGGAGAGCGACCGACTCGGGGTCATCCAGCTGCTCCAGGAGTCGGTCCTGGTGCCGACGCGTGAGCTGCGGAGCGAACTCGCGCGGATCGGCGACGACTCGGACGCGGAGCCACGGATACCGGCGGAGCGCGTCACCCGGATGTGCACGCGGACCGACGACGTCCTGCGGGCACTCGACGACCTCCTGACGTACTCGCTCATCGTGGAGCGTCGGCTCACCCTCCGCCGCTCGCCCGTGGAGGTGGACCGGCTCGTGCTCGGGATCATCCGCGATCTGGACGACGTGATCGAGCGCACCGGCGTCGGGGTCCAGATCGACGGCGACACCTCGTGTCACATCAACGTGGACCCCGGGCTGATCTCCCAGGTCGTGCGGCGTCTCATCGAATCCGCGCTCACGGTCAGCGTCCGCGGGTGCTCGGTGACCGTCCTCCTGCGCGCGTCGGACGATGTCATCGTGATCGAGGTCTCCGACCGCGGCCCCGGCTTCGCGGCCGACGACCTGCCGTACCTGTTCATCCCGTTCTACCGGCCGCGCACGAGGACGCGCGAGGTGCCCGGCGACGTCGGTCTCGCGCTTGCGAACGCGAAGTCCATCGTCACCATGCACGGAGGGGCGATCCGCGTGGCATCGCCCGCCCGAGGAGGCGCCCAGATCCGGCTGTCGCTGCCGGTGGACGTCACGTCAAACGGTGCGGGCCCCAGGTCCCCGTCAACCCGTCGTTCGTTCCATGCTGTCGATGTCTCTGCATGAGCACGGGGGCGGTATGCTCCGGAGAGGCAGACGATGACGACCTCCACCACAACACGTGCGCTCGTCGTTGACGACGAACCGGACATCCGGGGACTCGTACGCGACATCCTCGAGGAGGAGGGGCTCGAGGTGTCGGAGGCCCCGGACGGCCGAGCGGCGCTTCGCGTGCTCCATGAGGAGCGCCCGGACCTCGTGATCCTCGATGTGATGATGCCGGATCTCGACGGCTGGGCGACACTGGAGCGCATCCGCGACGTCTCCGACGTCCCGGTGATCATGCTCACGGCGAGGTCCCTCGAGTGGGAGCGTGCCCGCGGGCTTCGCGCCGGTGCCGACGACTACCTGGGCAAGCCGTTCAGTGCGATCGAGCTCGCGGCGCGCGTCGTCGCGCTCATGCGCCGCGCGCACCGGGACGACGACCGTCCGACCATCTACTCGGACGACTTCCTCCAGATCGACTTCGCGGCCCGTGAGGTCACCGCCGGAGGCCGGGTCGTGGCGTTGACGCCGCTCGAGTTCCGGATGCTCAACGTCTTCGTCCAGCACGTCGGTCGTGCGGTCGGCAAGGAACAGATGCTCGAGGCCGTGTGGGGCCGGCGGGACGCGGTCTTCCCCGAGCAGGTGAAGCTGTACGTGGGCTATCTCCGGCGCAAACTCGGGCTTCGTCCGGACGGCTCCTCTCCCATCGAGACGATCCGCGGCT
Organism: uncultured Bifidobacteriaceae bacterium; assembly: GCA_964406645.1. GTDB lineage: Bacteria > Actinomycetota > Thermoleophilia > Miltoncostaeales > Miltoncostaeaceae > CALMEC01. Next base: position 16,136 of record CAYOSM010000008.1, on the reverse strand, counting down.
TCGGGTACATGTACCGGCCGTCCTGACGGGCGGTGACGTCCGCCATGTCGGGCTGATGACGGACTCCACCGCACTCGCGCTCCTCGTCGTACTCGGCGTGCTCCTCGTCGCCGTCGGCGTCCTGTGGGCCATCGACCACAATCGTCTTCGTGACATCATCGCCCGCACCCGCGACGAAGCGGGCGACCACCGTCGTGACGCGGTCACCGTCGTCGCCCAGCGGAAGGCACTCAGCGGGATCGGACGGGGAACCGTACAGGGCGATGTCGCCGGCTTCGTGGTGAACGCCGTCGCCGAGATCCTGCGGACGGACGCGGTCTGTCTCTTCCGGTTCACCGGGACCCACGCCCGCCTCGTGGCGGCGGCCGGCCCCGGCGCCATCCACGAGACCTCGCGGACGTTCAACGTGCCCTTCGAGAGCGATCCGCTGATCGACGCGATCGTCAGCTCGGAGGGGCCGGTCCACGCACGCTCCTACTCGGTCAGCGACGAGTTGCGGTTCCAGTACCTCAGCCAGAGGTTCGTCGGTGGCGCGGGCGTGCCGATCGTCGGGGAGGCCGGACTGACGGGGGCGCTCATCGTGCACCTCGGCCCCGGGGACCCGGACCTCCCCCCGGACTGGAGCGAGACGCTCGCCGCGTTCGCCGACCTGGCGCTCCTCGCCGATGCGGTCCCCTCGGCGTCGGTCGGTCTTCTGGGGGCGTCGGTGGAGGAGACCCTCGCGGTGATCCCGCATCCGGTGGTGATCCACGACGAGTCGATGGTGTTCACCTATGCGAACCCGGTGGCCCTCTCGTACTACGGCGCACCGGGCGAGCTCGTCGGCCGCCCGATCGCGGAGCACCTCTTCCCAGCCGTATACGACATGCACGAGTACCTGATGCGGACACGGGCGACGGAGGGGATGTCGTACACGGCGATCTGGATCAACCATCGCTCGTCAGCGGAGACCATCTACATGCGTGTCACGGTGGTCCCGATCCACACGTCGCACGGAATGCTCATCCTGATGGTGGCCGCCGAGGCGACCGACCAGATCACCGCGGAGCGCGAGCGCATCGTGCTTCTCGAGACCGAGCGTCAGGCACACGCGCAGGCGACGGCGGCCACCTCCGACGCGCTCGCCCGCATCGACGATCTGCGCTCACTGCAATCCGTGCTCCGCAACGAGGTGGAGCTGCTGCGCCTCGCGCTCGAGATGGAGACGGACTGGGTGATCGCCCTCGACGGCGAGCGGCGGGTGTTCTATCTCAACGACGCGGCGCGTGACTGGCTCCAGCTCGAGAGGGGTGCGGTCCTCGGCATGCCTATCGACGAGGTCTTCTCCGGAGGAGGCGCGGAGGCGCTGACGGCGGTGGTGACCCAGGTCGCCGGGCACAGGGCGTCGATGGCGGTGCCGCTCCACATGGTGCGGGGCGATCAGGAGGCAGACGTCGTGTGGACCCTCGCCGCCCTGCCGGGCAGCGGAAAGGAACCCGTGGTCATCGCGGTGGCCCGGACGCAGGTCTCCGGTGAGGACGGGCTGCGCGCGCTCGATCTCCTCCTGGCGCGCAAGCAGGCCGCGCAGCTCCGCGCGGTGCGGATGCACGGCGAGCTGGAGAAGCAGAGCCGACGGCGCCAGGAGGTCGACGCGTCCAAGGACGACGTCCTCGCGCTCATCTCCCACGACCTCCGGACGCCGCTCACGTCCATCCTCGGGTACACGGACCTGCTTCTCGGCGAACGGTCGGGCCTGGACTCGCGTCACCGGCGGTTCGTGAAGATCATCGCGCGCAGCGGCGAGCGGCTCATGGAACTCGTCGACGACCTGCTCCTCGTCGCACAGCACCAGTCGGGTGCGCTGACCGTCGCGCCGAAGCCAATGCTGGTCGCACCCGTGGTGGTGCAGAGCGTCACCGCGGCGCACCCGGAGGCGACGTCCAAGGAGATCGTCGTCTCGGTCGACACCCCGGAGGACCTCGTCGTGATGGCCGACCCGGTGCGCATCGGCCAGGTCCTCGACAACCTCGTGGCGAACGCGGTGAAGTACACGCAGCGCGGCGGGTCCGTGCGGATCTCCGCCGTGCGCGAGGACGACTGGGTGCGCTTCCGGGTCAGCGACAACGGCCCGGGGATCCCGGAGCAGGACCTCGGACGCATCTTCGATCGCTTCACCCGCGCCCGCGACGACACGGACGGCGGGGTGAAGGGCTTCGGCCTGGGGCTCACCATCGCGCACGCGATCGTCGAGGCCCACGGGGGAGAGATCGGGGTGGAGAGCACGCCGGGTATCGGTTCCACGTTCTGGTTCACGCTTCCCGCGGTCGACGACGACACCGTGCTCGCCGATGGCTGAGCCGTTCGACCTCTCATGGGCGGCCATCATCGATCTCACGCAGCGGATCGGGCCGCGGACGCCCACATGGCCGGGGGATGGGGAGGTGGAGGTCGAGGTCACCGCCACCGTTCCCGACGACGGCTACCTCGCCCGGCGCGTCACGATGCCGGAGCACGTTGCGACGCACGTGGACGCGCCGGCGCACGTCCCCCACGGCGCGGGGACCGTCGACGACATCCCGCCCGGCCGGCTGGTCCGTCCGGCGGCCGTGATCGACGTGCGGCACGTCGTGGGCGACGATCCCGACGCGGTCATCGGCGTCGACGCCATCGCGGAATCGGAGTCCGTCCACGGAGTGCTGGAGATCGGAGACGTCGTCCTCATCCGAACGGGATGGGACCGCCATGCGGACGACGCGGCCGCCTACATCGGCGCCGGTGAGGCGCGATGCCCCGGCCTTGACCTCGCCGCCGCGGAGCACCTCATCCGCCGGGGTGTGGTCGGCATCGGCATCGACACCCTGAGCGTGGAGTCCGGCGCGAGCGAGGATCTCGCCGTCCATCACCGGACGCTCGGCGCCGGGCTCTGGCACGCGGAGGGTCTCGTCGGGCTCGATCGGGTCCCGGCGCGCGGGGCCTGGATCGTTGTGGCGCCGCTTCGCCTGGCCGGTGGATCGGGTGCTCCGGCGCGCGTTCTGGCGCTCGTCCCTCCCGGCGCAGGGGCCTGATCGGCGCACCCCGCCGCGCAGAAGCGCCGAACGACAGCCGGTGAACGTACTCCCGTGGGACCGGCGGTCAGGCCCCTCGGGCCTCCAGCCCCTCACGGTGGAGACGGCGGATGCGCTCCATGTTCTCGACGTCCGGACCGTCACCGGAGCCGGGCACCTCGAGGATTGCCGGGAGCCCCTGGATGGCGGGGTGACCGAGGATGCGGCGGAAGCCGTCCTCGCCGATCTCGCCCTCGCCGATGTTGGCGTGGCGGTCGCGGTTCGACCCGAACGCCGTCAAGGAGTCGTTGAGGTGGAAGCAGCGGAGCCGCTCGATGCCGACCAGCGTGTCGAACTCGTCGAGCACCCGGTCGATGCCGTCGACCTCGTGCACCGGGTAGCCGCTCGCGTAGAGGTGCTGCGTGTCGAGGCAGAACCCGAGCCGGCTGGGATGACCGACGGCGGTGAAGACGTCGCGGAGCTGCTCGAACGTGCGCCCGATCGTGTCGCCGGCGCCCGCGGTGTTCTCGAGGAGGACGGCGCAGTCGCCCGGCTCGTCCTCGAACGCCTGGGCGATCGCGGTGCCGATGCGCTCGATGGACTCCTCGAGCGTGCTGCCGCGTGACGATCCCACGTGGAGGACGACGCCCTCAAGGCCGAGCCGCTCGCCGATGGCGAGGTGCTGCCGGAGGCTCTCCTGCGACGCGCGGTAGAAGTTGCGTGTCTTGGTGGTCGGCTTGCCGGGCGGGCCCGTCGGCTGCTCGATGTCGGGGGCGCCGAGGTTGATGAGATAGAGGCCGTGGGAGACGATGGGACCGATCTGCGCGGCCTCCGCCTTCTCGCGGAACGCGGCGATCTCCTCGTCCTTGTGTCGGATGGGGGCCCAGGTGCGGGGATTGTGGGTGAACACCTGGAGGCTCTCACAGCCGATCGCCTGACCGCGATCGATGGCCTTGGAGATGCCTCCGGCGGCCGAGACGTGGGCGCCGAATCTCACATGGCTATCCTACCCGCGTGCCACCGAAGAGACCCGAGATCACAGAACCCTGCCGTGTGCGCTTCGCGCCGAGCCCCACGGGCAGCCTCCATGTCGGTGGAGCGCGTACCGCGCTCTTCAACTGGCTGATCGCGCGCAGGACCGGGGGACAGTTCATCCTCCGGCTGGAGGACACCGATCGCGAACGCTCCACGCCGGAGAGCGAGGCGGAGATCCTCCGCGTGCTCGGCTGGATGGGCCTCGACTGGGACGAGGGGCCGTACCGCCAGAGCGAGCGGGACGACGTCTACCGGGACGCCATCGAGCGCCTCAAGGCGTCCGGGGCCGTGTACCCGGCCTACGAGACCGCCGAGGAGCTGGAGGAGCAGCGAGCGGAGGCGCGCCGCAACAAGCGTGCACCCGTGGTGCGCGGACGGCGGGACTACACGGACGCGGAGATCGCGGCCTTCCAGGAGGAGGGGCGGGTGCCGGTCTGGCGCTTCGCCGTGCCCGTGCCCGGTGAGACGGTGATCGAGGACATGGTCCGCGGAACCGTCACCTTCGGCCACGACAACATCGAGGACTTCGTCGTCGCGCGCAGCGACGGCACGCCCACGTACAACCTGGCGGCGGCGGTGGACGACGTCGAGATGGGGATCACCCACGTCATCCGCGGCGAGGACCACATCTCGAACACGCCGAAACAGATGCTCGTGATGCGGGCGCTCGGTGCCGAACCGCCCGTCTACGCGCACATCCCGCTCATCCTCGGCCCCGACAAGAAGCGCCTCTCCAAGCGCCACGGCGCCGCGTCCGTGGAGGAGTTCGAGGCCGACGGGTTCCTGGCCGAGCCGCTCAACAACTCGCTCGCCCTGCTGGGGTGGAGCTTCGACGACAAGACCGAGCGCTTCTCCATGCCCGAGCTGGTGCAGGCGTTCAGCGTCGGACGCATCTCGAAGAGCCCCTCCGTCTTCGACCTGCGCAAGACGGAGGTCATGCACGGGCGCTATCTGCGGATGATGGATCCCGACGCGTTCGCGGACGCCCTCGTGGCGTATCTGCGGTCGACCGGCTTCCTGGACGCCCACGGCGGCGAGGATGCGGCCGACATCGCGCGCCGCAGCGCCCCGGCGGTCAAGGGCAAGATCACCAAGTTCAGCGAGTACCTGAACCTCGCCGGTTGGCTCTACCGCCCGTTCGAGATGGACCCGGAAGCGTGGGAGAAGATCTCCGGCGACGTCCGGCAGGGCATCCAGTACGTGGGCGGCGGCCTCGGCCGTCTGGACGCGCTTCCCGACTGGGAGCTCCAGTCCATCAAGGACGCCCTCCAGGACGAGCTCCACATCCTGGGTGCGAACGCGCGGGAGTTCCTCGAGCCGCAGCGGGTCGCCGTCACCGGTCAGCCGGTCTCCACCGGCGTGTACGAGAGCATCTGGCTCGCCGGGAGGGACGAGACCCTCGCCCGCTACCGCGACGCGCTGGGCAAGCTGGCCGACGAATGGCAGACGTCACAATGACATGATCGGCGGCCCGGAATGTGACCGGGTCGCCGCTCACGGGGTCCACGCGAGCGCGGGATCACCGGGACCGGCCGACGAACCCCTATGGTGGACGGGGAGGAGGAGCCGTGGCGAAGTCACCCGCAGCGTCGGTAACGGTCGGAGGGCGAGAGGTCCGCGTCTCCAGCCCGGACCGGGTCGTCTACGAGGCCACCGACCGGACCCCCGACATCACGAAGCTTCAGGTCTGTGAGTACTTCGCGACCGTCGGCGATGCCTTCATGCACGCGAACGGCGATCGGCCCGTCGCGCTGGAACGCTGGCCGGGCGGATGGCGGGAAGGGATGACGTTGTCGGTCGGTCCCGGCGGTCAGCAGACCGGTGACGGCTTCTACTCGAAGCGGCTGCCGAGGGGCGCACCCGCGTGGGTGGAGACATGTCGCGTCACCACTCCGAACGGGCGTCCCATCGACGAGCTCTGCCTGACCGAACCGGCGGCGGCGGTGTGGGCGGCGCACATGGGCACGCTGACCTTCCACCCCTGGGCCGTCCGCGCGTCCGACGTGGACCACCCGGACGAGCTGCGTCTCGACCTGGACCCGCAGGAGGGGGCGACCTTCGAGGACGCCAAGCGCGTGGCCGCAGCGACGCGCGATCTCCTGGAGGAACTGGGTCTGCGCGGTTTCGTCAAGACCAGCGGCAACCGCGGCATCCACGTCTACGTCCGCATCGCGACCCGCCACGGGTTCGATCAGGTGCGTCACGCCGCCATCGGTCTCGGCCGTGAGCTGGAACGCCGGGACGTCGGCGCCACCACGAACTGGTGGAAGGAGGAGCGCCCCACGGGCTCCGTCTTCCTCGATGTGAATCAGAATCTGCGGGACCGCACGGTGGCGGGCGCGTGGTCGCTGCGCCCCCGGCCGGGGGCGCCCGTCAGCACCCCGCTGAGCTGGGGCCTGCTGGAAGAGCTGAAGGACCCCCGCGAGTTCAACCTCATCACCGTGCCGGCGTTCCTCGAGGACGGCGATCCGTGGGCGGACATCGACGAGGCGGAGTACTCGCTGGAGACGTTGCTCGAGCTCTGGGAGACGCTGCCGGGTGGCGAGATGAACTTCCCGCCGGACCACCCGAAGATGCCGGGGGAGCCCCCGCGCGTGCAGCCGTCGAAGAAGGTCGCCGAGCACTGGGACGCCGAGGGGAACCGGATCGACACGTAACGGTCCGGGTGCGAGGTCGCTAGTCCAGTTGGTCGTACCCGCAGGACCGCGGGTCGCGGTCGTCACGGAAACGGAGCAGGTTCGTGCCGTGACGGATGCGTCCGCCGCTCGAGTGGTCGTACGTCACCTCGACGACGAGTTCGGGTCGCAGGGCCACCCACTCGATGTCGCGATCGGCGGTCCAGCGGCTCGGATCGGCGGAGCCGCGCTCACCGGTCTCGTACGGTGCGAGGACATCGACCAGCTCCCGCTTCTCCTTCGCGCGGAAGCCCGAGGTGTGACCCACGATGCGCATCTGCCCGTCGGCGTCGTAGAGCCCCAGGATGAGGGAGCCGACGGTGCCCTCCTCCTTGCCGGGCCGCCACCCGGCGACCACCGCGTCCAGCGTCCGGATGCGCTTCACCTTGATCATGCCGAGACGCCTGCCCGGGACGTACGGTGCCTCGCGCTCCTTCGCGATGACGCCCTCCGCGGTCCGCAGCCAGCCGCGCGCATCGTCAGCCCGGGTGACGACCTCCGCGACGCGAACGCCGTCGATCGACTCGAGCGCCGCGCGCCGCTCGTGCCACGGGCGCTCCAGGTAGACGTCGTCCCCGCGCGCCAGCAGGTCGAACGCGACGAAGACGGCGGGCATCTCGTCGGCGAGACGATTGATCCGCGACTCGGCGGGATGAAGCCGCATCTGGAGGCCCTCGAAGTTCTCCCGGTCGCCCCGTTCCATGACCAGCTCGCCGTCCAGGACGTAGCGGCCCTCCGGCAAGGTGATCTCGGGGAAGTAGCGGCGTAGCGGCTTCTCACCGCGCGACTGGATGTAGACCTCGTCGCCGTCGACGAAGACGATGGCGCGGAATCCGTCGAGCTTGCGCTCGTACACCCATTCGGGGCCCTCGGGGAGGAGGTCACCCCCCGCGGCCAGCACGTCCGCATCGACCTTGGCCGGTTTCGCGAGCTGCGGTTCGATCGGCGGCATCAACGGAAGGTCCATGGGAGAGACCCTAGTCCTCCCTCCCGAGCCGGATGGTCATCGGGACGGCCAGATTCGAACTGGCGACCCCTCGCTCCCAAAGCGAGTGCGCTACCAGACTGCGCCACGTCCCGAGACGCTGCGAGTGTACCACCGTCATCTCACCATCCCGAAGGGGATCAATCATCTAGGATGCCCGCCATGCATCCATGGCACGACATCTACATCGACGAGCATCAGGTCGACGAGGCTTTCCCCGTGGTTATCGAGGTCCCCGAGGGAAGCAAGAACAAGTACGAACTCGACAAGGAGACCGGGCTCCTCCGACTCGACCGCGTACTTCACAGTGCGGTCTACTACCCCGCGAACTACGGTTTCATCCCGCGCACGTACTGCGACGACGGCGACCCCCTGGACGTCCTCGTCATGGGGCAGGAGCCCGTCTTCCCGCTCAGCATCGTCATGGCGCGCGCCATCGGCGTGATGCGTATGCGTGACGACAAGGGCATCGACGACAAGATCGTCGCCGTCAGCGTCTTCGACCCGGCGTTCAACGAGTACCGGGACCACCGTGAGCTTCCCAAGCACGCCATGCGTGAGATGCAGCGCTTCTTCCAGGACTACAAGGTCCTCGAGCACAAGGAGGTCGTGATCGAGGAGCCGATGGGGACGGACGAGGCCAACAAGGTCATCCACGAGTCCCTCGAGCTCTACCGCAAGCTGCGCCGCGGGGAGATCAGCGACAAGTAGTGACGACGTGGTCGTCGGCGTCCGCCGATGACCACGTCGCGGAAGGGCGCCGCAGCCGCTGCGCCCTCGGTGTCGACGCCTCGTAGGCGCCTCTCCGGGCATGACTGTCGTTCCTGCGTCCGGCGGAGGCCGAAACGGTCGATGTGCCGTGGGACCATCAGGCGTCGATCGCAAGGCCTCCGCACCCCGACGGGCAGGGGAGGGTTCCCCTCCGTCTCCGCCGGTCGTCCTCGGTGAGGACGAGGGACGACGAGAGAGCACGGACGCTCCGCCGGCGATCGTCGGCGGCACCCACGAGGGTGCGGTGTCAGGTCACGGTTCGCGTCGCCACCATCGGCGGAGGATGTCGACGATGGCGATCACGCCGACGATCGTGACGATGCGGTTCAGGTCGACGATCGGCCGCCAGCGCATCTGGCCGTCCTTGATCACGTAGGCGCCGACCGGGCGGGCGGCTACCGCGAATCCACCGCCCTCGCCCTCCTGCCCCCGCTGGTCGGTGCCGGAGCCGCCTCCCGCACCGCCGGTCACGACGGCCGCGGCGATGACGGTGAGACCGTCCTTCTCGTATGGCTCGGCGTAGACCCGTCGTACGGTGATCGCGTCGCGTGCCGCACCCACTGCCTGGGTGACGCTCATCTGCACTCCTTCGTCTCGGGCGGACCGGTGAGGTTGCCGCCACCCCTCCATCCTCGGGCATCCGTCGTCGCCTCGGGGAATCGGTGGTTGCGCCGGGCCCGAACCGTGTGACCGACGTGCGGCGAGACGGGGCCGTGACCGCGTCGCGGCGTGCCGGCGCGGAGACGGGAGTCCCGGAACGCCGGGGCCGATCCGCCCTTCCCATCGCCCGCCCGGGGTGAGACGGTGAGGGTGACCGGGCGGATCCGTGCTCGACCGACGAGGCGGACCCGCTCATGGACAGCCCTGCCCGGGGGAAGGATCGCCATGTCGTCAGCATCCTGGAGTCCATCGGCCATCGGCCGGCGTCTGGAGGGGCGCAGCCTCCGTGTGCGGCTGGCGGTGACGGCACTCCCGTCCGTCGTCTGGGCGCTGATCTCGGCGTGGTGGATGTCGCGCGGGCCGGTGTCGACCCTGGAGTCCCTGGTCTGCATCGGTGTCGGGCTGCTCATCGGGCTCGGCGCCGGCTGGGCGTCCCGCTCGCGCTGGTCGATGCTCGTCCTGCCCGTCGTCTTCATCATCGTCTTCGAGCTGGCGCGGCTGCCGGTGGACGGACCGACCGTCGACGGTGTGCGGCTCTCGACATACGGCGTCGTCGCATTCGTGACCGGCCGCCTTTTCCACGGCGCGGTCGCGCTGCTGCCGATGATGTGGGGTGCCGCGACGGGAGCCGCTCACCGCCGCCGACAGCGACGCGCCGAGTCCGCCTCCGGAGCGCCTCCGTCACCGGCCGGCCCGGCCCGTGGACGCTGGACCGGCAGGATCGCCCTGGCTGTCACCGGAACCCTGCTTCTCGTCATGACCGCACTGATCGCCCGGCCGGCCTCGACCGCGGCCATCACGGGCCCCGACGGGAAGCGCCTGCCGGGCAGCGTCGCCGAGCTGACCTCCGTCGACGTGAACGGGCACGAACTGGGCCTGATGATCCGGGGGCACGATCGGACCAAGCCGGTTCTGCTCTTTCTCGCCGGCGGCCCGGGCGGCAGCGAACTGGGGGCGATGCGCCGCCACCTGCCCGCCCTCGAGGAGCACTTCGTCGTGGTCACATGGGACCAGCGGGGCACCGGTCGCAGTTACGGTGAGATCGATCCCCTCGACACGCTCACGCTGGAGGGTGCGGTCAGCGACACCCTGGCCGTGACCGACCATCTGCGCGAGCGCTTCGACCAGGAGCGCATCTATGTCGTCGGACAGTCCTGGGGGACGCTCCTGGGTGTGCTCGCCGTCCAATCCGCTCCCGAGCGCTACCACGCCTTCGTCGGTGTGGGGCAGATGGTCAGTCCACGTGCCACCGACCGGATCTTCTACGCCGACACCCTCGCCTGGGCTGAGGCGACCGGACGCACGGACCTCGCGGCGAAGCTGCGGGACATCGGACCGCCGCCCTACAACGATCCCCGGAACTATGAGACCGCCCTCTCCCATGAGATGGAGGTCCACCCCTACGACCACAGCCCCAACAGCGAAGGGCGGGGGCAGATGTCGGAGAACCTCTTCGTCCCGGAGTACTCCCTGACCGAGCAGGTGCGGATCCTCTCCGCCACGCTCGACAGCTTCGCCGCCCTCTATCCGCAACTGCAGGAGATCGATCTGCGGAACACGGCGACACGCTTCGATATCCCCGTGTTCTTCGTCCAGGGCGCTTATGAGGCTCCCGGACGCGCCGACCTTTTCGCCAAGTGGTACCCGTTGATCGACGCGCCGGTCAAGGGGCGCATCGTGCTCGGCACCTCCGGCCACCGGCCGATGTTCGAGCAGCCCGACGAGTTCGTCGACTACCTCGTCACCGAGGTACTGCCGCGCACGTCACCGGCCGCGAGCGGTTCCACTTCGAAGCGCGCGCCGGACTGACCGGGTTCTGCGGCCCGCTCCCGGCCGACGAGGTCCGAGCCAGGGCGTAGGGGCCCGTCCTGGCAGGGGCCTCGAACGGCGGCACGCGTGACACCCGTTCGGACGCCGACGTCGGGGCGGGTGAGGGAATGGCCCATCCGATCCGTCGCCCCCTGCGACCGAGAGCGCGGGGCTTAGTCGTCGGGAGGGCCGCCTGTACCATTGGTGGCCTTCACCATGCGATCGCTGGCCACCGATTATCTGGTCATCGGCGCGGGCGCCATGGGCATGGCGTTCACCGACGCACTGATCGACCACGCTGACGTGCACGTCACGCTCGTCGATCGCCGTCACGCCGCCGGCGGGCACTGGCAGGACGCATACCCGTTCGTCCAGCTGCATCAGGCGTCGCAGTTCTACGGTGCCGCGTCGACGGTGCTCGGGACGGGCTCCGTCCAGGCGGACGGGCCCGAGTCCGGGCTCCACGAGCGTGCCCGGCGGTCCGAGATCCAGACCTACTACGACGACCTCCTGTACGGCCGCTTCTCGAGGTCGGGCCGGGTCACCTTCCTCGGTGGAAGCACGTACCACACGGACGGATCGTCGAACCTCGTCACGTCCCTGGTCTCGGGAGAGACGACGCGGGTCGAGGTGCGGCGCCGCGTCGTGGACTCCGCCTATCTGTCACCCACGATCCCGGCGACGACACCTCCGCCGTTCGACGTGGCCGACGGCACCCGGGTGATCCCCGTCAACCGGCTCGCGGACCTGACCGACGCACCGGAGCGAGTCGTCATCGTCGGGTCCGGCAAGACGGCGACCGACGCGATCGTCTGGCTGGTGACCCGGGGTGTGGAGGCGGACCGCATCACCTGGGTGCGACCCCGCGAACCGTGGATGCTGAACCGGGCGGTCGTCCAGCCCGATCCGGTGGTGGCCCTGCGGGTGGCCGGCGAAACAATGGAGGCGGCGGCCGAGGCGGCATCGCTCGACGACTTGTTCCTGCGCCTCGAGGCCGCGGGGATCATGCTCCGGATCGACACCGGACGGACACCCACGATGGCCAAGGCGCCCACGCTCGCAACCTGGGAACTCGACCTGCTCCGGACCGTCGAGGACGTCGTCCGCCTGGGGCACATCCGCCGCGTGACCGCACACGAGATGGTGCTGGACGGTGGCGCGGTTCCGCTGCGGCGGGGATCGGTCGTGGTGCACTGTGCCGCCTCGGGGCTGGCATACCCGCCGATGGTCCCTATCTTCCAGGAGGGCCTGATCCGGCTCCAGACGAGCCGGGCGGGATTCCCCTGCTTCAACGCCGCCCTCACCGGTTTCGTGGAGGCGACCCGCGACGACGACCGGGAGAAGAACCGGCTGTGCCCGCCCAACGTGCTGCCCGACACACCGGCGAGCTGGGCCGCCATGCAGGTCCGCGGCGCGGCGGCGACGCGCGCGTTCGGGGCCGAGCCCGACATCGCGGCGTGGGCTGACGGCTGCGCCCTCAACCCGTCCCGGATCAGACCCGAACAGCGTGACGAGCCGGCCGTGAGGGCGGCGGCGGACCGGTTGGCGACGGTCGCCCAGCGCGGGCTTGCCCGGCTGACCGAACTCGCCGCGTGAACGCCGAGTACCGAAGGGGCATGAACCGGTGCCGACGGATGACCCGTGGGCACGATGAGCGATGCGCGGGTGTGGCGGTCTAGAGGTCTCGGCGCCGGAAGGCCCAGACGGCGAGCGCCCAGAGGACGAGCAGGTAGACCCCCGCCCAGAGCCAGGTGCCGATGCCGGCGTCCACCGCGCCACCGAAGGGCCCGAGGCTGACGACGACGCGTTCCAGGCCGACGAAGTCCGAGTTCAGGGCGTAGAGGCCGTCCTGGTAGAGGGCCTCGAACGGCAGCACGCGCGACACCCATTCGGATGCCGACGTCAGGCTGGGCGACGGGATGGCCCGTCCGATCTGTCCCAGGAGCCCACCGGTGAGACCCGCCCCGAACACCATGAAGACGGCGATGCCGTTCGCGGTGCCGGAGAGGAACACGGACCCCAGGAGCGCGATCGACGTGATGATCGCGATCGCACCGACGAGGCTGACGGCCGGAAGGATCCAGCTCCCCGGACTCCATCCCCCGGCGTTCCGGACGAGGGCGACCGAGATGAAGAACATGAGGGCGACGTAGAGGCCGCAGACCACGAACGCCGCGAGGAAGCGCCCCACGAGCACCGACGACCGGGAGACCGGGCGCACGAGTATCTGCTGCAGCAGGCCGCGTTCGGCGTCACCGCGGATGGCGTTCAGGGTGAGGAAGACCGCCAGGATCGTCCCGAGGAAGAGGATGCTGAACATCGCGAGCCCCAGCAGGAACCCGCCGGCCACCTCGGCTGCCCGGATGGGGGAGTCCTCGTCGAAACCGTGGTCGCGGACCTCGTCGAAGACGGCGCTCGTACCCCACCAGAAGAGTCCGAGGAATCCGACCGACAGGAGCAGGACGACCAGGAAGACACGTCGGCGGACGCTCTCCTGGATGGTGTAGCGGGCGACCTGGAACGCTCCGCTCATGACTCCTCCGAGACGGCGCGCAGGTAGACCTCTTCCAGGCTGGACGTGATGAGCCGGACGCCGTAGACGCGCTCGCCGGCGGTGACCAGATCGGCGACGATGCGCGGGACGTCCTCGCGGGTCGCGTCCGGGAAGGTCCGGACGCCGCTTCCGGTCTCGACCTCGGCACCGCCGGCCCGCGAGAGCTCGGCGGGCGTTCCGGTGGCGACCGTCGTCCCGCGGTTGATGATGGTGACGCGATCGACCACGCGCTCCACCTCGCTCAGGAGGTGCGAGTTGAGGAGCACTGCGGTGCCGCGGCGACGGAGCTCCTCCAGGATCTCGCGCACGGCGATGCGGCCGGCGGGATCGAGCGCGCTCGTGGGTTCGTCGAGAAGGAGCAGGCGGGGCGAGCCGATGAGCGCCTGGCCGAGGCCGAGCCGCTGCTGCATGCCCTTCGACATCGCCTCCACGCGCTTGTCGCGTGCCTCCGACAGACCGACGAGCTCGAGAAGGCTGTGCCGCTCGTTCTGTCCGCCCTCGGATCCGGCCAGGCGCTGATGGAACTTCAGGACCTCGTCGGCGGTGCACCAGTCGGGGTAGCGGAAGAGCTCGGGCAGGTACCCGATCACACGACGCGCCTCCAGGGAGCCGACCGGGTGGCCGTGGATCGCGACGTCGCCCGAGGTGGCGTGGACGAGTCCGCAGACGATCTTGACGAGCGTGGACTTGCCGGCTCCGTTGGGCCCGAGAAGGCCGACGAGCTCTCCGTCCTCGATGCGGAGATCGACGCCGCGCAGGGCGTCGGAACGGCCGTACCGCTTGGTCAGGCCGGTGATGGTGAGGGCGGACACGGGTAACGACAATAGACGTGGCGTCCGGCCGGCACGCTCGTGGCGGGTGCGCTCCGTAACATCCGGGGTCGTGGACGCACGAAGCGAACAGCTGCTCGGCCTCGACGAGATCCGGCGGCGGATCGCGTCGGCCTGCCAGACCCCGCAGGGGGCCGCACTGGCCCTCGTGCGCGACGTCGCCGGGGACGCCGACGTCGTACGCCGTCGCCAGGCCGTGACGACGGAGGCCACGGAGCTTCGCCGGCTCGGGATGGGGGTCTCGCTCGGCGCCGCGGAGATCGCCGAGCCGGTCGAGAACGCCTCGCACGGAGGCGCGCTCGAGGTCGCCTCGCTGACCGCAGTCGCCGCGACGGCCGCGGTGGCCGTGGAGATCGCCGAGGGCGTCATCGTCCACGAGGCGGAGGCGCCCCGGCTCGCCGAGGTGGCCCGGGAGGTCGCGGTGATCTCGCTCCGCGCCCTCGTGGACATGTTCGACGCGGCGCTCGACGGCCACGGCGGCGTACGCGATAGCGCCTCTCCGGACCTGGGACGTGCCCGTCGTCAGCTCGCTGAGGCGCGGTCCGCCGCGGCCGAGACCCTGCGATCGGTCGCGAAGCGCGCCGGCAAGCACCTCCAGGAGAGCTTCCTCACGGAGCGCGGCGGCCGGCCCGTCCTCGCGGTGAAGGCGTCCTCGCGGAGCGCGGTGCCCGGGATCGTGCACGACCGGTCGGCGACCGGCCAGACGATCTTCGTGGAGCCACTCGAGGTAGTGGAGGCCAACAACCGGGTGCGCGAATGCGAGGCCACGGAGAGGATGGAGGTCGAGGCCGTCCTTCGTCGCCTCTCCGGCGTCGTCGGCGACGACGCGGGTGAGCTGATCGCCGCCGCCGACGCCCTCGGCGACATCGACCTGGCGTTCGCCGTGGCCGATGTCTCGCTGCGCTGGCGCGGATGCGAGGTGGCCGTTGCGGACGAGGTCGTCCTGACCGGCGCGCGGCACCCGCTCCTCGACGCCGACACGGTCGTCCCCGTGGACCTGCCGCTTGCCGGCCTGCGGGTGCTCGTGGTGAGCGGACCGAACGCGGGCGGCAAGACGGTGGGGCTCAAGACCCTCGGCGTGCTGGCGGCGTGCCACCAGATGGGCCTGCGCCCGCCGGCGAAGGAGGCGCGGCTTCCGGTCTTCGACCGCATCCTGGCCGACATCGGGGACGAGCAGAGCATCGAGCGAAGCCTCTCCACGTTCTCGGGACACGTTCGCCGCCTGATCGGCATCCTCGACGCGGCCGGTCCGCGATCGCTCGTCCTTCTCGACGAGATCGCCGCCGGCACGGATCCCGGCGAGGGTGCGGCATTGGCCGTCGCCGTCCTCGACACCCTGATGGCACGGGGCTCCCTGACCCTCGTGACCACCCATCACCATGAGCTCAAGGCGTGGGCCAGTCAGAGCGATGCGGCCGCGAACGCGGCCGTGGGCTTCGACGCGGAACACCTCCTTCCGACCTTCGAGCTCCGGGTCGGCGAACCGGGTGCGTCGCAGGCACTCGAGGTCGCGGAGCGGCTCGGTCTGCCGGATGCGATCCTCGCCGACGCACGTGAGCGCCTCGGGCAGGACCGCCAGGGTGTCGAGGCGCTGCTTCGCGAGGCGGCGGCCGCCCGTGTCGCCGCGGAGGAGGAGCGCGACCGTGCCCTCGGCGAGCGTGACGAGGCCGCACGCGCCCGGATCGAGGTGGAGGCGCGGGAACGGGAGCTGGCACGTCAGGTCGAACGGGTCCGCGCCAGCGTGGAGAAGGAGCGCCTCCGGGCGCGTGAGGACGCCGAGCGCGAACTGGCCGA
>CAYOSM010000007.1:0-47440 GCA_964406645.1 uncultured Bifidobacteriaceae bacterium | reverse complement strand
CTGACGACGTCGGTCGGGATTCACCCGACCGACCCGGAAATGACGCGGGGGCGGCGATGTTCGGCAAGGCGCGGTTCGACGCCGCCGTCCGCGATCTGGCGGCGCTCCCGGTGCACGACATCTACTGATGGGCGTACCAGTTCGCGAACGCCCCGCTCAACGACGACGTGACCTTGGCGGTCGTCGGATGGGTGGCCGGCCGAGTCGGCAGGCTACGGAGCCGGCTGATCGAAGATCGCCAGGTTCTCCGCGGTCGGCGGAAGGAACTCGTAGAGCTCGTACCGGTACGAGCTCTCAACGCTGCCCGGCACCATCAGATCGACGCCGACGATGAGGAGCGTGTCGGAGTCGATGTCGACCGTCCCGGACATCCCCATCACCGTCATCGTCGTGTCGATCGCGATCCGGATCACCTCACGGTCGCCATCCGCCACACGTCCCAGCACCGTGACGTGACCGGATCGGAGCATGCGGCTGAATGCCTCGCCCGTCGTCCGGCACCGGTCACGCGCCAGCCCGGAGCAGATCGGGGTGTTCGTATGTGACTTCGACGGATCCTGCGAGCGATTCGACGAGTCGGTCATCACGGACTCCCCTCCTCGGCGACTCCAGAGTTCGATCCGCCTGCCCTGCTCGACCCATCGGGCGTGTTCGATGCGATCACCCGGATCGAGGGCCGCGGCAATGCGGCCCAGCATGACCTCGTCGGAGACGGAGCCGGTGGGTTCCGACGGGATGTCAGCCGACCGGGTTCCCAGGCCGAAGACAACGATCACAGCCATTATCGCGACCGCCACGCCGGACGCGAGCACAGTCACTACACGTTGGTTCCGTGCCCCGGGCCGGGATGGCCGTGGACGACGATCATCCGCCGCCCATGCCATCGCCGCTTCGCGGCCACGGTCGCATCGCGCACTCCCGGGTTCCACGATGCCGGTCGACGCCTGGGTGAGACGGGCCTCCAGGTCATCCATCATTCTCCTCCAGTAGATGCTCCAGCTGCCGCCTGCCCCGGCTGAGCCGGGAGTTGACGGTCCCGACGGGACGACCGAGGACACGGGCGATCTCGTCCGGCGTGTAGCCGACGAGGTGGCGCAGGACGATCACGACACGATGCTTCTCGGGTAGCCGTCGCAGGGCCGCGTCGAGGTCCAGATCGTCGATGACCCGGTCGGCCGAGGCACGAGATGGCAGTGCCGAACCGAGGCGCACAAGGCGACGGGACGAGCGCCGTGCGTTCAGCGCACGGTTGACCGCGATGCGGACCAGCCAGGGACGAAACGGACGGCGGGGGTCGAACGACCCGAGGGCATCGAGCGCCGCCAGGAACGCATCCTGTGCGACGTCCTCCGCGGCAGCCGCGTCGGCCGTGATCACGAGAGACGCCTTCCAGGCGGCCGTCCAGTGACGGTCGTAGAGGATCGCGACGGCCTGCGGGTCACGAGATTCGAGGACGGCCCGCACGAGCACGTCGTCAGTGGCGTCGTTCATCACATGTACTACACGCGACGACGGCCATCCCTTCCCTCGGCATACGGATCCGCCCGCGGCGGATAGGCGACGTGCCAGCCAGGCAACGCGGCACCGTCCCGAGCCGTCCCCCGCTATGTGGCCTCGGGACGACCGGAGGGGCCGCCCCGAGGGAACGATCACGATCCCAGCCGGGACCCTAGGTCAGCGTGTACTCCGGGCCCGAGCCGCCCTCGGGAGGCGTGAGCTGCCCGCCCTTGGCGGTGATGGCACCGCACTGCACACAGTTGGACGGGTTGATCTTGACCTCGACCATGTCGCCGGTCTGGTCGCCCACCTCGTAGACGCGGGCCGGGCACATCCACTCCCAGGTGAGTCCGAGCTCGCGCGGCACGTGGGTCTGGATCCTGATGTGGTTCGGCTGGTCGTCGCGCGTCTTGTTTCCGGAGAGGAAGACGCTGGACAACTTGTCGAAGGTATAGCTGCCGTCAGGCTTCGGGTAGCTCTTGTAGCGCGTGCCCTCGAAGACCGGCTCGGCCGCATCCGCGACGTGGCTGACGTACTTGGGACGGCGACCTCCGGTCATGGTTCCCATGGCCGTGACGAACCCGCCGTAGAAGAAGCTGCGCTGGAAGGCGGGGCGGACGTTGCGCACCTTCCACAGGTCCTTCCAGATGAAGCTGTTCTGGATCTTCTCCGAGTAGCCCCAGAGCCCGGTGACCGTGGTCTCCGTCTCCTCCTTGAGCGCGTCGTAGATGGCCTCAGCGGCGAGCATCCCCGACTTCATCGCGTAGTGCACGCCCTTGAGGGCGGCCATGTTCACGAACCCGGCCGACTCGCCGCACAGGACGGCGCCCGGCACGTGGAAGCGGTCCGGGAGGGCGTAGAAACCGCCGCCCGAGATGGTCTTGGCGCCCCAGGCGACCCGACGCCCGCCCTCGAGGATGCCCTTGACGAGGCGGTGCTGCTTGAACTCCTGGAGGAGGTCGTGCGCGGAGACCGTGGCGTCGGCGTAGTCGAGTCCGACCACGAAGCCGATCGACACCATATTGTCGCCCATCGGATAGATCCACGATCCGCCGTACTCACGGTACTTCGAGCTGAGGCGGAGAGGCCATCCAGCCGTGTGGATGAGCTTCTTGAGCGGCTTCGGGACCTCCCAGACCTCCTTGACGCCGAGCTCGTAGGTCTGGGGGGCCTGGTTCAGCTCGAAGTGCTTGCGGAGGATCCCTCCGATGTGGCCCTGCGTGCCCTCGCACACCGCGGTGACGCGGGCATGGAGTTCCATTCCCGGCTCGAAGGTCCCGAGCTCCTCGCCCTCCTTGCCGCGCCCCTTGTCGCCGGTGACGACGCCCATGACGCGACCCTCGTCGACGATGAGCTTCTGCGCGTCCGTCTCCGGGAGCATGTACGCGCCCAGTTCCTCGGCCTGCTCGGCCATCCAGCGGCCCAGCTGGCTGAGCGACACGACCCAGTTTCCGTGGTTCCGCAGACCCGGCGGGGGGATGAGCATCCGGAGCGCCGTCTTCTTCGTGAGGAAGTAGATGGCCTCGTGCTTGACCTCGGTGAAAAGACCGAGGGACGAGTAGTCGAGATCCGGGAAGAGGGACTTGAACGGCCCCGGACGCATGACGGACCCGGAGAGAAGGTGCGATCCGTTCGTCTTGCCCTTGTCGATGACGGCAATCGGGACCTCACCCAGACGCTCCGCGACGGCGGGGTCCTCGGCGAGCAACTGTCCCAGTCGGATGGCACCGGCCAGCCCTGATGGCCCACCACCGACGAAGAGGACTCCCACGTCGATCCGCTCGTCCTCGCCCGCCACGGGGCGGACGACGTAGTCGGATGCTCGGAAGCGGGGTGGATAATCGGCAGGAACGGTGCTCATAACGCCTCTGCGGTTGCGGTCATTCGGACGGTGGCGACACTTTACGCGACATCCACACCCGGGCAACCCCAACCGCACACCCGGCGGGCCGGACGGTCGGCCTCCCGGAGTACCATGCCCGCATGGCCGACGACACTCCCTCCCCGAACCACCGGAAGGTGGTCATCGGGGTGATCCTGGCGGCCCTCGTCGGAAGCCTTCTCATGCTGGGGATCGTCCGCATGACCGACGAGCCCGACGTCGCGCCGGTGTCGCTGGACGGCACCGCGCCCGCGCCCGAGGTCAGCGGTGTGGATCTCATGACGGGCGAGCCGGTATCGCTCGTCGATTATCGCGGCCGGCCGGTCGTGATGAACGTCTGGGCGGAGTGGTGCGAGCCCTGCCGGCGTGAGGCGCCGGCGTTCCGCGAGTTCGCGGAGGAGAACCCGGACGTCGCCGTCCTCGGCGTCAGCACTGAGGCCACGAGCCGGTCAGCCGCCCGGCGGTTCAACGAGGAGGTGGGCTGGACCCATCCGTCGATCTTCGATGCCGGGAACCGCATCGCGTACAACGCGCTGAAGATCGCCAACCTTCCCCAGACGTTCTACATAGACGCCGACGGCGTCATCCGGGGGAGGGCCCTCGGCGAGGTCACGCTGGCCGACCTGGAGGACGTCGCCCGGCGGCTGAAGGAGCCCCGGACGGAGACGTCCGCGACCGAGACCGCGACGACGGCCGGCTGAGACGACCGGCCCGCGCGGCTGATCTGCCCGGATCGCGGTCCGCGGGCCAGGGTGGACGTGCCGCGGACCGCGATCCGGCCATCGGTGTCAGGCGGTGACATCGCGGCGCTGAACCAGCCACGCCGTCACCGCGACGGCGATCGCCGCATAGAGCGCCATCGTTCCGACGGCCGTGGCCGTCGAGATCGCACCGGAGGGGTCGGGGCGGACCTCGGCCCGGGCGATGAGACCGGGGAACCAGCGATCGGCCCAGTCACGGCCCTCGCCGATGGCGTTCTCGATCGGCCCGAACCAGACGAGGCCGACGCCGAGGGCCAGCGGCGTGGAGCGGAAGACCACGGCGAACGCCGTGCCGATGACCGCGAAGAAGGCCAGGTAGGCGACCAGACGGAGGACCGCCTCCAGCGTCGCGGTCACGGCGGAGCCGCCGAACCACCCGGCCGTGTCCACACCGGAGGGTGCGGCGACGACGGCGGTGACGACGCCGACGACCAGGGCGATCAGCATCAGCCCGAGGGTGACGCCGAACCGGGCGGCCACCTTTCCCCCGACCACGCCGAGGCGGTCGGGGGCGCGCGTGAACGCGCTGCGGAGGGTGCCGCGGGTGTACTCGTTCGCCGTGGAGGCGACGAAGGCGGCGAAGACGAGGAGCGAGCTGAAGGACAGGGCGGCGACGACGCCGGCCGTGGCCCCGCCGGGGGAGGCCAGGTCCCCCATCGTCACGGTGACGCGGGATGCCGCCCCGTTCACCGCGTCCTCGGCTCCGGCGATGAACGCGTACGTGACGGCCACCGAGAAGACGGCGGTGACGGCGAGGAGGACCGCCCACAGACGCGGACGGTGCATGAGGAGGAATTCGGCTCGGACGGCGCGGATCATCGGGGGCCTCCGGTGGTGATGGGGGTCGGGGTCGCCGAGAGGACCTCGAGGTAGCGCTCCTCCAGATCGGGTTCGTCGGCGACGAGGGACGAGAGGGTGATGCCGGCCTCATGGGCGGCGGTGTTGAGGTCGGCGGCGACGGCCCGCCGATCGGCGTCCTCGGGCAGGAGCATCCGGAGCTCGTCGTCCGCGACCCCGGGGCCCGGATCGAGGCCGAGGTGCCGGGCGACGGCCTCCAGCGCATCCCGGTCCCGCCGATCGGCGGGCTCGGCGCGGAGGACCGTGCGACGGAGACCGAGGGTGGCGGGCGCGCCGACGTGGGCGAGGCCGCCGTGGTCCAGGACCACCAGCCAGTCGCAGATCTGTTCGAGCTCGGCGAGCAGGTGCGAGGAGACGAGCACCGTCCGCCCCTGCCGGGCGATGACGCCGATCAGCGCGCGCACCTCCTGCATGCCCATGGGGTCCAGGCCGTTGGTCGGCTCGTCGAGGATGACGAGTTCCGGATCGCCGATCAGCGCGGCGGCGATCCCGAGTCGCTGCTTCATCCCGAGGGAGTAGGAGCCGACGCGATCCTCACCGCGGCCGTCGAGGCCGACGAGGGAAAGGAGCCCGTCGATGTGATCGGCGTCGCCGCGATGGCCCGCGAGGATCGCCTGCGCCCGGAGGTTCGCGCGACCGCTCGCGGCCGGATGGAACGCGGGCGACTCGATGAGCGCACCGACGCGGGGCAGGTAGGCACCGCGTCGGGCGAGGTCGTGGCCGAGCACGGTGGCCGTCCCGCCCGACGGGCGGACGAGGCCGAGGAGCATGGCCATCAGGGTGGTCTTCCCGGCGCCGTTCGGGCCGACGAGGCCCGCGACGGAACCGGACGGTATGGAGAAGGTGACGGCGTTGACGGCGGCCCGGTGACCGTACGTCTTGGTCAGCCGGTCGACCGCCACGGCGTCACGGGATGTGGGGTGTGTGTCCATGCCCGCAGCGTCGCGCGACACCCCCGCCGCCGCATCGGACGGATGTGGAGATGCGCGTACGTCAGGTGTTGAGGTCGGGCGGTCGCGCCAGCCCGTACCGGTACGCGAGGACGACGAGCTGGGCGCGGTCCCGTGCACCGAGCTTCGTCATCGCCCGGCTGACGTGCGTGCG
The DNA here is from genome assembly GCA_964406645.1 of uncultured Bifidobacteriaceae bacterium. Classification (GTDB taxonomy): domain Bacteria; phylum Actinomycetota; class Thermoleophilia; order Miltoncostaeales; family Miltoncostaeaceae; genus CALMEC01. The sequence continues at coordinate 41,338 of CAYOSM010000007.1, read as the reverse complement.
GACGGTGGCGTTGGAGACGACCCAGCGCTCCGCGATCTCGTCGTTGGACATCCCGTCCGCGACGAGGGTCACGACCTCGCGCTCACGGGCGGTGAGATCGCGGGTGACGCGTGGCGGCGGCGCATCCGGGCGTGGTACCGCCTCCGACCTCTCCACGAAGCGCCCGATCAGGAGCCGGGTGGCGCCCGGAGACAGGAGCGCCTCCCCGGCGGCCACCACACGGACGGCGCGGATCAGCTCCCGCGGTTCTGTGTGTTTGACGAGAAACCCGCTCGCCCCCGCATCGAGTGCGTCGGCCACGTAGTCGTCGAGCTCGAAGGTCGTGAGGATGAGGACCCGCGTCGATGCGAGATCGGGGTCGCCGACGATGCGCCGCGTGGCGGCGATCCCGTCGAGCCGGGGCATGCGGATGTCCATCAGGATCACGTCGGGCCGGTGCTCCACTGCGAGCGCGATGGCCTCCTCCCCGTCGCCGGCCTCACCGACGACCGTCACGTCGTCCTCCGACTCGAGCAGGGCGTGGAAGCCACCCCGCACCAGGACCTGGTCGTCGGCCAGGAGGACGCGGATCACGGGACGCTCCACCGCGCGACGACGCGGAATCCGCGCCCGTCGCGCCCGGTCGTGAGGCGCCCGCCCGTCGCCTCGACACGTTCGCGCATTCCGACGAGCCCCAGGCCGGCCCCCTCCCGGGACGGCGCCGGCGGCGTCCCTCCTCCGTCGTCCGCGACGCTCACCACGAGGTCGTCGCCCTCGTGGCCGATCGTGACCGTGGCGCGCGTGCCCGGCCCCGCGTGGCGAAGCGTGTTGGCGAGCGCCTCCTGCACGACCCGGTAGGCGGCCTCGGCGATCCCGGGCGCCATGACGACGTCGTCGCGCCGGACGACGATGTCCAGCCCGTCGGAGCGGGCGCGATCCACCAGGTCGTCCAGTCGGGTCAGGTCCCCGACGGGTCGCCGCTCCGGCCCGCCGGATCCGTCTCCGTCCTCGCGGCGCAACACCGTCAGGATGGACGTCAGTTCGTCGAGCGCCTCGCCGCCGGCCGTGCGGATGGCCTGCAACGCTCCGCGCAGCTGCTCTCGGTCGACGGTGTCCGGGTCGCGGTCCAGCAGGTGTGCCGCGACGCCCGACTGGACGGTGATCGTCGCCATCGCATGGGCCACGCTGTCGTGGAGGTCCTGCGCCAGGCGAAGACGCTCGGACTCCCGGACACTCTCGCGTCGGAGCTCCTCCTGCACCCGGTCGCTCTCGCGCTGCTGGCGTCGCGCGGCCACGAGCTGCCCGGCCAGCACCGCCACGAACGGCCAGCCCAGTGCGGCGACGGCGACCCCGTCGATCTCCCCTCGGCCGATCAGGGACGCGGCGACGACGATGACGGTCATCCCGATGGCGGCGGCCCACGCGATGCTCCGGCGCTGGGTCGATGCCGCCAGGAAGAGTGCGACCGGGCCGGGAAGGAGAGCGGGTCCTCTGGGGAACTCGAACGCGAGATAGACGAACATCGCCGCCCCGACGATGACGAGCATGACGACGGCCGCGCGTCGCCAGAGGGCCAAGGCGCCCGAACCGGCCAGGGCACAGACGACGGCCAGGGCATCCACCGGCCGCTCGGCCGGCGACGTCTCGACATGGAGCGTGCCGATGAGGGCGATGAGGCCCACCGGAACGGCGGGCACGAGTCCCCAGATCAGATCACGACGTGTGCCGGACGACGGCATGGCCCCAGGTTAGGGGGCGCCGCGCCGCCCGGCATACGTCAGATGTGGAGATCGACGGGAGCATGCCCGGGCCGGAGCCGGCGCACCCCGCGGTCCACGTCCGGGTCTACCGGATGGTCATGAGGTCCACGACGAAGATGAGGGTCTCGTTCGGCTTGATGACCCCGCCCGCACCCTGCGCCCCGTAGCCCTTGTCGGGCGGGATGGTCAGCCGACGGCGTCCGCCGACCTTCATGCCGACGACGCCCTCGTCCCACCCGCGGATGACCTGTCCCTGCCCGAGGGCGAAGGTGAAGGGGTTGCCGCGGTCCCACGACGCGTCGAACTCACGCCCCGTTGACCACGAGACCCCGACGTAGTGCATGACGGGTGCCGAGCCCGCGGTGGCCTCCGCGCCGTCACCGACCTCGATGTCCTCGATGACGAGTTCCGTGGGCGGGTCGCCCTCGGGCACGGTGACGGTTGGCTTGGTCTTCTCACTCATAGGTCGTCCTGTCTCTTCGCGGGTTCGACGGCCGTGGCGGCACGACGAGGCGTATTGGTGCGGTAGGCCGAAATGCATGCATACCGCACCGCATCATGCCGCGCAGACCGTCGTCCGGGAACGCCGCGGGTGACCTATCCCCCGCTCTGGGCGCCCTTGAACGGGAGCATCATCGTCCCGGTCTTCTTGACGTTGGTGCAGCCCGCCGCCAGGTCGCCGACGATGGTGTAGTCGAGCCGGATACGGACCTTCTTCACGACGGCGCCGCGGATCGTGACCTTGGCCTTCACCGCCTCCGTCATCCCCTCGTCAGAACTCGTGAGATTCATCTTCGCCGTGAACACCCCCTTCGTGACCCCGTACTTCTGGCCGTTGTACGCCAGGATCCTCGACTTCTTCAGCCGGCACTTCGGCGCGAACTGGAGGGAGACGACCTTCGACGAGGTGGCGTTCGTCGCCGCGAGGCCCTGGCAGAGAAACGGGCTCGCGCACTTCTTGTACATGTAGTACGTGGGATGTTTGATCGTGGTCGCGGCACTTGCCGTCACTGCGGCCATCATCACGGCAGCGGCTGCGATCACGGCCTTCATGGATGTCTTCGCCATGGGTTCCTCCGGGTCTTGGGTCGACCGGAAGAAAATGGAGGATCGCGCCGCGCGGAGCAAGCGCCTTTTCCGCCGTTCTACGTCAGAACGACGTATCCGGCGGATCGAGCGCGTGCTCGATCAGCGCGGCGCGGTCGCACCACTCCAGCGTCAGCTCGTGCGTCGCCTCCAGGATCACGCGCGGCGCCATCCCCGCCTCGTACGCCTCCTGCCAGCGCGGAGCGCACAGGCACCAGCGGTCTCCGGGGCGAAGCCCCGGGAAGTCCATGAGCGGCTGCGGCGTGGAGAGGTCGTTGCCGACGGCCAGCGAGAACGCGAGGAACTCCTCGTCCATGACGGCGCACACGGTGTGCACACCCATGTCCCCGGGCCCGGTGGCGCAGCACCCGTCGCGATAGAAGCCCGCGAGTGGTTCGTGGGAGCAGTCGACGAGTTCGGTGCCGAGCACGTTCCGCTGCATGCACGGAAGCCTACCCGCCGGTTCTCCCGGGTCGCGTTCATGTCGTCGGGCGATGGATACGGGCGAAGGTGTTCCACATGTGAACCCCGACGGTTGTTCCAATCCGCGATTGGATAATTTGCGTGAGGAGCACACGGGCCAGCGCATCGCCCCCTCGACACGCGGGACCGTTCGCTCCTCCTGAACCCGGCACCATCCCCATGCGGTGCCGCGAGATGCGCGAGCGAAGGACGACCACACCGTCATGACCGGACACCCTGAGGCACGGACATCCATCGGCACGCCGTCGGGAGGAGCGCTCTGGCTGGCGGTCGCGGGATCCTGCTTCATCCTCCTGGGCGGGCTCGTCGCCGCCGTCACGGACCCGCTGGACCTGCATCGGGGGAGCTGGCTGGCCGCGTACATGGTCCTGGTGTGCGGAGTGGCCCAGTTCGTCATGGGCCGGGCACCCTCGTGGTTCGACGACCCGGTGAACCCCCGCCTCGAGTGGACGCAGCTGATCGGATGGAACGCCGGCAACGTCCTGGTGATGGTCGGGACGCTGACCGAGCTCCCGAACCTCGTCGACCTCGGCGGGGTCATCCTCTTCGTGATCCTGATCGACATGCTCCGCGACAGCATGAGACGGTCCGGCCCGCCCGCGAATGCGATGCCCGACGCGGAATCAGACGTCCGACGATGGATCCGGTGGGGCTACCGGAGCCTCCTCGTTCTGCTGGTGGTGAGCATCCCCGTCGGACTCGTCCTGGCCCACCTGCGGGTCGACTGACCCGTCGTTCTCACGCGTCCGACCGTGGTCCGATCACGCCGTACCGTGCGCACATGAACGCCCCGTTCCGCGCCACCTCCACGAGATCGAGGTCGAACCGGCGCGGGAGGAGAGGCCGCCCCGCTCCCAGGGTGACCGGCGCGATCGACACGACCATCTCGTCCAGCATCCCCGCGTCGGCGAACTGACCCGCCAGGTCACCTCCGCCCACCACCCACACGTCGCCGTCGCCCGCGGCGGCCTCGATCGCGGCGCGGTGCTCGGCAGGAGGGCCGGACACCATGCGCACCGATTCCGCGACCGGTTCGAGGTCGCCATGGGTGAACACCAGGCACGGGATGTCGTACGGCCACGGTCGCCCGGCCTCGATCTCATGTGAGACGACCCACCGGTAGGTGGTCGCGCCCATGGCGAGCACGCCGATGCCCCGGATGAACTCCCCGTAGTTCATCGGTCCGTCCTCATCGATGGGCTGGGTGAGGAGCCAGTCGAGGTTGTCGGCCTCATCCGCGATGAAACCGTCCAGCGTGGTGGCGGTGTAGTAGAGGTATCGGGGCTCGCCCATGCCGGTGCTCCTGATGCGTCGGGGACGGTCGGATCATGACCTCTCCGCACATGGATTCGCTACCGTCGCGGCCCCACCGACCGGTCCGCGATCGAAACGCGGCGCCCCCGCATCCGTCCTGCGGGATCGTGAACAGCCCGGTGGATCGCCAGGGGCGGCGTGAGGCGGTGACTCCGTTGCGGGCGGCTGCGTCGAGCCCGCAGCCCGACGGGATACGCACGCTAGGAGAGCACCTCCTGACGCCGATTCCGCCGCCGGTATGCCCGGTAGGTTTGCGTCCGTGGAGGAACTTCTTCAGCTGATCGGCGATACCAGCGGGTTCGACTCGCTCGCCGACTTCCGCACCGGACTTCTCTCCGCGTTGAGACGATCCGTGCCGTGTGACTACGCGTCCTACAACGAGGTCGGCCCGCAGCCCGAGGACCTGTTCGCGATCGCCGAACCTCCCGTTCCGGATCCGCTCGTGGCGCGCTTCGCCCTCCACGCCGAGCAGCACCCCGTCCTCCGGCACCAGCGCACCACGCGCAACGGCCGCCCGACGCGCATCTCGGACGTGGACGACGGCGCGTTCCGGTCGAGTGATCTCTACCGCGAGTTCTATCTGTCCCTCGGCATCACGGCACAGGTGGCCTTCACGCTGCCGGCTCGCGAGGAGCGTCTGGTCGGCATCGCCCTCTCCCGGTGCGCGTCCGACTTCTCCGACGCGGAGTGCGCACTGCTCGACCGGGCCCGTCCGCATCTCATCCAGGCGTTCCGCACCGTCCTCGAGTTCGACGAACTGCAGCGCGGGCGAAACGCCGAGGTCGGCCGGCTCGTCGAGGGACCCGGCCTTCCGCCCGCCGTGGCGGAACGCCTCGGCGTGACCACCCGTGAGGGCGAGGTCCTGCGCGCGCTCGCCCTCGGCGCCGACACGGCGACGATCGCCGTCCAACTCGGGATCGCACCGCGGACCGTGCAGAAACATCTCGAGAACGCGTACGCGAAGCTCGGCGTCCACACCCACTCGGCCGCCGCAGCCGCTGTCTGGGCCGCGCTGCCCGACTGAGCGCTCACGCCTCGACGTGCCGGGCTCCGGATCGGCGCACCGTGGGTCGGACGGGCCGACCCACGGTGACCGATACGGGGCCGTCACTTCTTGACGGGCTTCTTCACCGGTTTCTTGACGGGCTTCTTCGCCGGCTTCTTCTTCGCCCGGAAGATCACCTGCTTCTTCTGGATCGTCTTGAGGGTGCCGTTCTTCATCCGCTGCTGGACGATCAGCGTCGCCTTGAGCGTCCCCTTCTTCGCCAGCGCCGCGCGCGCCTTGGGACTCAGGCGGATCTTCGTCGTCTTCTTCTGTCCGCCCTTCAGGGTCACGCCGACCTTCGCCAGGATCGGGAGCGGCGGCTTCTTCGCCTTCTTGGGCTTCACCGGCTTCTTCACCGGCTTCACGGTCATGATGACGTACTCGTTGGACTTCAAACCGGGGAATCCGGTGACGTACTCACGCGACTGGATCAGATAGACCAGGCTGCATCGGTCCTGCGGCGGGCCGACGCAGATCTGCGTGACGCTTGTGGTGTCGCCGCTGGTGGCCACCGCCCCGGGGCGCGCGACGCCGACGGCGCTCGGGGTGAGCGTGGTGGCACCGGGTGCCGGGGTCGTCGGGGTGGTCGGGGTGGTCGGCGTGGTCGGCCCTGGTGAGCCGCCCCCGAGGACACCCTGCAGTCGCCCGATCGATCCCGTGCCGGACGCGGGGTTGAGACCGAACCACACGTCACCGGTCGCGCTCGGCGCGATCGACACCGGTGCGGAGGCGCCGGTCGGGTACACCGTCGCGGTGGGAGCGGGCTGCGAGGGAACGATCCGGACGATCGCTTTCGCCCCGGGGGCGCTGATGCCGCCGTACACCGCGACCCACAGCGTGCCGTCGACCGCCGTGCGGATCTGCATCGGCCGGCCGGTGGCGAGAGCAGGGCTGATCGACGCCAGCGTGTAGGTGGTGAACGTGCCGCCGACGGGGTCCAGACGTCCGATGGACCGATTGAGCTCGTTGGTGAACCACACCGAGCCGTCGGGGGCGACCGTCGTGTCCGTCGGACCGGTGCCCGTGTAGCTGCCGGAGCACGGCGTGCCGACGCAGGGCTGGATGAGGTATTCCGTGTAGTCCCCGGTGCCGTTCGTATGGGCGATCCGCCAGCCGGGGTTGCCAGGATCGGACTCGGCGAACCACGCCTGTCCGTTGGCACCGATCGAGACGCCGCGCGGCTTGGCGTCGTAGCGCAGACTCTCGATGGTGGTGCGACCACCCTGCAGGGCGATGTTCGGCCCCTCGGAGAGGCCGAGCCCGTTGTCGGTGGCGGCGACCCGCGCCCCGGCGTAGTAGCCCGGGCTGGACGCGACGTTGGTCGTCGTGTTCTGGGCAAGCCACGCCTGCTTCGTGACCGGGTCGTAGGCGATGCCCCAGAGGCCGATGTAGCCCGTGCTCGCACCGTTCTGGTACGACACCGTGTTCCACGAGAAGCCGTTGGCCGTGCCGGCGACCATGTCCCCCGTCCGGCCGTAGCCGTACATGCCGTCGCTCCGCGCGAACCACACGTTGTTGGACGCGGGGTCGTAGGCCAGTGACCGCACCATCGTCGCGCAGCACGGCGCGCCGGTGAACGTGGGCGTCGAATAGAGGGAGATGCCCGCCGAGGTACCGGGCTGCGCGGATGCGGGATCGAGTCGCCCGATCCGCGGCTGTGGCGCGCTGGAGTCGCCCGTCGCGAACCACACGGTCCCGTCGGGCGCCGTGACCAGGCCCGTTCCGACGGGACCGTCCGGCAACGAGTAGGTCTGGATCGACGTGTCGGCCCCGGCGATGGGAGTCCGGGTCCCCAGGATGACGAGGAGGGTGGCTGCCGCGGCCAGCGCCGCGACGAGCCAGACGCCCCGTCGACGACGCGACGTCATCGCCGGGAGGATGGGATGCGCGGCACGCGCTCCCGCGTCTCGTGGTGTCCGTGACATGGCGTGCACCTCTCAGTGCTTCGTGGTTGACGCGCCCCTTCAAGGCGGCAGTGGCGGGCCACCGTGGTGGTGACGGTGAAAACGCGATGGTTGCCGGCGGCGTCAGTTACCGTCACTGTGCCGCGAGGCGTACGCGTCCGTTCGGCGGCGAGGAAGAACCTCGCCGGGCGGGCGAGCGCGATCGGCGGCGACGCCATCCACCGTGCCGCCGGCGAGGCCGGGAACCGCGACGCACGCCGGCATCGTCGAGGGCAGCAGGGGACCAACCGGCGGCGATGACTGCTCATGGGCGAGCCACGCTACTCGGCGATCGCATCCCCGTCGATCCTCCAGAACCTCATCTACGCAGCTGCTACGTAGACGCTCCGGATGCGACCGTGATGCGACGTTCCTGTCAGGACGACATGGTCCGTGACCCAGCCCCTCCCGACCGGCGGCGCCTGCAGTCGTGCCGCCATATCGAACGTGCGCCATGGAGGCGAGAGACGCGCCTACAGGCCGTGTTCCGCCGATTCGGCCGGAGAGCAATGCGGGTGTACATTGGGCCAGGATCGAGTTCCGGCCGGCTCTTCCCGTCACATGTGGCGGACGAACGAGTGGCAGCACCTGTCGTCGCTCTCCGCGCCGCCCGCCGTCACGGGCCGATGCCATGGCCGCCCATGGCACACCATTGGAGATGACGATGGGACACCCGATGTTTTCCGCCGCCGCCGAGGACTACGACCGGCTCATGGGCCGGTTCATCCCCAGCCTCGCACCTCTCTTCGCCGATACGGCCGAGATCGTCGGCACCGAGCGCGCCCTCGATGTCGGATGCGGTCCGGGTGGCCTGACACGCGAACTCGCTCGACGCGTCGGCCCGGACTCCGTCACCGCCATCGACCCGTCACCACTGTTCGTTGAGGCATGCCGTGAGCGGGTCCCCGGTGTCCACGCCCACGTCGGCGTCGCCGAGTCGCTGCCCTTCGAGGATGGGGCCTTCGATGCCGCCCTGTCGTCTCTCGTCGTGGGTTTCATGAGCGACCCGGCCCAGGGCGTTCGTGAGATGACCCGGGTGACACGTCCCGGCGGCGTGGTGGCCCTGTGCTTCTGGGACGTCACCCGCATGGAGGCGCTTGCGGGCTTCTGGCGCGCCGCGCAGGCGGTCGTCCCTTCGGCTCCGGGTGAGCGGTTGGCCGGCACGCGCGAAGGCGAGCTCGGCGGGCTCCTGGCCTCAGCCGGCTGCACCGATATCGTCGAGACGACGATCGCCGCGGCGGCCGACTACGCGGGCTTCGACGACTACTGGGCCGCGTTCAGCGGCGGGGTCGGTCCGGTCGGCTCCTACTACGCCACCCTCGATCCGGAGACCCAGGGCCGTGTGCGCGCCACCGCGCACGAGATGATGGGGAGCCCGGACGGCCCGTTCACGCTTGCGGGCATCGCATGGGCGGCCCGAGGAACGGCGCCCGCGAGAAACTGACGGCCGGACACACCGATAGCGGACGACCGCCACGCCGTGGGAGCGTGACAGCCGGACACATCCCTACGCACCTGTCAGGAAGTCATCACCCGAACCCCGGAGGATGCACTTCCGACGCTGGGCACGGGGAGGACCGACGACAGGAGGTCTGAGACCACGTCGTCGGCCCAGAGGGTGACACCGCCGCCCTACACGCTGATCGTGGCACGCGCGGTACAGACCATGGACCGCGCGTTCGTCGGCCGCGAGATGCAGGCGATGTTCCTGACCCCCACGCGGCGTGTCCCCATGACGGTCTTCGTGCGGACGACCACATGCCGTACGGCACCCGGCTGGAGACGGCGGAAGGTCCAGCAGGCGTCACCCTTGCGGAACTGCGCACCACCAGCCCGGACGAACACGAAGTGCTTGGGCAGGCGATCGCAGACCCTGACGTTCCGCGCATCCCCACGGCCGCGGTTCTGGACCGTGATGTGGATGTCGACCGTCTCGCCGGCCCCCACCGTCCGCTTCGTCGGCCGCTTCGTGAGGACCAGCCTGGGCTGACCTCGATTGATGATCGTGCATGTGCGCACCGTTCCCGAGTCGGCCGGAGCGACGACCCTGAACGGGCCTCCGCGATACGTGCGCCAGCCGGCACCGCAGTTGATCACGGCACGGTAGCCGGAAGGCACCCGTGTCTCGCCGACGGTGACGCTCGTTGACAGAGGAAACGATGCGGTCGCGACACCGCCCTTGGCGTTCGCTCGCGCGGACGCGTCGTAGGGCGCCTTGCCGTCACGGTCGACGAAGACGGTCGCCGTTCCGGGCTTCCCCTCCCAGCGCGTCACCACCTTCACACTCGACGTCCCGGCCGGCGGAGGCATGGGCCCGGTCGACGGAGGGGAGGGAGGCGACGGGGGCGGGGGCGGGAGAATCCGGAACTGCGCGTCGGCGGTACCGGTCGCCGATGCCGGGGACGCGCCCGGGTCGGTGACCGTGCCCTTCGCGCTGTTGACGATCGTGATCGTCGCGGGAATCGCGGTGATCGGCTGTCCCGTCGAGCGGATGGTTCCACGCAGATTCGTCGCGACGGCGACGGTCGCCGTGCCGCCCTGGGTGACGCGCGCAATGAAGCTCCCATTGGTGTCGGTGAAAACGACCCGCACGCCGACGACGTCGGCGGCGGAGATGCCGCCGGGGAGAGTGAGGGACGTCGGCGCGGGAGGTGTGCCGATCCCTCCGGGGACATAGTCGTCGTCGCTGTCGCACGGTGCGTTGGCCGATGGGCAGACGAAGAGCTGCGCCTGGTCGGCTCCGGCGGGGTACCCCGTGACCGTCGCCGTGACGAAATCGAGGTACTCGAACGTGCCCGGCGTCGCGTCTTCCAGCCTCATCGCAGTGACCCGCGCCGAGCTTGACGACCGGTTCTCGGCACCGATCTGGATGGCGGGACCGGCACCGAGATCGCCGGCGACCGCCGATGGGCTGCTGAACGACTTCGTCGTCGCGACGGCAACGACGCGCGGAATGTTGACCTCGACGTTGCTGGCGTCGGTGGCCGACTCCGCGACGTTGGAGGCCGAGATCGTCGCCTCGTTCGCGATCACCGCTCCGTCCTCAAGCGGCGTGTCGGCAGGCAGCGTGACGTGGACGGTGAAGGGGTCGCTCGTACCGGCGGGCTTGCCGGTCGCACCAGGCGGTCCGCCGAGCGGTTGAACGTATTTGACGGTCAGCGTCGAGCCGTTCCATGTCACCTCACGAAGGCCTGGGATCGAACTCGGGAGCGTCTTGTCGATGATGACGCCGGCCGGGAACGTGTCGACGACGGTGAGGTTCACGCAGTCGGTGACGATGTCCGAACATGACGCCGTGATGTTGTACGTGTACGAGTCCCCCGGCTGAGCCGTCGTGTCGTCACCGGGCGGCACACCGCCGGCGGTGTTCGTCGTGTCAATCGCGATCGAGTTCGTCGGATCGGAGGTGAAAGCGGCCAACGGCGGCAGCGTCGTCACCATCGTGATGGCATAGGCCACTATGGCCAGCGCAACCACGACATTCGGACGGCGTAGGCGCGGAGACCTCTGTATCCGGACGGCATGGATTCGCATCTGACGCTCCTGTTCGCTCGGTGGCCGACTCACCGCCGGGTGGGCCGAGGAGACATGCACTCGTGGGCATCGGCAGTCCCGATCGCTGCCGACCCGAAGTGCCCGCACCGCGTCGGCCGAGCGGCGATCACCGCGGTGGTCACGTTGCTGCTCCGCTCCGGTATCGCCATCGGACGTCCTCTCGTGGCCCTGTCGGCGACGCGGAGCGCCCCGACCGCGAATCATTCTCGCGCGCGGCGGAACCGATTACAAAACGGCCGATGATGAGCCGGGCCCACGTGCCCGTTGCGGGCTCGACGATGCCCACATGCCGGTGGGATCGGTCCGCGATCTGGGAACATGCCGCGTCGGGCGCCGGAACGGCCCCGGGCGGCGGACTCACCGCACAGGAGGACACGATGGGCGGCGCTGTATCGCGGGTCTTGGCGGGGCTGGACGGTGTCCGCGCGTGGCAGGAGGACCTGTACCGCGACCTGCACGAGCACCCCGAGCTGTCCCATCGCGAGCACCGCACGGCCGGGATCGTCGCCGGGCGGCTCCGTGACTTCGGCCTCGATGTGCACGACGGTGTCGGCGGTACGGGGGTCGTCGGAGTGCTGCGCAACGGGCACGGCCCGACGGTGCTGCTTCGAGCCGACATGGACGCGCTGCCGATCCGCGAGACGACCGGCCTGCCCTACGCCAGTACCGCGACCGCCACGGACGACGCCGGCAACGAGGTCCCCGTCGCGCATTCATGCGGCCACGACATGCACACCACCTGCCTGCTCGGTGCCGTCCGGCTCCTCGCCGACGCCACCGACACGTGGCGGGGCACGGTGGTCGCGCTCTTCCAGCCGGCCGAGGAGACCGGCGGCGGCGCGCTCGGCATGGTCGAGGACGGTCTGGCCGACATCATCCCCGTGCCCGACGTGACCTTCGCGCAACACGTCATCGCCGGTCCCGCCGGCCGGGTCAGCACACACCCCGGCCCGATCTTCTCCGCCGCCGACAACATCCGGATCACCGTCCACGGCCGCGGTGGGCACGGATCGATGCCCCACGCGTCCGTCGACCCCGTCGTGCTCGCCGCAATGATCATCGTGCGCCTCCAAACCGTGGTCTCGCGCGAGGTCGCGCCGACCGAGACCGCGGCGCTGACCGTCGGGAGCATCCACGCGGGTACCGCGGGAAACGTGATCGCGGACTCGGCCCGGATGGAGCTGACGGTGCGCACCTACAACGAGGAGACGCGCTCCCGGGTCCTGGACGCAATCCACCGCATCGTCACCGCCGAATGCGCGGCGTCCGCCTGTCCGCGCGAGCCGGAGTTCGAGGTCTACGACCGGTTCCCGGTCACCGAGAACGATCCGGGCACCACCGATCGCCTGGCCGCGGCGTTCGCCGATCACTTCGGCGACCGGGCCGGCACGATCGGGCAGCGGACCGCCAGCGAGGACTTCAGCCACATCCCGGCGGCCTTCGGCGCGCCGTACAGCTACTGGGTGCTGGGCTGCACCGACGCGGACGTGTACCGGCGGGCGACGGAGGCCGGCCGGATCGCGCAGGACGTCCCCGTCAACCACTCACCCGACTTCGCCCCCGCTCTGCAGCCGACCTGTGATACCGGAACCGAGGCCCTGGTCGTCGCGACGCTGGCCTGGATCGAGCGAGACCACCTCGAATCGGCAGGCAGAAGGAGCACGACATGAACGACCCCGCAAAGCGCCTTGGCATTGCCGAGCTCGTCGCCAGAGTCGATGCGACGCACCCCGACCTCAACGATGTTCCCGTCGAGCTGGCAAAGCGCCTCGACGCACTCCAACCGAACTGGCGCCGCATCATCGAGCTGTTCCGCGAGGATGTCGCCGTCGACGACGACAAGTAATCAAACGGCTGTTGAGCGACCGGCTGCACGCCGAGTTCTGGCAGCGCACCGGCCGGCTCCATCCCGACATCACCGTCGACCACAACGAAGCAACCCTGCCCACCGATCACGGGGGCAGGGTTGCCAGTACGACCAAGCAGTGGAGCTAAGCGGATTCGAACCGCTGACCTCCTGGGTGCGATCCAGGCGCTCTCCCAGCTGAGCTATAGCCCCTTGCGGAAAGCCAAGGATACCGACTCGCCCGCGATCACGCCACCGGTCCCGCCGCGGGCACAGGACGCCTGACCCTGGCACCCTTCGTCGCGTGATCGACCTCCACTGCCATCTTCTCCCCGGGATCGACGACGGGCCCTCCAGCATCCACGACGCGGTGCGCATGGCGCGCGTCGCCGTCGAGGACGGGACCACGACCGTCGTCTGCACGCCGCATCGCCGGCCCCGCTTCCCCAACACGCCGGCCATCGTGCGGGATGCCGTCGCGGCGTTCCGTGAGCGACTCGCGGAGGAGGACATCGCACTCGAGCTCGTGACGGGGATGGAGATCGACATCGGGGAGCTCGTGGCCATGGCACCGGAGGAGCGCGCCGAGGCGACGCTCGGCGACGGCCCGTGGCTTCTGGTCGAGATGCCGTTCGAGGGGTGGCCGCTCGACCTGGCCCGGCTCATGACCGAGCTGGAACTCCAGGGCTTGCGGGTGGTCCTCGCCCACCCGGAGCGCAACTCCTCGGTCCAGAAGAACCCGGACAGGGTCCGCGACCTCGTCGGGCGCGGCGCGCTCGTCCAGGTCAACGCCGAGAGCATCACGGGCGAGTTCGGCATCCAGGCACAGCACGCGGCCGAGCGGCTCCTGCGGTCCGGATACGTCCACGTGATCGCCTCCGATGCCCACACGCCCACCCGGCGACCGCCGGGACTCCGTGCCGCCCAGACCCGCGCTGCCGAGGTGCTGGGCGCCCTCCCCGGTGACATCGCATGGATGGTCGACGGCATCCCTCGGGCAATCATCACGGGCGACGTCGTCCGTCCTCCCCGGCTCCCGGGGTCCTGAGGGGACACCTGGTATCCCGAGTCCGGATCTCGTCGGCGATTGCCGATCCAGGGCACTAGACTGCCGCGGATGCGCGTACTCGTCACCGGCGGTGCCGGATACATCGGAAGCCACACCGTCCTCCGGCTCCTGGAGGAAGGGCACGACGTCGCAGTGGTCGACAATCTGTCGAACTCCCACCCGGAGGCACTACGACGCGTCGCCGAGATCACCGATCGCGAAGCGCCGCTGTACGAGGTCGACATCCGCGACGAGGACGGGCTGCGGACGGCCTTCCAGGACATCACGCCCGATGCCGTCATCCACTTCGCGGGACTCAAGGCCGTCGGCGAGTCCGTCGACATCCCGCAGCTCTACTACGCGAATAACGTCGAAGGGACGCTTTCTCTCCTCCGGGTGATGGAGCGGATGGACTGCCGGACGCTCGTGTTCTCCTCGAGCGCCACCGTGTACGGCCTGGCCGAGACCATGCCGCTCCGTGAAGACGCACCCCTCTGGGCCACTAACCCGTATGGCTGGACGAAGCTCATGATCGAGCAGATCCTCCGCGACGTGGCCGTCGCCGACGACCGCTGGAGGATCGCCCTCCTCCGCTACTTCAACCCGGTGGGCGCCCATGAGTCGGGCCGCATCGGCGAGGACCCCTCCGGCATCCCCAACAACCTGATGCCCTACATCGCGCAGGTCGCCATCGGCCGGCGCGAGCACCTCCGGGTCTTCGGGAACGACTATCCCACCCCCGACGGAACGGGCGTCCGCGACTTCATCCACGTGGTCGACCTGGCGAACGGCCACCTCGCCGCGCTGGCGGCGCTCCCCGACCGCGTCGGCTGCCATCCCTGGAACCTCGGGACGGGCCATGGATACAGCGTCCTCGACATGGTCGAGGCGTTCCAGCGCGCCAGCGGACGCCCGGTGCCCTACGAGATCCTGCCGCGCCGCGCCGGGGACGTCGCCGTGTCGTACGCAGATCCCACCCGTGCCCGTGAGGACCTCGGATGGAGCGCCGAGCGCACCGTCGACGAGATGTGTGCCGACACGTGGCGGTGGCAGCACTCCAACCCCACCGGATACGTCGACTCTCCCGACGCCTCCGCGCAGTAGCCTCCGAGTCGTGAGGCGGGGTCACCGAGGCATCCGATGACACGGCTGGTCGTCATCGACACACCGCTCGACCCATCGGCCTGGGGCACGGTCCCCCCCGAAGCCGACCATCGCGCGTCGCATGCCGTGCCCTACGCCGAGTGGATCGAGGGGACGACGACCATCCGGGCCATCGGAGTGGACGGCCTCATCCGGACCCCCCGTGGCACACCTCCGGTCTGGGAGCCTCGCCGCCGCGCCGCGGGCCGTGCCCTCGCCAAGTTGGCGAAGGACGCCGACGAACTCATCGTCACATCCGACGATCCTCTCTTCACCACGCAGGTCCGCGACCTCGTCGGCGAGGGCCGGCACGATCTCATCCGCCGCGCGCGTCGCGGGAGCTGGCCGTGGGACGATCTCACCCCGATCGACGATCTCGCGGGTGAGTCGCGGGCGCTCGCCGAGGAGGTGGCCGCGATCGTCTCGCACCTCCTCCACCGCATCGACCCCGGACTCGGGATCCACGAGACGACCGCACTCGATCGCCTGGCCCTCGGCCCACGGTCCCGTGCCGCCCTGCTCCGAGAGGGGGTGCCCGGCTCCTCGCTCGACCGTCTGACCGAGCATGGCTACGTCGCCGAGGATCCGGCATGGCTGTCACCCGCCGGGGTCCGGCTGCACGAGGTCCTTCCGCCCGTCCTCGCGGACCCCGCCACCGCCACGCGCTGCGACGAGTGGATCGACGCGGTGATGCGCGGCACCGTCGACCGCGCGACGGCGCGCGAGCGTTTCCTCGCCCTCCTGGATGGGGTCACCACCCTCCCGGTGCCCCCGGAGTTCGATGCGGGTCGTCTCATCGGCCGGTGCCCGATCTGCGACGAATGGATGGCTGGCGCCCGTGGCCGGCTGCGCTGCCTCGGATGCGGCCACGGCTACCTCCTCCCCGGCCGGACCGAGGTGCTGGCCGTGCCCGGCAGTGCCTGCCCGACATGCGACGCACCGCTCGTGCGCCCCGTCGTCCACGGTCGGGTGCACCCGGTCCGTTGTCCGGATCGGGCAGGATGTCCGGACGCCATGGACGCCGCACGATGAACACCCCCGAGAACGATCCGTCCGACGACATCCTGGGACGGCTGCGCCACACGCAGGAGGCCGACCTCGACACGCTGACGCCGCCCGCCTGGGCGAAGCCGGTCGGGTGGATCCTCGTCGTCGCCATCGTCGCGCTCGTCGTGATCGCCGCCGCCATCGCGAGCCCGCTATGACGGGGCGCTTCATCACCTTCGAGGGCGCCGACGGCAGCGGCAAGTCCACCCAGGCGCGACTTCTGGCGGAGGCGCTGCGACGCGACGGTCACACCGTGATC
The DNA here is from genome assembly GCA_964406645.1 of uncultured Bifidobacteriaceae bacterium. GTDB lineage: Bacteria > Actinomycetota > Thermoleophilia > Miltoncostaeales > Miltoncostaeaceae > CALMEC01. Next base: position 24,830 of record CAYOSM010000007.1, on the reverse strand, counting down.
GAGACCCGGGAGCCCGGCGGGACCCCGCTCGGCGAGGGCATCCGGGCGCTGCTCCTCGATGGCGACGCCATCGACCCGGTCAGCGAGGCGCTCCTCTTCGCCGCCGCCCGCGCCCAGCATGTGCGCGAGCTCATCCGTCCGGCCCTGGAGCGCGGCGACTGGGTGGTCTGCGACCGCTTCCTCGATTCGTCGATCGCCTATCAGGGCATCGCGCGCGGTCTCGGAGCCGATGTGATCGACGCCGTCAACGCACCCGCGATCGACGGGCTCCGGCCCGACCTCACGATCGTCCTGGATGTTCCCGTCGCTGTGACGATTGAGCGGCGCAGCGGCGGTCCCGTCGACCGGATCGAGTCGGAGGGCGACGGGTTCCAGCGCACGGTCGCCGACGCCTTCCACGACCTGGCCCGCCGGTCGCCCGAGCGCATCACGATCGTCCCGGGAGATGCGTCCGAGGAGGCCGTCCACGCGGCCGTCATGGACGCCGTGGAGTCGATGACGTGATCGCACTCGATCGCCAGCCCGTCGCCGAGCGCATCCTCACCCGGATCCTCGCCCGGGACGCGCCACCTCAGCAGCTCCTCATCTTCGGTCCTGCGGGAACCGGCAAGCGCCGCGCGGCCCGTGCGCTCGCCTGGAGCCTCATCGATCCGGGCGGAGAGCACGACCCGGACGATTCGTCACTCGACCTCTCCGTCGTCAGCGCCAGTGGTGCGTCCATCCGGCTGGAGGCAGACCTCGAACCCGCGCTGGCCGACCTCGCCACGCTCCCCGTCGTCGGGAAGAAGCGCGTGCTCATCATCGACGGCGCCGAACGCCTGCGCGAGCAGGAGGGCGCCCCGCGCATCCTCAAGCAGCTGGAGGAGCCCCCGCCCCGCTCCCACCTCATCCTGGTCACCGATCACATCAGCGACATCCTCCCCACGATCCGCTCGCGGTGCCTGCCGATCCCATTCCGCTCCCCCGGGTGGGAGAGGATCGCGGCGCACCTGACAGAGGCGGGCGTGGATCCCGACGAGGCGGCCGCCCTCGCACGGGCTCAGGGCCCCGCCGCGCTGTCGGCGACGCCGTTCGAACGGACCATGCGATCCCTCGGTGTTCGCCTGGCCGACCAGGTCCTGAGCGGCGGAGTTGCCGGATCGATGCTCATCCGCGACATCCAGGGTCAGATGGAGACCGCGGCCGACGAGAATCCCAGCGATGAGCTCGAGCGGCTGGCGGAAGAAGCGGCCGCTCTCGAGGGCAAGCGCGGCGAACGGACCGCCATCAAGCGGATGGAGGACCAGAGGAAGCGCGAACGCCGACGCCTTCTCACCGACGGGTGGGGGCTCGTGCTGGACGGCGCCGCCGGCTACTTCGCCGATGCCCTCGCCGTGGCGCTCGGGTCGGAGTCGACCGTGCGACACCGCAGCCGGGTGGAGAGCCTCCGGGCCGTCGCGGTGCCCTCGCGGGTCCCGGGCCTGGAGCGCGCCTTGGAGGAGATCCAGCTCACCCGGGCGGAGATGGAGCTCAACCCCACTCTGGACCTCGCGGCCGAGGCCCTCACCCACCGCATCGCCCGGGCGATCCATTCACCATCGCTCTCCCCGCTCATCGGACACGGGCGGCTGCCCTACTGAGCGACGCGGTCCGACCGCGTGCACGTTAATCGACTGACACCACGCTTGCAGGCCGAGAGGCGCTGCCCCTCAGTCATTGCGGTCGACCGACGGCTCCAGCGTGAGCGATCCGATGACGGCGATCGCGACGACGCTCACGAGGATGACGAGCCCCACCACGAGACCGGCGATCGCCATCCCCCGACCTGTGCGCGTGCCCTCGCTCCGGCGGATGTCGTCCAGCCCGGCGATCGAGAACGCGATGCCGAGTGACGCGGTGACGCCGCCGAACACTCCGCAGATGGACAGCACGAGACCGGCCACCGCATAGCCGCTCGTATCCGTCATACCGACGAGAGGGAGGCGACCGATGCGCGGCGTGCCGATCAGGGCGAGGGCGAGACCGACCGTGAAGATGAGTCCAGCGATGTAGAGGATCCAGGCGGCGCGGTGGAGGGTGACGTCCTTGAAGGGGAGGAATCGATCGTCGGTCCGCGCGCCGATCACGATGAGGAAGCACACCGACGCCGATGCCGCGAGCAGGCCGATCCCGGTGAAGCGAGCCCACGCCCATGGCAACGCGACACAGACGATGAGGAGTGCCATCGAGATGACGCCCATGATGACGACCCCGGACTTCTCCATTCTCATCGTCGAGAACGCCGTCGACGCCAGCTTCTGATCGCCGAAGGCGCCGATCAGCACCAGCAGCCCGGCGATGACGCCGAGTGCGAGCCCGGCGAGACCGATGCGCTCGTAGAACGGTGAGTTGAAGGGCGACCGGGTGGGATCGTGCGGCGCGCTCATCGGCTCGGGTGTCAGGGGTGGCAGGTTCATCGTGGGTGGGTCCCTTCGGTAGACGGACGGGTCGGATCGCTCTCTCACCGGTTTCGGTGGTTCCTACCAGACCGCCCGCGGCGACAACGAAACCGGATCATCTGGAGTTACGCCGCCGTAGTGGTCGCCGTCACATCCGCGAGGGTCGGGCGCCACCCGGCCACCTCCCGCACACCGGTCGCGGGATCGTCGCCGTCGGCGGACCTCACGGAGCCGTCAGCAGGTCGGCACGTGCCGCCGCAGCCCGTCGCCACGCTCCCGGTGACTCCCCGAGGTGACGCTTGAAGGCGCGAGTGAACGCGGACTCCGACTCGTAGCCGACCGCCGCGGCGGCCGCCGCCACCGACAACCCGGCGGACTCCAGCAGCCGGGCGGCGCGCTGCAGCCGCCAGCGCGTCAGGTAGGTCATCGGCGGCATCCGGACCAATGCCGTGAACCGCTCCGCGAACGACGAGCGCGACATGGCCACCTCGCGCGCGAGCAGGTCGATCGTCCACGCCCGCTGCGGGTGCTCGTGGATCGCCCGCAATGCGGCGCCGATCTGCGGGTCGCGCAGACCCGCCACCCAGCCGGTCGCGTCATCGGGCAGCGACTCGATGTGGTGCCGGATCGCCTCGACGAACATCAGCTCGGCGAGCTTTGCGAGTGTCGCCTCCCGGCCCGCATCATGCTGCTGACTCGTCTCGACCGCCGCATCGAGCAGCGCCGTCATCCACTGCCAGGCCTGTGGGGACACCGGTGCGTGCAATGTCTGGGGCAGCGACTCCAGCAGCGGATTGAACGGCCGGACGTCGCACGAGAGGTATCCGCAGACGAAGTGGCACGGCTCGGCATCCCCGTCGCCGACGTCGTCGAGGACGATCGACGTCGGCAGCAGCCCGAGGACGGGCCGATGGAACTTCTCCCACTGCGGCTCCGATCGCATACCGGGTGCCGAGGCCATCACGTTGGCATCCCCTCCGGGGAAGATCACGATCTCACCGGCTCGCAGCTGGAGCGCCGTCGAGGGATCGTCGACCGGCTCGGTCCAGGCGACGCCGTCGGTCATGACGTGGAACCCGATGACGTGCTCGGCTCCCGCGATCATCCGTGCGGCGATCGCCTCCGAACTGGGGCTGGTCGAGACGAACGGGGGCCGGGCCTCCACGTCATAGAAGACCGCACCGGTCAACCGGACGGCCATCAGAACGTCCGACAGGACATCCATCGCTCACGCGTTCCCGGACGTTCGGCGAAGTCGCCCGGACGCATGGGCAGACACCGGATGGATGCCGGACGAACGGGCATCACACGCGGCGGCTGGGGCGTTCACCTTCCCGCGGCCGGTTCCTAGCGTTGTCGCCATCGGACTGCACCTGTCACGAAAGGGAGGTCATCATGACCACGGCCGATACTACCCCCATCCTGAGCGCGCTGCGCGGAACGATGACCGGCGAGGTCGTCGCCCGAGACGACGCGCTCTACGACGACCGCCGCCAGCTCTAAAACGGGATGATCGACAAGCGTCCCCTGGTGATCGTCCGCTGCGCGGACGTCGACGACATCGCGGCCGCCGTTCGCCACGCCGTGCGGCACCGAGTCAGGGTGGCCGTGCGCGGAGCCGGTCACAACGGTGCCGGCCTCGGCAGCGTCGACGACGGGCTCGTGATCGACCTCGGTGAGATGCGCGACGTCGAGGTCGACACCGACGCCGGGATCGTGCACGTCCAGGGTGGCGCGACGATGCGCGATGTCGACGCCGCGACCGCCGAGCACGGACTCGCGGTGCCCATGGGCTTCGTGTCCTCGACCGGGGTCGGCGGGCTCACGCTCGCCGGCGGCACGGGCTATCTGACGCGTGCGTATGGCTTGACGATCGACAACCTCGTCGAGGCCCAGGTCGTGCTCGCCGATGGCGCCGTCGTCACGGCGTCGGAGACCTCGCACCCGGATCTGTTCTGGGCGCTGCGGGGCGGCGGCGGCAACTTCGGCGTCGTCACGCGGTTCACGTTCCGCGCGCACCCGGTCGACCAGGTGTTCGGAGGACCCGTGTTCTGGGACATCGACGACGCCGCACAGATGCTGCGGGCATATCGCGATCACCTGCCGGGAGTGGACGAGCGGTTGAGCGTGTTCGCAGGACTCAAGACGGTGCCGATGTTCGACCCGTTCCCGGCCGAGCACCAGGGCAAGACGGTCGCCGCGCTGATTGCCTGCTACAACGGTCCCGAGGCCGAGGGCCGGGCCGAGATGGAGCCGATGATGGCGGAGCTGCCGCCACCGCTCTTCGACTGGCGCATGACCCAGCCGTTCGCCCAGCTTCAGCAGCTCTTCGACGGGCTGATGCCCAGCGGGATGCAGTGGTCCTGGCACGGCGACTTCGTCACGCAGTTGCCGGACGAGGCGATCGACCGGCACGTCCACCACGGTCGCCTGCTCGGCCCGGGCGCCCAGTCCGTCATGCACTTCTATCCGATCGACGGGGCTGTGCACCGGGTGGCACCGGAGGCGACCGCGTGGCGTCGCCGCGACGCGCGCTGGTCGCTGGTGATCGCGGGCATCTCATCGGACCCACGGGATGCCGGTGCCATCGACAGATGGGCCAGGGACTACCACGACGACGTGCACCGCTTCTCCAGCGAGGGCGGCTATCTCAACTTCATGATGGCCGACCAGCTGACCGAATCGGCCGGACGGGTCCGCGCGACCTTCGGTGACAACTACGAACGGCTCACGCGGGTGAAGGCCGCCTACGACCCCGACAACGTGTTCCGGGTCAACGCCAACATCCCGCCCGCCGACGACGGCGAGGCGACCGGAGCAGGGTGACGCTGCACGCGTACCCGCACGTCGCGGTCGGCACGTCCCGCGCTTTCCCTCAATGCTCGGCATCCGTCAGGACCTCGAAGTCCCGACGGATGCCGAGCCGTATGTACCCGCGCCCCACCCACCAGGTGTGACGACCGGTTGCGGCGAGCCGGCCGATGTCGATAGGCGCCAAACGGACGACTGACGAAAAACCAAACCGGCATGGCCGTTCTGGCATTCGCGACACGCCGCCGCCACAGCCCCGAGGCAGATCGCAACGCCGGCCACGAGGCCGGATCGTCCGCACCGCCGATCGTCCCCGCACGTACCGGGAATGTGGCGATTTGCATGCCATACCGGGACATACGGGCCGGCGAAAGGGAGTAACGTTCCCCTATTCGGTGCCGTCCGCAGCCCTCCCCGCCGGACCCGCACCGTCCCATCACCACGACGACAGAGGATGTGACCTGTCTGTGAGCACCACCGTCCCGACCAAGCATCAGCAGCTGACCCAGTGGGTCGACGAGATCGCCGCCCTGACGAAGCCCGACCGGATCCACTGGTGTGACGGCTCTGCGGAGGAGTACGACAACCTCTGTCAGCTCCTCGTCGACAACGGCACCTTCACCAAGCTGTCCGACGCCAAACGGCCCAACAGCTACCTGGCCTGGTCCGACCCGTCGGACGTGGCTCGTGTCGAGGACCGCACCTTCATCTGCTCGGAGAACGAGGTCGACGCCGGCCCCACCAACAACTGGCGCGCACCGACCGAGATGCGTGCCGAGCTGGACGAGCTCTTCGACGGTTGCATGAAGGGCCGGACGATGTACGTGATCCCGTTCTCCATGGGACCGCTCGGATCCGACAAGTCGCACATCGGCGTGCAGCTCACGGATTCACCGTACGTGGTGGTGTCGATGCGGATCATGACCCGCATGGGCCAGAAGGCGCTCGACGAATTGGGCGCGGACGGCGAGTTCGTCCCGTGCGTCCACTCGGTCGGCGCTCCGCTCGCCGAGGGCCAGGAAGACGTCTCGTGGCCCACGAATGCCGAGACGAAGTACATCGTCCACTACCCGGAGACGCGTCAGATCTGGTCGTACGGATCCGGGTACGGCGGCAACGCCCTCCTCGGCAAGAAGTGCTTCGCGCTGCGCATCGCGTCCGCCATGGCGCGCGACGAGGGCTGGATGGCCGAGCACATGCTCATCCTCAAGCTGACCTCCCCCGAGGGGAAGGTTCACTACGTCACCGGCGCGTTCCCCAGTGCGTGCGGCAAGACCAACATGGCGCTCATGATCCCGACCATCGAGGGATGGAAGGTCGAGACCATCGGCGACGACATCGCCTGGATGAAGTTCGGTGACGACGGTCGCCTCTACGCCATCAACCCCGAGGCCGGCCTCTTCGGCGTGGCTCCGGGAACCGGCTGGGGCAACACCCCCAACGCCATGGAGGCGCTGGAGAAGGGTGCCATCTACACCAACACCGCGCTCACCGACGACGGCGACACGTGGTGGGAGGGCATGACCAAGGAGGTGCCCGAGCACCTCGTCGACTGGCACGGAGAGGACTGGACCCCCGCCGCCGATCACCCCGCCGCCCACCCGAACGCGCGGTTCACGGTGCCGGCCGAGCAGGTCCCCTCGATGGCCGCCGAGTGGGAGGACCCCGCCGGCGTGCCGATCAGCGCGTTCCTGTTCGGAGGCCGCCGTGGCTCCGTCGTGCCGCTCGTCCGCGAGTCGTTCAACTGGGAGCACGGCGTGTTCCTCGGTTCGATCATGAGCTCCGAGCAGACGGCCGCCGCGTTCGGCACCGTCGGACAGCTCCGCTTCGACCCGTTCGCCATGCTGCCGTTCTGCGGATACAACATGGGGGACTACTTCCAGCACTGGCTCGACATGGCCGAGACCGAGGGCGCCCAGCTCCCGCGGATCTTCTACGTCAACTGGTTCCGCAAGGACGCCGACGGCAAGTTCCTGTGGCCCGGATTCGGTGACAACTCCCGTGTCCTCAAGTGGATCGTCGACCGCATCGAGGGTCGCGCCGAGGGACAGGAGACGCCCATCGGCATCGTGCCGATGCCGGAGGAGCTGGACACCACCGGCATCGAGATCTCGGACGCCGCGCTCGAGGAGCTCCTCGCCGTGGATGTGGAGGCCCTCCGCGCAGAGATCCCACAGACGGAGGAGCACCTCGCGAAGTTCGGCGACAAGCTCCCCAAGGTGCTGCGTGACCGGTTCGAGACGCTGAAGAAGGGTCTCGGCGTGTAGCTCCGCGCCCTCCTGTGTGATGATCCGGTGACGGGCCGCCATACGGTGGCCCGTCGTCATTTTCGGGAAAGGTGTCTCCGTGCTCCGTGAGTCCGTGTCTCCCCTCACCGCCGACTACGACCTCGCCATGCTGGATCTGGACGGGGTGGTGTACGCCGGTTCGGCGGCGGTCCCCCGGGCCCCGGAAGCGATCGCGGCGGCCCGTGACGCGGGCATGCGGATCGCCTTCATCACCAACAACGCGTCGCGGACGCCCGGCACCGTCAGCGATCATCTGACGCGCCTGGCCGTCGCGGCCACACCGGCCGACATCGTGACCTCCGCACAGGCCGCCGCACGGATCCTGGCCGACCGGTTCCCGGAGGGGTCGCCGGTCCTCATGACCGGAGGCGAGGGCCTCGACACGGCGCTGCGCGAGGTGGGGCTCGCACCGGTGTCCGGCCTCGATGAGGCGCCGGTGGCCGTCGCGACCGGATACGGTCCCGACCTCCCGTGGAACCGGATCCTCCTCGGTGCGATCGCCATCGCCGACGGCCTGCCCTGGGTGGCGACCAACACCGACTCCACCATCCCCACCGACTGGGGCATCGGCCCCGGACACGGAACGCTGGTCGATCTGCTGCAGCGGTTCTCGGGTCGCGAGGCGGAGGTCGCCGGCAAGCCCGCCCGGCCGCTGCTGGACGAGACCCGCCGCCGGATGGGGGCGGAGCGTCCGCTCATGGTGGGTGACCGCCTCGACACGGATATCGCCGGGGGCGTGAACGCCGAGGTGGACAGCCTCCTCGTCATGACCGGCGTCACCACCGTCGCCGATCTCGCGATCGCGGGTCCGGGCGAACGCCCCACCTACATCGCCGCCGACCTACGCGGGCTGCTGGAGCCGCACCCGCTTCCCCGGTGGGAGCCCACCGGGGCCGTGCGCGACGGATGGCGGGCCGAGGTCATCGCCGGGATCCTCACCGTGCAGGACGAGCCCTCCGAGACGCCGGGGACGGCGAGCGACTGGTGGCGCGTCGTCGCCACCTGCCTCTGGCGCTACCTCGACGAGACCGGTCAGGCCGCCGACACCGGGAGCGTCACCCCGCCGACAGCGGACTGAGGGACTAGGCAACCGAGGCGCCGGGGCGCAGGCCGTGTTCGCCCAACGGGGTGGATGGCGCCAGGCACGTCGACCCCGTTCGCTCTCGATATGCTCCGCCCATGGCCTTCGCGACCACCGGAACGCTCGGGGTGAAACCGGGCAAGCGCGACGCCCTCGTCGCGCTCCTCACGCGCCACAGCCCGGAGCTCGCCGAGGCGGGCTGCCTGCTCTACGAGGTCGGGATCAACGACGACGCCCCCGACCGCGTCTTCGTCACCGAGCTGTGGGAGTCGGCGGAAGCACACGCGGCGTCGCTGCAGCTGGAGAGCGTGAGGGCGGCCATCGCCGAGGCCATGCCCCTGCTGTCGGGCGACATGGACGGAACGCACTTCACCGTCGTCGGATCGCCGCTCCGCGACTGACTCCCTCGGCCCACCCCCCGGCGATCTAGGTACGGATCCCCTTGCCGCGCGACATCATGAGCCCCGCCCACACGACCAGCACCGCGGTGACGGCGGCGCTCACGCCCAGCGACAGGAGGACCGGGACGTCGCTCGTGCCGAGCATTCCGTGGCGGGTGGCATCCACCAGGTAGAAGATCGGGTTGGCGTGGGTCAACTCGCGCCAGGGCTGTGAGAGGACCTCGACCGAGTAGAAGACGCCGCCCAGGAACACGAGCGGGGTCAGGATGAGGTTGCCCACGTAGGACTGCTGATCCCAGGTCCGCGCGATGAGCCCCACGCCGACGCCCAGGGCCGCGAAACCCACGGCGGCGCAGAGACAGGCGACGATCGCGGCGATCGGGTTGACCGCCGGAAGATCCACCAGGATGACGGCGAAGACCAGGGTGAGCGCGCCCACCAGGAGCCCGCGCACCACCCCGCCGGCCATGTAGGCGACCAGGAGATGACGAGCCCGCATGGGGCCGCTGACAGGGTCGTCGATGAAGCCGTCGAAACGCGCCTGGAACAAGGACGAGGCGGTGTTCGCGTACGCGGCCGTACCGATGCCCATGAGGACCAGTCCCGGGACGATGAAGACGTCGTACGGAATACCGTCAATCTGACGGATACTACCGCCGAGCGCCATGCCGAAGATGGCGATGAACAGCACCGCCGAGAGGACGTTGGGCGCGATCGTCTGGCTCCAGATGCGGACCACCCGAGTCACCTCGCGCTGGGCGAGCGCGGCGACGCCGCGCCACTGCGCCTGGCGGATTTCCTCGATCATCCGTGCACCACCTGCCGGTAGACGTCCTCCAGGCGGCCGGCGCCGAAACTCTCGCGCAGTTCGGCCGGGGTGCCCTGCGACACGATGCGCCCGTCCCGGATGAAGGCGACGTTCTCGCAGAGCGTCTCGGCCTCCTCCAGGTAGTGCGTGGTCAGGAGGATCGTCGTGCCGTCGGCGTGCAGCGTGCGGATGTAGCGCCACATCTCATCCCGGAGCTCGATGTCGACCCCCGCGGTGGGCTCGTCCAGGATCACCAGACGGGGACGGTGGACGAGCGCCCGCGCCAGCATGAGCCGGCGGCGCATTCCGCCCGAGAGGTGGTTGGGGAGCGTCGCGGCCTTGCCCGTCAGATCGAAGGCCTCCAGGAGTTCATCGGCACGCTCGGTGGCATCGCCGCGCGTCATCCCAAAGTAACGGCCATGGAGCCGGAGGAGATCACGGGCCGTCACGAAGCGATCGAGCGCGATCTCCTGAGGTGCGTACCCCACGAGCTTCCGCGCCGACGGAGCATCCGCGGAGAGCATGGAACGGCCGTGCACCTCGAGTCGGCCGTCGTCGAGGCGAACCAGCCCGACGATGCTCCGGATGAGGGTGGTCTTCCCCGCACCGTTCGGGCCGAGGAGGCCGAAGAAGGCCCCGTCCGGGACGGTGAGGTCGATGCCGTCGAGAGCGACGGTCCCGTCCGGGAACGTCTTCCGGGCGTCCGAGCAGAGGAGTGCGGGAGCGGGCGAGGGCACCCGGTCGACGCTAGCGCGCCCGGCCGTTCACGGCCCGGCCCGGTCGGGCCACTCGGCGGGCCGCCTCACGACGAGCGACCGTCCCTCCGGGGCGCCGGAGCCGTACGCTACGGACATGGCAAAGCCCGAACCCGTCGATCCCGCTCTGGAGCGCCTGCGGTCCACACCGATCACCGAGGTGGCGGCCATTCTTTTCGTCGAGGCCTTCCGTCCGGGTGTGAAGATGCCGCGCTCCTTCCGGGACATCCACAGGGACCTGGCCGCGCTGAGCGGGCTGAGCAAGCCCGGCATCCTCGGCGGGCGTCAGCGCGACGACTACGCCATCGCCCTGGAGTGCACGATCCTGTGGGAGCGGGCGCTGCTCGCCGCCCGTATGTGGGTCGGCGAGTCGACGTCGCTCCACCTCGTCCCGCTGCGACGGGGCGAGGAGGTGCGCACCAGTGGGCATCCGATCGGCGCCGCGCGTGCGGCCCTCGCCGATATGGAGCCCCCGCCGATTCGCGGCTGACGTCCCGGCCCACCCCGGGCGGGGTGACGCTCAGGTCGTCGCTTTGTCCCACTCCTTCTTGTGGATCCTCTTCGCCGCCTGGTACTCGGCGAGTGCATCCGCTGAGTCGACGTCACCGAGGGTCGGGTGCCACGGGACGAGTCCCTGTGCGGCCTCCACCCCGAAGTGCTTGGCGAGGACCGCTCCGAAGCCCTTGACCTTGAGCTTGCCGAACCCCGGCAGGTCCTGGATGCGGCGGGCGAGGTCGTCGGCGTCGGCGGCCTCCGTCCAGATCCGCTCGGCATGCCCGTCGTACGTGTCGCGGATGTAGGCCGCGAGCGCCTTCACCCGGGTCGCCATGTTCCCCGGGAAGCGGTGGATGGCGGGCTTCTGGCGGAAGACGGTATCGAGGTCCGCATCGGCGAGGACGGCGGCGTCGAGTGAGCCGACCCGTTCGCGGATGTCGAGGGGGCCCATGAACGCCTTCTGCACCCGCACCTGCTGATCGAGCGCGTATCCGATCACGAGCGCCATCGGATCGGTCGCGATGAGGGCGTTCGCCTCGTCGGAGTCCGTGAAGTAGAGGCGATCTGGCATGCGGACAATCTACCCCCGCCGCGCCTCGGGCACATCCGTCACCGGCCTCCTGTCACACCTGGTATCAGGCACTTAACGTGACGTCGCCGCGGTCGATACCGAGGGGACGCGGCACCCAGCGCCGCATCGTGAGGCACAACGGCCCTCCCACCGCGTCCCGCTACCCTTCCCCCATGACTGAGAGCCAGCCCACCGCCGCCGGATACATCGCCCCCACCGGAAAGGACGGGGAGTTCATCCGCCGTGACAGCCAGCTTCGCAACTGGATCAGCACGGATGGATCCACCCCCTTCCCCGCTGAGGCGGGTCGCTACCACCTGTACGTGTCGCTCGCGTGCCCGTGGGCGCATCGCACCGTGATCTTCCGCCGCCTGAAGGGCCTGGAGGACGTGATCAGCCTCTCGGTCGTGGATCCCATCCGCGACGAGCGCGGCTGGGCGTTCCGAGACGTGCCGGGCGCCGGCCCCGACCCCGTCAACGGATTCGCGTTCCTCTCCGAGGCCTACTTCGCCACCGTCGCGGGATACGACGGCAACGTCACCGTGCCGGTCCTCTGGGACAAGGAGACCAGCCAGATCGTGAACAACGAGTCCTCCGAGGTCATCCGGATGCTGAACTCGGCGTTCAACGCCTTCACTGACGATCAGACCGACTACTACCCCGAGGACCTCCGGCCCGAGATCGACCGGATCAACGAGCGGGTCTATCCCACGGTCAACAACGGCGTCTACCGCTGCGGCTTCGCATCCAGCCAGAGGGCCTACGACCGCGCGTTCGGCGAACTGTTCGAGTCCCTGGACTGGCTCGAAGGCCTCCTCGGCGAGCGCCGCTACCTCACGGGCCCGCGCATCACGGAGGCCGACTGGCGGCTCTTCACCACCCTCATCCGCTTCGACGCCGTCTACGTCGGGCACTTCAAGACCAACCGCAACCGGATCGCGGACATGGAGAACCTCTCCGGTTTTCTCCGGGAGCTCTACCAGTGGCCGGGTATCGCGGAGACGGTGGACTTCGACCACATCAAGCGTCACTACTACATGACCCACCGGGCGCTCAATCCCCGGGGGATCGTGCCCCTCGGACCGACGCTCGATCTGGACCGACCTCACGGCCGGGAGGCCATCGGCTAGCTGCCCAGGTTGTCGCGGGCCGATCACCGGCCGGCGATCACAACCCGAGCGGGGGCGCTACTCCGATCCCGGAGGATCGTCCCCGTCGGGGCGCCGACGGCGGCGGATGACGCGGAGGAGGCCGGACAGCCCCCGGTCTCCGGGTGGCACGAGATCCTCGTCGGTCTCGTCCTCCTGCCGCTGACGCATCGCCACTCCCGCACGTTCGCCGTGAGCGGCCACGAGGGCGCCCTCCGGCGTGGAGACCTCGAGTTCCTCTGCCCGCAGATCGCCGGTCCGCAGATCGACCTGCTCACTGAGATAGCGGAGGACGACGATGACCGTGGCGGCGACGGGGACGGCGAAGAAGGCTCCCAGGATGCCGAACATCGATCCGGCTCCGGCCACCGAGAGGAGGACGATCGCGGGGTGGATGTCCAGGGTGCGGCTCTGCAGCAAGGGCTGGAGGATCTGTCCCTCCAGCTGCTGTACCGCGAGGATGATGATGAGCACGATGATCGCGGTCGTGAACCCGTTGGACACGAGGGCGACCAGGACGGCCAGCGCACCCACGGCCACGGCTCCGACGATCGGGATGAGGCCACCGAAGAACGTGAGGATGGTCAGCGCCGGCCAGAGGGGGATGCCGAGGATGGCGAGCCCGAGGCCGATCAGGATCGCGTCCACCGCACTCACCAGCATCTGCACGCGGAGGAATCCGCTCACGGTGGTCCAGATCCGGGTGAAGAGCTCGGTGAGGTGCTCCCCCGCGCGCCGACCGGAAATCCGGCGCACCCATGGCAGGAACCGCCGGCCGTCCTTGAGGAAGAAGAACGTGAGCACCACGATGACCAGGGCCGTGAGCACGACGCTGCCGATGGTGGTGACACCGGTGAAGACCCCGGACGCGATCGTCGCCGACCGGTCCTGCAGCCACTCCTGGGCCTGGTTGGTGAGGTCGTTCAGGCGCTCGTTCTCGATGTTGAGCGGTGGACCGGAGACCCAGTCGCGCAGCTTGATCACGCCGTCGGCGGCCTTCCCGACGAGTTCGGACGACTGGCTGGCCACCGATGGCGCGATCGCCACCAGGACGCCGACGACCACGGCGAACGTCACGAATATCACCGACGCGGATGCGAGTGATGCCGGTACGCCACGCCCGACGAGCATCCGCACGAGGGGCCACAGGAGCGAGGCCAGAAGCAGCGCGAAGAAGATGGGAAGGATCCCCGCCCAGACCTTGGAGAGGACCCAGAGCACACCGCCGACCGCGACCGCGATGATGATCGCCCGCAGACACCACTCGGCGAAGGTGCGCATCGCACTGCCGATGACGTAGCCGCGGTCGATGCCGACGTTCGTCGTCGGGGAGGGCGTTCCGACCGGAGGTGTCTCCGCATCCGGCGCCGACGGCGGATCGTGGCCGAGATCGTCGGCGGGGCGCGGCTCGGGGGTCCGCGGTGAACGGGGATCGCGTGGGTCTGTCATCTACGCCCTGGGAGACATGGAGGTGGTGAACAGCGTGACAGATGAGGCGGACCGCATCGCCTGTCGTGCGACGATCGGGTGAACGGACCACAGACCTCACATTCCGGGCTCCGTCAGCGTCCTCTCATCATGCGCGCACATACACTCACTCGCACGATGGGACGAACCCACACGACCGTCGACTCCCCGATCGGGCCGCTGACACTCGTGGCCGACGACGAGGGGCGACTCTGCGGGCTCTACATGGCCGAACACCGCCGGCAGCCGGATGCGACGACGTTCGGCCCGGAGGATCCATCGGCGTTCGATGCGGTCCGCATCCAGCTCGACGAGTACTTCGACGGCCGACGGCGGCGGTTCACGGTGCCGGTCAAACCCAGTGGCACGGTGTTCCAGGTCCGCGTCTGGAACGCCCTCTCCGACATCCCGTTCGGCGAGCGACGCACCTACGGACAGATCGCGCAGGAGCTGGGCGGCCCGTCCCTCGCCCGGGCCGTCGGCGCGGCCAATGCCCTCAACCCTGTCTCGATCGTCGTGCCGTGTCACCGGGTCGTCGGAACCGACGGACGGCTGGTAGGCTACGCCGGCGGCGAGGAGCGCAAGCGCTTCCTCCTCGATCACGAGGCCCGCGTCGCCGGGGTCATGGACCGACTGTTCTGATGCCGACCTCGCGCGGGCAGCAGGCGCTCGAACCCTTCGACCGCGTCGTCGAGGCCCACGGCCCCGTGGTGCTGCGCGTATGCCGAGCCCTTCTCAACCCGGTGGATGCCGACGACGCGTGGTCCGAGACGTTCCTCTCCGCCCTTCGCGCGTACCCCGACCTCACGCCACCCGTCGATGCGCGGGCGTGGCTCGTCACGATCGCGCACCGCAAGGCCATCGACGTCATCCGGCGTCGCTCACGTGACGCCCTCCCCCTGGCGGAGGTGCCGGAACCGGCTCCCCGCGTGGACCACGATCCCCCGGACCGGTTCGGCCCGGCCTGGGACGCCCTCCGCGATCTGACCGACCGGCAGCGCGAGGTCGTCGTCTACCACCACGTGGCCGGGATGTCGTACCGCGAGGTCGCGGCGGTCGTGGGCGGCACGGAGGCGGCCGCCCGACGCGCCGGCGCGGATGGGATCGCAGCCCTTCGCCGCACCCTCGACGACCGAGACCCCACCTCAGGATCAGCACGATGACCGACCTCTTCCCCCTCCCCGACGACGCCGACATCGCCGGTCTGCGCTCCCGACTCGCCGAGCAGGCGAATGATGAGGAACTCCTCGACGTCGCCTACCGCACACTCGACACGCCCGTTGGGGTGCTTCTGATCGCGGCGACCCCCCGCGGAGTGGTGCGCATCGCGCTCCCGAACGTGGCCGAGGACGAGGTCCTGGAGGACCTCGCGTCCCGTGTGAGCCCGCGCATCCTTCGAAGCCCCACGACGCTCGACCCGGTGGTTCGTCAACTCGACGATTACTTCACCGGCAGGCAGCACACCTTCGACGTCACGCTCGACTTCTCGCTCAGCCACGGCTTCCGTAAGGAGGTGCTCCTCGAACTTCGGCACGTGCCCTACGGGGAGACGCGCAGCTACGGCGATCTGGCCGTCGCGGCGGGAAGCCCGCGTGCGGTCCGCGCGGTCGGAACGGCATGCGCCACCAACCCCCTGCCCATCATCGTGCCGTGTCACCGGATCACCCGATCCGACGGCACCCTCGGAAACTACGGCGGCGGGGTGGAGATGAAGCAGGCGCTCCTCCTGCTGGAGGGCGCGATCCACGACGAGTAGCGCGGCGGTCACGGCGCCGTCCGATACCTCGGGAGCGACGCACTGGGTCGCAACGCCGATCCGCGACCGCCCGATGACAGGCGGTCGCTTCCTCTACACGCTCGAGCCGGTCTGGCCTAGGCGCAGCACTCGCAGTCTCGACACCATTCCGTGACGCGCTCGGTGATCGCGTCCCGGATCTCCCGGGCCGATGCCAGCCTCTCCTCGTCAGAGCCGTCCATGGCAGATGGGTCAGGGAAGGCCCAGTGCAGCCGAGCACCCTCTCCCGGGAAGGTGGGACACCGCTCTGCGCTGGTCTCATCACATACCGTGATGACCGTCGTGAACTCCGTTCCACGTTCCAGCACATCGTCGACACCACGCGTGGCCTTGCCGGCGATGTCAATGCCGATCTCCCGAAGAGCCCTGACGGCAAAGGGGTTGAGGACTCCCGGCTCGAGCCCTGCGCTCTCGACGTGGCAGCACGCGCCGCATCGGCGTCGGATCAGTTCCTCAGCGATCTGACTGCGTGCGCTGTTGTGCACGCATACGACGAGAACCCTGCAGTCCGCGTCGGTTCCCGCTGTCTCACGTTGCTCCGGCTGAGGGTACGGCGCGCCACACCATTCACAGTGGGTCTGTACCTCTCGCTCCGTCGTTTGAACCTCGGATCGCGTCGGTGACATCGATTCGGGACGCACGGGTGTACCGGCGTCGTCGAACTCAACACCGCACCACTCGCATCGAGTGATCGAACCGCCGTCGTTGCTGCTCATGGACCACCTCTCCGATCGTGATGAGACTCAGTACATCGACATCTGTCGATGTGCTGATCCTGACGGCTACATCGATCTCTGTCAATATATTGCGACGTGATCGGAGGGAGAGATGCTCAGTTCGGCGACGCGCAAAGACGGATCGTGCTGCTCAACAACGATGGACACGATGACCGTGGCCGAGGCGACCGTCCGGGCCAAGGCGCTCAAAGCCGTGGCGGATCCGGTGCGCCTTCGCCTTCTGGACATCATCGGCAACAACGTCGACCAAGAAGCCTGTGTCTGCCAACTGACCGAGAGCGTCGCCCTCAGCCAATCGACCGTCAGCCACCACCTCAAGACGCTCGTCGACGCAGGCATTCTCGAACGGGATCAGCGCGGCACCTGGGCGTGGTACAGCCTCGTACCGGGCCGGATCGACGACATCGCCGGATACCTGACGCCGCAGCCAGTCAATGGCGAACAGACCGTCCAGCGGACCTCCGAGTCCGCATGCGGCTGCTGACATCCCGGTTGCCCGCCTGAGCTCCGACACCGGACGCGGATACGGCAGCGCCATCGGCCCGGCCAAAGACCGATCCAGATTCTGGTTCACGCTTGGAGGGCCTGATGCCGATGCCAGGCCTCGAGAGTCGCTATCCTGCACCTCCGCAGCGCCTGTTTCGACGGCGCGCTCGCCGACGTAGCTCAGCTGGTAGAGCACTTCACTCGTAATGAAGGGGTCCGGGGTTCGAGTCCCCGCGTCGGCTCTAGTAAAGCCCCGCTAACGCGGGGTTTTTCTTTACCCGGCATCGTTGCAGGGGTTGACTCCGTGTGGCTACGGTGGGCATCGGTAGCCACACGGTAGCCACACGGAAACGGGTAGGGTCACCCCGTGAGGGCATGAAAAGGCCCCCGCGCCGTCTTCAGCGGCCGGGGGCGTGGCACACACGGGAAGGGACCCCGCATGGGCAAGACGAAGGCTACCGGGCGGCCGAGGGAACGCAGGGTCGCTCCCGGCGTCATCGAGCGGCACACCAAGGAATGCGCGTCGTCGCGCAGTGAGCGGCGCGGCTGTGATTGCGTCCCGGCGTTCATGGCCCGTGTCCGCACCGGACCGCGGGGCAATCAGACGTCGATCAGCGAGACGTTCGGCACCCTGCCGGAGGCGGTCGCGTGGATCGGGGAGGCCCGCCGGCTGCAGCACTCGGGTGAGCACCCCGCCCCCAGGAAACCGGTTCCCGCGTTCCGGCAGGCGGCAGCGGAC
Source organism: uncultured Bifidobacteriaceae bacterium (assembly GCA_964406645.1). Classification (GTDB taxonomy): domain Bacteria; phylum Actinomycetota; class Thermoleophilia; order Miltoncostaeales; family Miltoncostaeaceae; genus CALMEC01. Next base: position 6,831 of record CAYOSM010000007.1, on the reverse strand, counting down.
TTCCTCGCCCGCGCCCGGTCGGGTAAGGCGCTGAACCGGTCCGGGGACCGGTACTCCCCGAAGACACTGGAGAACTACGATTCCGTGCTCCGCACGCATGCCCTGACATTCGTGTCGGGTCGCACCGGCCGACCCCTCGGGGAGCTCCCCGCCGACGACGTCGACCGGCGCCTGTTGCAGAACCTCGTTGACCATGTCGCCGCGGAGAAAAGCGGGGGACTCGCCCGGCAGACGGTGGCCGCGGTGATCGCGGTCCTGCGGGACCTGGACCGGCGAGAACTCATCGACGGTGTCCCCGCGAAACCGACGTTGCCCGCGCCCCCGAGGAAACGGGACCGGCACCTGTCGGTCGACGAGGCGGACCGGGTGCTCACAGCCGCCGCCGAGGATGACGAGAAGACGGGGCGGTCACTGATGCACCCCCTGGTCGCTGTCCTCGTCGCGACCGGGTGCCGGCTCGGTGAAGCCCTCGCCTTGCGGTGGGGTCCGGGCGGGTTGGACCTCGGGGCCGCGACGGTGACGGTGACGCGGGAGTCCACGAAGACGGACGCGGGTGCCCGCACCGTCGGCGTCGAGGCGGAGTACATCGCGGTTCTCCGCCGCCACCGGCTCGCGACGGGCCGGCCCGGAGACGGCGAACTCGTGTTCACCAACGAGGCCGGGGGCATGTTGAACCGCGGGGGCCGTGTCCGGGCGGGGCTCAACCGACTACGGAAGGCGACGGGCGTTGACTTCACGGCGCACACGCTCCGCCACACGCAGGGCTCCCAGCTCGCCGCCGCGGGGGAGAACGCGACGGATATCGCCGCGCGTCTCGGTCACTCCGACGCGTCGTTCACGTTGAAGACGTACGTCCACGCGAATGCGCAGAAGACGGCGGGCACCCCGACGAACCTTGCCGCGTACCGGGAACGGGAGCGCTCGGCGAAGCGCTAGACGGATCACGTACCCGCCAATTTGAAAAACGCGGGGTACGTGTTTCCGTCCGTGGAATCCTGGAGTCGGGGGACTGCCACCGAGTGATCGTATGAGCACCCCCCCTTCTCTCCTGATCATTCGGGGTTGCCGTCCTCCCACAGCTTGCGGACGCGGCCCGGGGTGCGGGGGTTTGTGGGTGGGGTGATGAGCGGCGGGTGGCGTGTCCTCGGTCCCGTGCCCCTCCGCCCGGCGGGGGCCCTCCGGCGCGCTTGGATGTACGCGCGTAGGTCCGATTCGAGGATGCGGTACAGGCCCCCGTCGATGACGACGGGAAGGGCCCCCGCCTGGACGCGTCGGCGGACGGTGGCGACACTGCAGCCGAGGAAGCGGGATGCTTCCGTGAGGGTGAGCAGACGGCCGGTCATGAGTCACCTGCCGAGTCGGTTTCGTCGTCTACGACTGTACGACCGAAACGACCGAAGGGTTCCGTTTCGGAGCTTCGGTCGTACCCGTTCCGGTACCCCGGTTGGGTGGCTTCGGTCGTTTCGGTCGTAAGGTCGTAGACCGTTGCGGACCGTCCATCCGTCGGGCGTGTCGATTCGACGATGCGTCCCCCGTCGATGAGTGTCTGGAGCATCCTGTCGATGGTCTCTCCGGCGACGTTCCGGCCGAACAGGTCCCGGACATCGGTTCGCGTCATCCCTTCCGGCGAGTTCCGCAGGGCGGTGATGAGCCGGTCCGCGCGGGAGTCACCGGTCCGAGTGCCGAACACGTCGCGGGCACTTGCCGCGCACCGGTCCCACACGTCGAGGGCCGCCGTCGCGTGACGGCCATCGAGGACGTCGGTCCCGTCGAGCAGTGCGTAGATGAGCGCCAGCCGCCGGACCTGGGGTGCCCCACGTCCGAGGACCGCGCCCGCGAGCCCGTCCCCATGGGCCGTCAACCCGTCGTAGCGGGGTTCGTACACCTCCCAGAACGATTCGGCGTGAGTGACGGGTCCGACGTCTCTTGCGTGACGGACGGCTTCGGCGACGGGTCCGGCGACCTGGTCGATGACGTCAACGGGTATCGCGTCCCCACGGGGGAGGAGCTTCGACCTTCCGACCTGCAGGAACAGGAACCGGTTCAGGAACCCGTTTGCTTGGTCGAGGGCGTTTGTCTCCCGGCGGAGTTCCTCCATGGTGATGTGACCGAGGATGACGATGTGCGCGCCCGTCGCGTGGGCGGGTGAGTGTTTCGCCATGTGTCTTAGCGTCCCGCCGTCCCACGCCTGCCGGATGACGGGAGACAGAATCGACCCGTCACGACCGGCGACACGCAGCGGGGACGCGAACTCGGACTCGAGGATGAACAACCGTTTGTCATCGACTCCCGGGTCAGTGGTGACCGTCTCCCCGGCTTTGTTGGTGCCGGTAACGGGGTCTCTGACTTCCCAGATGATGGCTTCGCCGCTCGCCGCGTTCGACGTGTGCCGTGCCACCCATCCGGAATCGACGCGGTCGAACAGCATTCGGACGGCGTCGAACGACGTTCCTTTCCTACCGCTTCCCGTTTGGCCGACGAGAACCGGCCAGATACGGGCGGTGTGCCGGGAACCGGATATCGAATCGTGCGGGGAGGGCCCGACGACCGACCCGAACGCCGCGAGGAACGACACGAGGACCGCCCACGGGTCCGCTTCCGTGAACGGGAGGACGGCACGGACGAACTCCCCGGCGACACCGTGGAACGCGTCGGATGTCGTGTCGTCACCGGTGAGGGCGGGTACCTCCGCGATACGGAGGGGCGGAGGTCCGTTCCCGCTGCCCGACTCGGGGGCCCGATTGGGGCGGTGGGCAACGCGGACGTCTATCCCCATGATGCGTTCAACGTCGGGGCGGTTGTGCCGGTCGTCGTTCATGCGGCGACCTCCCCGCCCCATCCGATGATTCCTTCTGTCTCGTCGTCAGGTAGCCCGACGTGGCGGGCGGCCGCGAGGATGACGGCCACGGCGACGTCACGTGTGACTTCCCCGTCGCTGATGAGGGTGAGGCAGTGTCTCCAGCACCTGACGACCTCCGAGTGCCGGGTGCCGACCTGGGCCGCGGTGATGTCCTCCGCCATACCGCGAAGACAGGTTGCCGCGTACCGGCTGGCGTCCTCGCCATGGTCGAGGTGGACGGGGCGCATCGGTTCCGGTGGCCGTGTTGGTGCCCTCGCCGCCATCACCCAGCTGGGGAGGGGTGCGGGTTCCCGGTCGGGGAACGCGACCCACCGTCTCCCGACTTCGTCCCGATAGTCCGGGTCCCTCGGGTCGGGGACGACGGATGGCAGGACGATATACAGGCCGCCGGTGCGGAGGTTGTCGAGGCCGGGGGCGTCCACCGGGAGTTTGCCCCCGCTCACCTGGGCGTCGGCAGGGACGCGGTACAGGATGTGCCTGCCTCCGGATGGCGTGACCGTCTCCCACGTCGCAGGCAGGGCATCCGGGCCGGCGGCCGCGAGGATGGCGTCACGGCAGGCAGCGGGGTCGAATCCCTTGCGGGGGCCCTCCATGTCGAATGCGGCGAGACGCGACGCACCGAGGTTCACGCCGATACCGGCGCGCGGGTCCTCCCTCCACCACCGGGCGATGACGTCGGGGTCCCGGGTCGCGTGATGCAGGCCGCCACGCTCGCCGAGCATCCGGTGCGGCCGTTTCGACTCAGGGTCGACGGGGAACACGTGCAGGCCGAGGGTGTCCGCGTACCCGGCGGCGACACCCTCGGGGGAGAACGCATCGACCGCGGGGCGTGCACGGGCCGCCCGTGGGATGGTGACAATGACGTCGGTCACGACATCACCCCCGCCCCGTCATCGAGACGGCGTAGGACCGCGGCGAGCACGACGGGAAGCCCCCTGTACCGGTGCGCGTCACCCCGCCCTTCCATGGGGTCGGCGTGTGAATGGCCGGTGCATGGGGTTGGGGTTCGATGGGTCCGGCCGTGTAGGGCCGGGTGATGGGTCCGGCGGGCTGCCGGAAGACTCCTCGGGGTACCCGAGGGGGTATCATTGAAGCTCATTAGAGGCCCCTCCTAGAGGCCGGTAGCGCGGGGCGGTGCCCCTGACGTAACCGGCCTGGCCTCTACTCGGCCGCCGCTACGTCGCGGGCATCCCTACCCCGAACTGGGAATAGGCGTGAGTTCGGGAAACCCACGCCGGAGGCCCATTCGAGGGTGCCGCAGTCCTGAGCATCACAACCGGAGGGCGCACACTGGCCTCAGGCAGGATTTCGCTCGAAGCGCTCACCTCAACCGGGGGCACGGATGCCACCCGATAGACGGCGACGCACACTAGCTCGCGGAATGCTTGCCAGTGAGCCGCGAAGCGCGCCCGGCGAAGCATAAGAAGGGCGGTGTGCATAAGAGCAAGCAACCGCGTGAGACGGCGCGAGCTCGGGGACATCCGCATCCGCCATCCCTCTTCCCAGAGGTCGTTTCGCAGTGACGAACCCCCGGCGTAGCCCACCTCGTCAAGGTCGCACGCAATGGCCGTGGCCTCTCGCTGCAGGCCAGCCGGAATAGCCGCAGCGACCTTCGCGGCGACCTCAGTCAAGCGGTTCAGTTGCTCGGACAGCGGTTCCCGGATGCGCGCGTGGTTCAGTCGCTCAAGGGCAGCGGTGGCACGGTGGTCGGAGGCGTGTTCTGTCATCGGTTCCTGGGAGTCCGAAGACTTCTTCTATCGGGACGGTTGAGTAGCGCGTCCACCTGGTCGCGGTGCCAGACGAGGGCTTTGCCGACCTGCCCGGCCGGGGCGATGTCACCCTGATGCCAAAGCTGGCGCACCCGGTGGGGTGTGACACCGAGGATGGAGGCGGCGTCCGCGGTGGTGCACACGTCATCGCGAAGCAGTGACGACTTATTCATAGGGTGAGAGTAGAACACTCGTTCGGCTGCCATGCCGTGAATCTCCGCTGCAGGCGGGGACTTTCTTCGTTCCTAGAGGCGCCACACAGAACGCTCGGGCATCCCCTGGGGACCGCGTCCGTGCGTCGCCGGCCGCTCAGTGCCCCTCAGGGAGAGAAGCGTGCCACAGGTGGGTGTAGGCCTGGGGACGCACGGGATTTCCGACCCCTACCCCCCGAGATTCCGGGTTCGGGGAGAGACGCGACGGCCCGGCGCGCCCGTCGCGTCCCCAGCCGAAAAGAGCGCCATGGGGAGGGGGTGCCTTGAACGCGAGCGCTAACCGGAACAACCTAGACCCCGCCCTGCTTCTTTCCCTCCCCGAGGAATTTTATGGCCAGGTACGGAGCGAGACACAAGCTGCTCCGGCGCCGGTGGGCCGTCGCGCTTTCCCTCCCCACCGTCGAAACGACACTTCCCCCGTTGGACGGGGTTTCTGTCCGAGGTTGGCAACCGCTCGCGCGGCTGTCTCCTTGGGCTTGGGGGTCACCCCCACCCCTGACGCGTTCTTTGACGCTCGCAGTGTGTCCGGGACCTGGCGCCCTCTCGCTGCGTGTACGGGTCTGGGTCGTTTTGTACGGGTCTGGGAGCGGTTCTGCGGGTCTGGGGAGGTTCGGGGCTGATGGCGGGGTTGTGTTTTGAACTGTCGTCGCCGATACTGTCCGTATTGCTCCCCGTCGTCGTTGCCGCTCGTCGGTACCGATTGGCGGGGATTGTCTCTTTCTGGGGGTCCCGTGCCCGTTCCCGAACGCGTCATCGTGTACATCGACTACGAGAACGTACGGCGCGGTGCCCGAGAAGCGTTCTACGAGCGTTGGGACGCTCCACCCGAGGCCGGACATTTCGACCCGCTCTCCTTGGCGGTGAAGATTGTCGAGGCCGGAGGGAAGGGCGGCGCGTCACGCGAACTCGTGGAGGTTCGGGTGTATCGAGGGCAGCCGCACTCCGAGAAGCAGCCGACCGCGCATGCGGCGTGGGAGCGGCAGACCACTGGGTGGCAGCGAGACCCTCGTGTGCATGTCGTGCACCGGGTCCTGAACTACCGGGGCTGGGATGACGGAGAGCGGCCCCGAGAGAAGGGCGTAGACGTTGCGCTGGCAGTCGATTTCGTCGCGGATGCCATGCGAGCCCGCTACGACGTTGGAATCCTGTTCAGCGCGGATACGGACCTCAAGCCCGCCCTTGAGTTCGTCCGCGGTGAGCAGCGGGGCAGGACGGAGGTCGCGGCGTGGCGGTCACCGTTTCAGCGTGGCCGGACGATTCGGCTACCGGGGATGTGGTGCCATTGGCTGAACGAATCCGTCTTCTCCGACGTTCAAGACGACCGGGACTACACGCGGCCGTAGAGCCGCTCCGAAAGCCTGCCGGGCGCACCGTAGCCACACGGTAGCCACACCGTTTCGCGTTCCCTGGCAATAACTGCATTCTTTGCAGCATATTTCCGATGTATGGCCCCTTACTCGTAAAAGGGGTCCGGGGTTCGAGTCCCCGCGTCGGCTCTTTATGGCTCGGGGTCATGCCCTGGGCATGACCCCGAGGCCTAATGAGCCGACGCGGGGCGTCAGCCACTGCGCCGACTCCGTCGCCACAGCGTCCGTCCCCACTCACGCAACCCACCACCCCGAGTCGACGCGAGCCGTCAAAGCCGACGCGGGGCGTCAGCCACTGCGCCGACTCCGTCGCCACAACGCCCATCCCCGCTCACGCAACCGCAACACCGGGTCAACGCGAGAGACATCAGGGCCGACGCGGGGCGTCAGCCACTGCGCCGACTCCGTCGCCACAACGCCCGTCCCCACTCACGCAACCCACCCCCCGAGGCCGAAAGGTGGGTGCCGCTACCAGCGGTGGCCCACGAAGACCGGCTCCGGGACGAGCGTGACGCCGAATGCGTCCTCCACGCCGGTGGCGATCTCACGTGCCAGCGCCACCAGTTCCGCGGTCGTTCCCGAGCCGCGGTTGGTGAGTGCCAGGACGTGCTTGGACGAGATCG
>CAYOSM010000006.1:0-48134 GCA_964406645.1 uncultured Bifidobacteriaceae bacterium | reverse complement strand
GGCAACTTCCGCCTCGTCGCGCGCATGCCGCTCGATCCGTCCCTGAACTGACCCGCCGCAGGCGGGAAGGGACCGATCACCGGAGAGCGGAGGCCCGTGGGGAACCCGTCCCGGATCGTTGATGCGGCTCACCGCCGAGGCCACGGATGATTCGGAGCCCGACATGCGAGGGGGCCCTGCGAAGGGCCCCCTGACATGTCGCGTCTCTCAGGTGTCCGTCGTGTTTCAGACCGGGGTCTCGACACGCTCCGGCATGGACGGCTGCTCCGTGTCCATGGCGTAGGCGGTCTCACCGTGCAGGACGGGGTCGAGACCGGCGATCTCGGCCTCTTCCGTGACCCGGAAGCCGATGGTCTTGTCGATGAGGAAGCCCACGATGTAGGCGACGACGAACGAGTAGACCATGACGGTGAGCGCCGGGACGATCTGCGTCAGCAGCTGATCGATGTTGCCGCTGAAGAAGAGCCCGGTGTCCTGTGCCAGGAAGCCGAGGTACAGGCAGCCGACCAGACCGGCGACGAGGTGCAGACCCACGACGTCGAGTGAGTCGTCGTAGCCGAGCTTGTACTTGAGCTCGATGGCGAAGGCACAGATGCCACCGGCGATGAAGCCCAGCACGATCGCCCAGATCGGATCGAGGTTGGCGCAGGCGGGGGTGATCGCGACCAGGCCGGCGACCACACCGGATGCGGCGCCGACGGCCGTGGCCCGACCGCTGCGGATCCGCTCGATCAGGATGAAGCCGAGGATTCCGGCGGCCGGGGCACCGATCGTGTTGAGGAAGATGAGGCTGCCGAGACCGTCCTCGGTGGCGGCGCCGGTGTTGAAGCCGAACCAGCCGAACCACAGGATCGCGGCCCCGATGAGCACGAGCGGGATGTTGTGCGGCTTGGCGCCTTCCTTGCTGAAGCCGGTGAGGCGCTTGCCGAGGACGAGTGCCAGGGCGAGCGCGGCCGCGCCGGCGTTGATGTGGACCGCGGTGCCGCCGGCCCAGTCGATCGTGGACGTCTCGCCGAAACCGAACTTGCCGATCCAGCCGGTCAGGCCCTCGTCGTTGAAGGCCCAGACCCAGCCCTGGACGGGGAAGTAGGAGAGCGTTGCCCAGACACCGGCGAAGACGAGCCACGGGAAGAACCGGGCCCGGTCGGCGACGGCGCCCGAGATGAGGGCGGTCGTGATGATGGCGAACGTGCCACCGAATGCGACGCCGGCGAGGGCCTCGCTGCCGGTGAGGTCGTTCACACCGAGGTCGGAGAATGGGTTGGCGACGACGGAGCCCCAGAATCCATCACCGCTGAGAACACCCATGTTGTATCCGTAGATGATCCAGAGAACGGCGATGAGTCCGAGGGCGCCGAAGCTGAGCATCATCATCGAGATGACGCTCTTCGCTTTGACGAGTCCTCCGTAGAAGAAGGCGAGGCCCGGCGTCATGAAGAGCACCAGGGCCGCACAGATGAGAAGCCATATCGTTCCCGCTTGCATAGGTCCCTCCGCGTGTGGTGTCGGGGATTACCCGGGGACGAGGACGTCCCGTAATGACGTGGCCACCGAGGATCCGGTGGCGTGGGGGGATGGCCTTTCTCGGTTCACCGATGGCCACGTCATGTGGTGCGAGAGACGCTAGAGCGAGGAGGGGCCGGGAAGGTTTGGACAGATCCACAAGAATTCGTGTCCGCTCCTTCACCCTGATGAACAGGCCCGGTGGTGTCAGAGCGCGGGTTGCGGGTGGACCGGGGAACGGATCCACAGGTGCGTCGACCGGTCAGGATCGGGCGAATCGGGCGTCGAAGGCGTGCCGATCTCGGATCGGGCTCGTCTCGACCTTGAAGTCTCAGGGGCCGCGCTCGGGTGGCGGGATCGGCCCGACGGACGGTGCGCTCCGGACAAGCGCCCCTGGGATCCGGTGCGAGGCCCCGCCCGATCACCGCGACCGGTCGGCCGCGGGTGGCGGGGCTCGCCGGGAACTACTGCAGGCGGGCGGCCTCGGCCATGCTGGCCAGCTTCTGGAGCGACTGGTGCTCGACCTGGCGGATGCGCTCGCGCGTGACGTTGAACATCCGGCCGAGCTCGTCCAGCGTGCGCGGCTTCTCGCCACCCAGGCCGTATCGGAGCTCGAGGACGCGGCGCTCGCGGTAGGAGAGCTGGTCCAGGAGATCGCCGAGTGCCTCGTGGCGCAGGGTCGTCTCGGCGGCCATCTCCGGGGCGACGGTGTTCTCGTCGGCGAGGAAGCGGACGAACTCGGCCTCCTCGTCCTCACCCACCGGCTTCTCGAGCGACACGATCGGCTGGGCGCTGCGGAGGATGTCCTCGACCTCCTCGGGGGGAAGGCCGGTGGCCTCTCCGAGCTCCTCGACGGTGGGCTCGCGTCCCAGCTGACCGATGAGTACACGCTCGGCGCGGCTGATCTGGTTCAGTTTCTCGACAACGTGGACCGGGATGCGGATGGTGCGGCCCTTGTCGGCCAGCGCGCGCGTCACGGCCTGCCGGATCCACCACGTGGCGTAGGTCGAGAACTTGAACCCGCGCCGCCAGTCGAACTTCTCGACCGCGCGGACCAGACCGAGCGTCCCCTCCTGGATGAGGTCGAGGAACGGCAGTCCGCGACCGCGGTAGGCCTTCGCGATGGAGACGACGAGACGCAGGTTGGCCTCGACCATCTGGCGTTTGGCCTCGGGGTCGCCGTTCTCGATCCGCTTGGCGAGGCTGACCTCCTGCGCGGCCGTCAGGAGCGGGACGCGTCCGATGTCCTTGAGGAAGAGCTGAAGGGCATCGGTGGTCTGCTCGACCGCGGGATGGGTGCGACGGTTGCGCTCCGCCTCGTCGATTTCGGCGGTGCGGGCGCGGGCCTCGATGGCGTCGACGATGTCGACTCCGAGCTCGTCGAGGTGCTGGTAGAGCTCGGCTTGGGAGGTCGCGTCGACGTTGATGGAGTCGAGTGCCTCACCGACCTCTTCGACGCTCAGGAACCCGAGTTCCTGTCCGCGCGCGATGAGCGCCTGCAGCTCGCCCTGATCGATCAGCTCTTGCAGTCCCGTCGCGTCCGTCCTTTGGTTGCAGTTCGGCACCGCATCGTCAGCACGCCACCATGTGTGTGCATGCCGACTGCGTGAGGCGGTGCCCCGAGAATCGGTGAAGGCCACGGTCCATTGACCTTCGCTCCGAGGGAGTGTAGCCCGGTTCGCGCGTTCGGTACAGGGGACGACGCAAATTCCTGAGATCCGATCGCACCCCGCGTGACGCGGCGACCCCGAGGAAATGGCGCTTCCGACGCCAACAGTAAGATGTTCAAACCTCGGTTTCACGGCGATTGGGGACGATGTGACGACTGCGCGCGAACCTCAGCATCAAACGAGCGGCCCAGCGGGATGGGTTGTGCTCCTGGCGCTAATGGTGCTCGCCCTGATCATCGCCGGCATCGCGAAGGGCTGCGAGGACGACCAACCCGGGGCAGGCGCGGTCACCACGACCACCGGCACGGGTACGGGCACGACCGGCACCTCGACGACGGGGACCGCGAACGCGGCCGGACAGGCGGTCATCGACCAGATCAACTCGACGATCACCCAGGCCGGCGGGATCCAGTTCGCATCCGGCGCCACCACACTCCCCGACGCCAGCAAGACGGTGCTCGACGCCGTGGCCGAGATCCTGGCCCGGGAGGTCGACGTGAACGCCGAGGTCGGCGGCCACACGGACACACAGGGCGACGCCGCGAAGAACCAGGAGATCAGCAAGGCGCGTGCCCAGGCCGTGGTGACCTATCTGACGGGCAAGGGCATCGCCGAGAGCCGTCTCAAGGCGGTGGGCTACGGCTCCAGCCAGCCGATCGAACCCAACGACACCACCGAGGAACTTCAGAAGAAGAACCGGCGGGTTGAGTTCAAGCTCATGCCCTGACACCGGCCCAGCCCGTCCGATGCGCCGCCCGGCTCCGATCGGCCGGCGCGCGGCGTCGGTGCGGCGTCTCCGGTCCACCCGGAGGCGTGCATGGGGCTGATCGTCGCGGCCGGGGTGGCATTCGTCTTCTTCGACGGACCCCTGCGATGGATCATCATCGCGGGCGGCGCGATCTACGAACTGGTGGAGACGGTCCTCCTCGTCCGGTGGAGTCAGCGGCGCCATATCCAGGCAGGGGTGGAGATCCTGCACGGCGCGCGGGGCAAGGTGGTGACCCCGCTGGAGCCGCGAGGGCACGTCGTCGTCCACGGTGAGCGGTGGAGCGCGGTGTCCGAGGTGCCGTGCGCCGTCGGGGAAGCCGTGGAGGTGACCGCCGTCTCCGGTCTCGAACTCCGGGTTCGTCCCTGGGGCATCTCGGACGATGCCTGACGATCTCCGGCGAATACGGATGGAAAGGAGACCGACGTGGAGCACATGATCACCACATACATCCCTTATGAGGGGATCGCATCCGACGACACCCTCATCGCGATCTACGAACGCATCGTCACCGATCCAAGGGTCCTCGGACCGTCGATCAGCGCCACATCCGGCGAGATTCGCGTCACCACCACCGTCGACGCCCACACCCCCGGCGACGCCGAGGCGATCGCCCGCGCCGCCCTCACCAAAGCCGCGGCGGGATTCACAAGCGACACCGCCTGAACAAATGGAGGGTCAGCGGTGCTGGCTTGTTCAAGCACCGCTGACCCTCGGGCCGCGCGCTTCCGCAGGAGCCTGTCCTGGATCTCGAGACCCGGTCGGCACCGTCATCCGGGGCGCGTGTGCGAGGGAGGTGCCACACGCGCCCCGGCGATACGACTCAGGCGGCCATGGGGAAGCGCAGCTGTTCGTCGTCCGATGTCTGAGGCGTCGGCGTCCACGCCTCGATCGCGTCGAGGAGCTTCTGCGCGATGGGCGAGCGTGCGCGAATACCGTCGAGCACCATCTGGTCGTGCACGGTCCGCGGTCCCCGGAGGGCCTGCAGCGGCACGTCCTCGCTGTGGAGATCCTCGATGATCACCGCGAGCGCCGCGAGGCGGACGAGCATCCCGCGACGGGTGCGTCCGTTGTCCGTGGCGTTCCGCAGCGTCCGAAGGGAGACACCGCCTGCGAACGCGATCAACTCCGGGCGAAGGCCCTCGTTCAGAAGGGCGTCACGCAGCGAACCCGCGCCGTCACAGACGCGATTCAAGAGGCGAAGTGAGAATCCGGTCTCGATTTGCGGGGAGTATCGGGTCGTCATCGGAAACACTCCCTTCAACACGTGTGGTGCTTGGACTGGGTGACACACCAAGTGTAGCGAACACATGTTCGGTCGACAAGCTTCCGGGTGAACCCCGGTGTGGCAGGGCGGCCGTCCGAGAGGGTGCGGGCAGCGCACCGAGAAGTGCGGCCACGGTCATCGCGGGCACGAGGAAGGCCAGGTGCACGAACGCCGCGGCGAGCGCGCTCACGGCGAGGACCACCAGGAGGATCCTGCGAGGGCTCCGGTGTTCCGTGACCACCTCGACCAGTGCGAGGAGCACGGCCGTGATCGCGAGAAGGGCTGCGACCGTCCAGACGCCCCCGCCCAGTACCGCGAGCGTGAGGAAGGCGATCATCGCGACAGAAGCAACCTCGCCAACGAATGTTCGGTTCACGGTTCGCCTTCTCGGTGGGAGTTCCACTCCTTATATGTCACGGCGTGGGCGATTCGTTGCACCGGGGAACGACTCTTTACAAAATGGACATGGGATCCGTTCGCGCCCAAAAAGAAAGCCCGGCACCAAGTGGTGCCGGGCTCGGGTGCAGCTGGGGTTTCGCATCGGGGCACGTTAGGCCCGCGGTGCTGCGGCTGCGCATTCACGGGCGCACCCCTCGATGAGTGATTCCACGTTTTCGCGGCGTGGTGCACCTCCCCGGCGGATGCTTCACATCCACTGTTGACGCACTCCACATCACGATCGGGTGGAAGTACTCATCTAGCAGCTGCCACCTCCACATGGTTCGTGCAATCGGACCACCTCCTTTCCGTGGTACCGACACGGTAGCGCAGGCCTCAGGACGTCGGTGGAGCCGACGCCCGGGAACGTCACAGACGGGCGGCCAGGAACCGTGCGATCTCGGCCGAGAGGGCGCCCCCGCGCCACGTCAGCGGGGGACTCCCCGCGTCCTCGGTGACGGTCTCCGAGTCCGGGATGTGCTCGGCGTACTCCATCGACACCGCGTACGGGTGGTCGGCATCGAACTCGTCGCGTGTCGCGACGATCAGGGTGGGGGCGACGACGGCGTCGAGCGCCTCGAGCCCGTCGAACGCCGCCGACCGCGGTGTCCAGGTGAGTGCGTCGGCGACCGCATCCGGGTGCAGATGGCGCTCCATCCGCTGGATCACGACCCGGCGGAGGCGTTCCTGCCACTCCTCGGGCCCCTTGTCCGCGATGGCCGCGTAGAAGCCCTCGACCCCTCCGTGGCGCAGGCCGGCGGCCAGCCGGTCCCAGCGTTCCGGTTCGTCCGTCGGCCGGCCGAGATGGGCCGGTGCCCCCAGGATCAGGGCGGCCACCCGCTCGGGATGGCGGAGGGCGAGCGCGACGGCCGTGTGCGATCCCATGGAATGACCGGCGAGCACAGCGCGGTCGATCCCCCGGTCCTCGAGGACGGCGAGGGCATCGTCGACGAGTGACGCGTAGTCGTACGCCGTCGAGGTGAGCGCGGGGTCCGACTCTCCGTGCCCCCGTGCGTCGTAGGAGACCAGCCGGTATCCGGAGCGCTCCAGCATGCGGGATCCGTGCAGGACGTAGCGCCGCGTGGCCGACAGGCCGTGCAGGAGGAGGATGGGGGTCCCGTCGCCCCCGGTGTCGTCACCGAGCAGGCGATGGTCGCCGGGGCGCTCAAGCGCCCATGCCGTGGACGTCTCACTCACCGGCGTCGTCCGGCGAAGCGGCGGTGCGCTCGCGGTCGAAGGCGGCGCGGTCCTCTTTGAGCCGCTGCTCCTTCCTCTTCACGCTCGTGCGGCGTGTCATGACCCAGGCGGTGAACGCCATGAGGAGGGCGGCGATGACGGCTCCGACGGCCGTACTCGCCCGGAAGTACCCGGCCTGGGTGTCGAGGATCCGTTCCCCGGCGTGTGCCGCGTTGCCTCGGCCCACCACGATGGAGAGGGTGAGGAGGTTCGGCGCCGCGAGCAGGAGGGCGACCAGTACGTAGATCAGCCACACCTTCCACGTGCGCCTGCGGCGGAAGCCGATCCAGAGGACGAGAAGGGGGATGAAGGTGAACACGATCCCGTAGAAGAGTCCCAGCGCGACCCCGTTGAATGCGCTCTGGTCGACCTGGCCGCCGATGCGCACCGCCCACCAGCGGGGGAGGAACGCCGAGAGGATCAGGGTGAGCACGAACGTGGCGACGAGCGCGACGGCGCCGATCACCAGGCGGCGCGTCCAGTTGACCTCGCGCTGCGGTTCGACAGGGGCGGATTTCGTTTCGTCGCTCATGGGGCGGGGGACTCCTCGCGTCGCTCACTCCGGCTCGATGCGACGCGGCGGCGCAGGAGCCGCTCGTCGACCGTGTACTTGAAGACCTTCCGCCCGTCCAGGACCCCGGCGGGGATCTGCTCGCGCCAGGCGGCCTCGAGGTCCGCGTCCCCGTCGATGTGCACCCACGTGACGTCGATGCCGAGATCCGGTGCGAGCCGGTCCAGAACCGCCCGCGCGTCGTCGCAGAGGCAGCATCCATGCGCCGTGTAGACGACGAGTTCCGGGCGTGGGGGTGACGGTGGCACCTCCCGAGGATACCCGTGGCGCACCCGTCGCTCACGGACCCCTCGGGCGCGGGGTGAGCCTCGGGCGGCCACTGTAGCGTGTGCGTCCGTGAGCTCCGTTCGTTTCTCTCCCGCCCCGTCGCTGGCCGGCGCCCTCGACGTGCCGCCGGACAAGTCCATCACCCACCGCGCGCTCATGCTGGCGGCGGTGTCGGACGGGCGCGTCGTCATCGAGAACACGCTGGACTCCGAGGACACCGGGGCAACGCTGTCCGCGGTCGAGGCGTGCGGCGTCGAGGTGGAGGGGCACCTGGGCGGAACCGTGGTGATCGAGGGCGTCGGGCTCCACGGGCTCCGGCCGCCCGCACGGATCGACTGCATGAACGCCGGGACGCTGATGCGGCTCTTCGGCGGGCTCCTGGCCGGAGTGACGCCGACGGCCGTGACGCTCGACGGCGACGCGTCGCTGCGCCGGCGTCCCATGAACCGCATCGCACGACCGCTCGGCGCCATGGGCGCGTCCATCGCCACGGTCGCCGGGGGTACGCCTCCCGTGACCATCACGCCCGTCCGCGACGGGCTGCGCGGTGTGCGCCACGATCTCGACGTCGCGAGCGCGCAGGTGAAGAGCGCCATCCTCCTCGCCGGGCTGTCGGCGGTGGGGACGACCACCGTGCACGAGCCGGTCCGCTCACGCGATCACACCGAGCGGATGCTCGCCGCGTCCGGTGTCGACATCCGGGTCGACGGGGCGAGCGTCTCCCTCGACGGTCCCATCGCCGGTCTGCGGCTGCCCGATCTGCGGGTGCCGGGCGACTTCTCGTCGGCGGCTTTCCACCTCGTCTCGGGCGCGCTCTGCGCGGCGCCCGCCATCCGGCTGACCGGCATCAACCTCAACCCGGCGCGCAGCGGCCTCCTGCCCGTCCTCCGGCGCATGGGCGTCGCGATCGACGTCCTCGAGGGAGATCCGGCCGGCGGTGAGCCCTTCGGCGACCTCGTCGTCCGGCGCGCGGAGACCCTGGTGGGCACCGAGGTCACGGCCGACGAGATCCCCGCGATGATCGACGAGGTGACGCTGGTCGCGCTTCTCGGGGCGTTCGCGGAGGGCGAGACCGTCGTGCGCGGCGCCGAGGAGCTGCGGGTGAAGGAGAGCGACCGAATCGCCACCACGTGCTCGGCGATGAGCGCTCTGGGCGCCGACATCGAGGAGCGACCTGACGGGTTCGTCGTGCGGGGCACGGGTTCGCTGCCCGGGGGGAGGATCGACGCGGCGGGTGACCACCGGATCGCCATGCTCGGAGCGGTCGCGGGCCTCGCCAGCGACGACGGCGTCGTCGTGGACGGCTTCGAGGTCGCCGCCGTCTCGTACCCTGGGTTCGTCCGCCATCTCGACGAATTGGGAGCGACGGCGTGATCGTGGCCATCGACGGCCCCGCCGGGGCGGGGAAGAGCACCGTGGCCCGTCTCGTGGCCGCCGATCTGGGGTTCGGCTACCTCAACACCGGATCGATGTACCGCGCGGTGGCCCTCGCCGCGATGCGCGAGGGCGCCGACCTCGGCGACGGCGCCGCGGTGGCGCGGATCGCGCGTGAGCGGACCGTGCGCCTGGGCGTGGCCGACGGTGCCGACCAGGTGTTCCTCGACGAGGAGGAGATCACGGTCCAGGTCCGCCGCCCCGAGGTCAGCGCGGTCGTCTCCGAGGTCGCGGCGCACCCGGAGCTGCGCGAGGTCGTCATCCGGTGGCAGCGGGAGGTCCTCGACTCCGGCGACTGGGTCGCGGATGGACGCGACATCGGAAGCGTGGTCGCGCCTCACGCGGATCTGAAGGTGTACCTCACCGCCGACGCCGGGGAACGGGCCCGCCGCCGCCACGCCGAACTCGCGGATGAGCCGGGGGCGCCCACCTTCGATCAGGTACACGCCGACATCATGGCGCGCGATGCTCGCGACGAGGGACGTGCGGCATCGCCTCTCGTGGTGGCCGACGGGGCGTCCGTGGTCGACACCACCGGCCTGACGATCGAGGAGGTCGTCGATGTCATCGGCGGGCAGGTGCGCGATATGCGGGGTGACAGGTGAGGCCCTACTGGGAGGTCGGTCGCCGGCTCCTGTGGCCCATCACGTACGGCCTCTTCCGGATGCGGCGCATGGGCCGGGAGAACCTCCCGGCGCACGGGCCGACCCTCATCATCTGCAACCACCTCTCGACCAAGGACCCGCCCCTCGTCGGCATGGCCGCCCAGCCCCGGTTCATGCACTTCATGGCCAAGGCCGAGCTCTTCCGGCACCCGATCGGCGCGCGCATCATGTACGGCGTGGGGTCCTTCCCCGTGGAACGGGGGACGGGTGACCGCGACGCCATCCGGTACTCGCGGGACATCCTCGCCCGCGGTGAGGGCCTCATCATGTTCCCGGAAGGCACCCGCAGTCGCTCGGGGCGGCTGCGCCCGTTCTTCAGCGGTGCCGGCATGCTCGCGCTCGAACCCGGGGTGACCGTGATCCCCGCGGCCATCTGGGGCACCCAGTCGCGCTTCGGCAAGGTCCGTGTCGTCTTCGGCCCGCCCGTCGATCTCAGCGATCTCACCTCTGGGCCCAAGAGCGCGCGCGTCCGCGAGGCGACCTACCGCATCGCGCAGGCCATCGCCGACCTCATTCCTGCCGTGGGCGGGCCTCCGCAGACGGTCCCGGAGGGCGAGCCGTCGCTCGACCCGGATTGACGGCGTCTAAACTCTGCGGGATATGAGTTCTCGACCCCCCCGTCCCACCGCGGCGGATCGTCGCGCGGCGTCGCGCGCCCGCCGCACGTCGGCCATCGCCTCCATGGGCGACGGACTGCCCGTCGTCGCCATCGTGGGCTACCCGAACGTTGGCAAGTCCACGCTGTTCAACCGGCTGAGCGCCACCCGCGACGCCGTCGTGGACCAGCAGGCGGGGGTCACGCGCGACCGCCGCAACGGCGTCGCGGACTGGGGCGGGAAGGTGTTCCAGCTGGTGGACACCGGCGGCATCGACGAGTCGGACCCCAGTCCCGTCAACCGCCAGGTCGCCGCGCAGGCGATCCAGGCCATCGACGAGGCGGATGTGATCCTCTTCGTCGTCGACGCGCAGGCGGGCGCCGCGGCGGGTGACCTCGACGTGGCCGAGAAGCTCCGGCGCGCCCATCGTCCCGTGATCGTGGTGGCGAACAAGAGCGACGCCGAGCGCCATGAGCTCGCGGCCCAGGCGCTCTGGGGGCTCGGCTTCGACACGGTGATGCCGGTGTCGGCGCAGCACGGACGCAACATCGGGGATCTCCTCGACGCGATCGTGGAGCGCCTGCCGGATGCCCCGGACATCGACCTCGACGCCAAGGCGCCGCCGGCCATCGCGATCCTCGGCCGGCCCAACGTGGGCAAGAGCAGCCTGCTGAACGCCATCCTCGGGGAGGAGCGCGCGGTCGTCCACGACGTGCCGGGCACCACCCGCGACCCGGTCGACACGGTGGTCGACGTGAAGGGGAGACGGGTCGTCCTGACCGACACGGCCGGGCTCCGCAAGCGGGGCAAGGCACGGGAGAACGTGGAGCGGTACTCCCATCTGCGCGCCATCCAGGCGGCCGAGCGCAGCGACGTGGCCCTGATCGTGTGCGACGCCTCCACCGGCATCACCGATGCCGACCTCGCCGCCGCCGACCAGGCCGCCCACGCCCATTGCGCCACCCTCTTCGTGATGAACAAGTGGGACGTGGCCCAGCCGGATCTGGACCATGTCCACGGTCTCATCCGCGCCAAGGTCCGTCAGCGGCCTCCCGTGGAGATCAGTTCGGCGGCCACCGGCGAGGGAGTGCAACGACTGCTTCCGCACGCGCTCCGCCTGTACGACCGCATGTCGGAGCACATCTCCACCCACCGTCTCAACACCGAGCTCCGGCGCCTCGCCGAGGAGCGCCCGGGGCCCCGCGACGGCATGCGGCGGCTCTCCCTCCGCTACATCGTCCAGACGGGCGTGATGCCCCCGACCTTCCGCCTGGACGTGAACGATCGCGGTCTCATGACCCGTGACTACGGATTCTGGATCGAGAACCGCCTGCGACGCGCCTTCGACCTGGACGGCATCCCCATGATCATCGAGGTCCGCGGACGCAAGTCACAGGGCTCGTCCTGACCGCCCGGGGTCTCCGGATGCAGGTCGGACACCCCTTGTATGGAATCTCACAGAGAGTCTTGATCGTTCCTTTACTCCCGCGGTGAGGTACGCCACACGGGCGTTGCTACCGTCGGGCATACGGTCGCTCCATTCACGTGAGCAAGGGGGGTGGGTCGGGCGATGCCCAATGTCAGCCGAGCGCATGCCGGTACCCGTCGGTACTGGTTGTTTTTCACCGCAGTGCTGGCGGCGTGCGTCGTCTTCATCGCCGGATGTGGCGGCGAGGGGCCGACCGTTGCCGGATCCGGGGCGGGGCGAGTGGCCGAGTTCGTTCCGGCGGGCGCCCAGGTGTACTTCGAGATCTCGACGGACCTCGAGAGCGGACAGTGGAAGCAGGCGATGGACCTCGCATCGCGGTTCCCGGCGTATCTCGACCTCATCGACGACGCCAAGGACTCCCTGTCCTCGTCCAACGTCGACTTCAACCGCGACATCCGCCCGCTCCTCGGGGACAGCGCGGCGGTGGCGGTGCCGGATGTGACGCAGGGGGCCGACCCGCCCGTCCTGATCGCACTCGACCTGGCGGACGGCAAGGACGCCGACGTCGAGGATCTCATCGTGCGCGATCCGTCCAACAGAGCCACGGTCCGCGAGCAGGACGGCGTCGCGATCCGCCGGCTGGGCGACGTGTACGTCGCGGTCTTCGACAACGCGCTCGTCTTCTCGTCGCGGCTCGACACGGTCGTCGAGTCGATCGATGTCAAGAGGGGCGGATCCGACCGGTCCCTCGCGGGGTCGCGAAAGGTCAGCGACGCCCTGTCCGGACTCCCGGACGAGGTACTGGCCCAGGGGTACGTCGACTTCGCCGAGATCGTCACGGGCGTGGGCGCGGCCCAGGGGCCCGAGGTCCGCAGGCAGCTCGAGGCGTACGGGATCAGCGCGGACGCCGGCATCGCGATCTCGTTCAGCGCGGAGTCCGACGGTCTGCGCATGAAGGCCGTCGCATCGAAGGTGAAGAACGCGCCGGAACTCGGGGTGTACTCACCACGCTTCACCGGCCGTGTGCCCGCCGACACGGTCGCGTACATCGGCGCGTACAACCTGTACGAGGTCGGGCGCGTCACCCTCGAACGCCTCGCGGAGGGAAACCCGGCCACCAAGGACCAGATCGGGCAGCTGCGCGGCGCGCTGAACCTGCTGGGGCTCCCGGTGGACGATCTGAAGAACCTCACCTCCGGTGAGTTCGGCGCCGCGCTCCTCCCGCCGGTGTCCGGCAGCGGCGTGCCCGCCGTCGTCGGCCTGTTCTCGGTCCAGGACGGGAAGGCGGCGTCGAAGTCACTCGACAACGTCCGGACGATGCTCGGGACCTTCGCCGGTCAGAACTCCCAGGTCCCGGCGTTCACCAGGGTCGCCCTCGACAACGGCGTCACCGGATGGCAGGGGAAGGTCGACTCGTCCGTCAGCATCGTGTACGGGGTCGACGACGACCTCGCGATCGTCGGAAGCAGCGTCCCCGCCGTCCGCGCGGTGCAGTCGCCGGCGTCGCGGCTCTCCGACGACGACGCCTTCCGCGCTGCGACCGATCAGATGCCGTCGGACATCCAGTCGCTCCTGTGGCTGGACGTCGAGGACGCACTCCGGCTGGTGGAGGCCGCGGCACCGGGACAGCTGGACACCCCGACGCGCGAGAACCTCCGTCCCATCAAGAACGTGGCCGGATGGGCGACCGCCGGTGAACGACCCACCTTCGAGGTGTTCGTCACCGTCCGGTAGCGGTACGGCGTCCTCGTCGCACGGGCCGTGCCGGACCCGACCGTTGGTATGCTCACCGCTGCTCTCAGGACACGACAGGACGGACTGCTTCATGGGGGAACACCTCTTCACATCGGAGTCGGTGACCGAGGGTCATCCGGACAAGATCGCCGACCAGATCTCCGACGCCGTGCTCGACGCGGTCCTGGAGCAGGACCCGGCGGGCCGGGTCGCCTGTGAGACGCTCGTGACCACCGGACAGGTGGTCGTGGCCGGAGAGATCTCCACCACGGCGTCCGTCGACATCCCCGCCATCGTCCGAAGCACGATCGACCGGATCGGGTACAACCGGGCCAAGTACGGCTTCGATGCGGAGACCTGCGGCGTCCTCGTCGCCCTCGACAAGCAGAGCCCCGACATCGCGCAGGGCGTCAACAACGCCTATGAGGCGCGCGCGACCGGCGCGGAGGACACCTACGACCTCCAGGGCGCCGGTGACCAGGGCCTCATGTTCGGCTACGCGACGGATGAGACCCCGTCGCTCATGCCGCTCCCCATCACGCTCGCCCACCGCATGGCCGAGCGTCTCGCGGCGGTGCGCCGTGACGGCCTGAACTACCTCCGTCCCGACGGCAAGACCCAGGTCACCGTGCGCTACGACGGCGCGGTGCCCAAGGAGGTCACCGCCGTCGTCGTGTCCTCCCAGCACGCCCCGGAGATCGGCGCCGACCAGCTGCGCGAGGACATCACCACGAACGTGATCCGCCCGGTGCTGGAGGAGTTCGACCGCTGGTCCGACGACATCACCGTGTACGTCAACCCGACCGGGCTCTTCGTGATCGGCGGCCCCATGGGCGACGCCGGACTCACCGGACGCAAGATCATCGTCGACACGTACGGCGGAATGGCCCGCCACGGTGGCGGCGCCTTCAGCGGGAAGGACCCGAGCAAGGTCGACCGTTCCGCGTGCTACGCGGCCCGGTGGGTCGCCAAGAACGTCGTCGCGGCCGGACTCGCCAAGCGCTGCGAGGTCCAGGTGGCCTATGCCATCGGCGTCGCGCACCCGGTGTCGGTCATGATCGACACCTTCGGCACGGAGACCCGTGACATCGGCCAGATCGAGAAGTGGGTCCTCGAGAACTTCGACCTCCGTCCCGCGGCGATCTGCGACAATCTCGACCTCCGCCGCCCGATCTACTCGCCGACCGCCGCCTACGGCCACTTCGGCCGGACCTCCGACGACGGCTTCACGTGGGAGAACACCGACATCGGCGACGCGTTCGCCGGCTGACAGAAAAGGACCTATCGAATGCGCAAGACCCTCATCTTCGCCGTCGTCGTCGGCTTCATCATGGGCGCCGCCTTCATCCTGCGCCGTGGCGGCGACTCGCGGCAGCAGTAACGACTCCCGCTGGCTGAGATGACGCGACCCGGGCAGGCCGCCCAGGTCGTGCTTCTCCTCGACACGCGGGCGCTCGACCGTCCGCTCGACTACGCGATCCCCGGTGCGCTCACCGGGACCGTGGGTGCCGGATCCCTGGTGCTGTGTCCGCTCCGGGGACGGCAGGTGCTCGGCGTCGTCATGTCGGTGGGCGCACCGAGCTTCGACGGTGCGCTGGCTCCGCTCACGGCGGTGGTCGAGGACGCGCCGCCCGTCTCGGCGCATCTGCTCGCGCTCGGCGAGTGGATCGCCCGTTACTACGCCGCGCCACTCGCGCCGTGCCTGCGACTCTTCCTGCCGCCTCGCGCGGAGGAGGCTCTTCGCCGTACCCCGGACGGCGGGTGGCGTCTGGCACCGATACCGGCGGGGCGCCGTCAGCTGATCGCGCGCGATCCGGCGGCAGAGGTCGCCGGTCGTCGTGGTGTCGTCGCCCAGGTCCTGCGCGACGGGGGAGGCGCGATGCCCGCCGCGGATCTCTGCCGACGGGCGAAGACGACCATGCCGACGCTGCGGTCCATGGCCGACAGCGGTGAGCTCCGCCTCGAGGAGGGCGTCTGGGACCCCGGACTGGCACCCGACCCGCGCATCGCGGAGGCCCCCGCACTCTCCGCCGAGCAGGACCGGGCGGTGACGGATCTCATCGGTGCGATGGACGACGGGGATCACGCCCGGCTCCTGCACGGCATCACGGGCTCCGGGAAGACCGAGGTGTACATCCGCCTCATCCAGGCGGCGCGTGAGCGCGGGCGGGCGAGCATCGTCATGGTCCCCGAGATCGCCCTCACCCCCCAGACCGCGGACCGGCTGCGATCGCGGCTGGGCGCCGGGGTGGAGATGTGGCACTCCGGCCTGACCGCGGCGGAACGGTCGCGCGCCGACGCGCGGATGCGGTCGGGAGCGGTGGACGTCGTCCTCGGCGCCCGCAGCGCCGTCCTCGCGCCCGTGCCGGACGTCGGTCTCATCGTCGTGGACGAGGAGCACGACGGCTCATACAAGCAGGACTCCTCACCCCGCTACGACGCGCGCCAGGTCGCCTACCGGCGCGCCCTGCTCGAGGGGGCGCTCGTGGTTTACGGAAGCGCGACCCCCCGGGCGGAGAGCTGGAACGCGCTGCCGCGGACGACGCTCACCCACAGGGTCGACGGGGCCGAACTCCCCCGGGTCGAGGTCGTCGACATGCGGCTGGAGGCCCCGGGACCCGTGTCCCGGCCGCTGGCGCGCGCCATCCAGGACGCTCTCGGACGTCGGGAGAAGGCCATCCTGCTGCTCAACCGGCGCGGGCTGGCGCGGCAGATCCTCTGCCGGGGCTGCGGCTGGATCGGCCGGTGCCCGGACTGCGACGTCCCCATGACCGTCCACGACCGTCCGCCGCGCGCCGTCTGCCATCACTGCGGCCTGACCCGCGAGGTCCCGTCGCTCTGCCCGCGATGCCGGTCGAGCGACGTCATCCGCCAGGGCACCGGCACCCAGGGCCTTGAGGACGCGCTCACGAAAGTGGTACCGGGCGCGCCGATCATCCGTCTCGACGCCGATGTCACCGCACGTCGCGGAGAGCTTGAGGCCCGGCTCGCCCGATTCGCCCGCCCCGGACCGGCCGTCCTCTTCGGGACGCAGATGGTGGCGAAGGGACACGACCTCCCCGGCGTCACGGTCGCGGGCGTGCTGGATGCCGACGGGCCACTCCAGCGGCCGGACTTCCGCGCCGAGGAGCGCGCGTTCCAGCTGATCGTCCAGCTCGCAGGGCGTGCGGGCCGTCGGGGCGAGCCCGCCGCGGTCTTCGTCCAGGCGTGGGAACCCGGCGGACGTGCGGTGCAGCTCGGCGCGCGCCACGACGTCACCGCGTTCATGGACGGGGAGGTCGCCCGACGCCGCGAGCACGGGTTCCCGCCGTTCGGTCACCTCGTCCGGGTCCTCGTCGAGGGATTGGACCCCGCGGAGGTCACCCGGGTCGCCGCACGGCTCGTGGGCGACCTCGAGTCCGCGCTCCCGTTCGCGCGGGTGCTGGGGCCGGCCGTGCTCCACCGGGTCCGGCAGCGGACGCGACGAGCGGTCCTCGTCCGTGCGGAGCGGGCACAGGAGATCGCGCAGCCGGTGCGGGCCGTGGCGGACGCGCTGCTGGACGGGCACGGCGGGACAGGTGTCCGCATCGTCGTCGACGTGGATCCCCAGGACACCTAGTGTCCACAGGGCGAGACGGGGACGCGCGACGCCGACGCGGATCGGAGCGCGTCATTAGAATGCATTGGTCACCCACCGACCGAGATTCTGGAGAGGCCACATGCCGGTACCCCGCCTGTTCGAGAGCCCGTCCGATCAACGTGAGCGTTGGTCGCACGTCCTCGCCTGCCTGATCGCGCTCACCGGGCCGGAGACGCGTCCCGCACTCGTCAGCGAGCTCGTCGGTGAGGACCTGCCCGGTGTCGAGGAGGCGCAGACACGAGAGGCCGTCAGCGTCGACGGCTCCGTCGTGGACATCGTCATCCGCGACCGCGGCAAGCGCTGGATCGTCGCCATCCAGACGACGCTCGGCTACGACGTGGACTCCCAGGCGCGCCTCGAGTCCGCGCTCGGCGGTCTCGCCGGCCAGGCGGAGCGCGTCATCGGCCTGCTCATCGCTCCCGACCGCAAGCCCAACGCCTCCATCGGCGGAGCCGAGGGCAACGGGCACGACGTCCGCCACAAGAGCTGGCTCCGCGTCCGCGACTGGGTCCAGGAGCGCCCGGAGCGCGGTGGCTCGACCGGCGTCGACCAGGCACTCCTCCGAGAGGCCGAGTACTTCTTCACTCCGCGCGTCGCTGAGCTCTACCGGCTCGAGGAGCTCATGCCGACGGTCGGCGCGGACCTTCGCGAGACGCTCTCCGCGATCTACTTCGACTTCAACGACCTCTCCATCGCCCCGCTCATGACCAACCCGGCCACGGGCGTCGAGGAGACCACCATCGTGTTCCCGCGCACCGGCGACCGGGGTGTCGAGGTGACCGTCGACAAGGGCGTCATCACCGTCGGCGTCGCGTCCGACGGGCTCGGAGGCGGATTCACGACGGACGGAGGCTGGTCGCGCCTCGTCGTGGGTGACGACGCGGCATGGACGAGCAATCGCTCCGAGGCCCTCACCGCCGCGACCGGGGTCCTTCCCCGACCGAGGTAGCGGATGGCCCGAGAGTTCGACGATCCGGAGCGGGAGGCGGTGCGCCAGGCGGCGCTCCGCCACATCCGCCAGTTCGGGGACCCCGTGTTGCGGACCCCCGCGGCGCCGATCGAGGTGTTCGACGACGCCCTGCGGCGTGAGGCCGAGCAGATGATCGGGCTGATGCACGAGGCCCGCGGCGTCGGACTCGCGGCACCGCAGGTGGGGCGGCTCCGCCGGCTCATCGTCGTGGACCCCCGGGACGACGAGCCACCGCGCGCGCTCGTCAACCCGACGATCGTCGAGCGCTCCGACGAGGAGGAGATGGGGCAGGAGGGATGCCTCTCCATCGGAGAGGTCCTCATGGACGTGTCCCGCGCCGTGCGCATCCGCGTCACCGCGCAGGACGTCGAGGGCAACGCACTCGAGTTCGACGCGGAGGACTACGAGGCCCGAGTCCTCCAGCACGAGATCGATCACCTCGACGGCATCCTCATCCTCGACCGCACACCCAAGGACCAGCGCAAAGAGGCGCTTCGCCAGCTCCGCGAGAGCCTCCGGGGACAATGAGGATCGCGTTCGCCGGGAGTCCCCCGGCCGCGGTGACCGTCATGGAGCGGCTCCTGGCCGGCGGCCATGAGATCGCCTGTGTGATCACCCAGCCCGACCGTCCCCGCGGGCGGGGCGGGCGCACCGTTCCCACGGCCGTGGGGCAGGCGGCCCTCGCCCACGGCCTCGAGCTGTGGCGACCGGCGTCCATCAACGATCCGGCCGTCCTCGCCGACCTGCGCGCGCGTGAGGTCGGCGCGCTGTGCGTCGTGGGATTCGGTCAGCTCCTGAAGGCGGACGTGCTGTCCGGCTGGACCTGCCTCAACGTCCACTTCTCGCTGCTCCCCGCATACCGCGGAGCCGCTCCGGTGGAGCGGGCCATCATGGACGGACTCACCGAGACGGGGGTCACCATCATGCAGATGGACGCCGGTCTCGATACGGGGCCGATCATCGCCACCGAGACCGTCGCCATCGCTCCCACCGACGACGCGGGCTCCATGCTGAACGCCCTCGCCGTCGTCGGCGGCGACAGCCTGAGCCGCGTCCTCACGGGGATGGAGTCGGCACCTCTCGCGTCGACCCCCCAGCCGGACACCGGCGAGAGCTACGCCGCCAAGATCGGCGACGAGGATCGGCTTCTCGATCGAACCGTGACGCCGGCGGCCGCCGTCGACCGGATCCGCGCACTCTCACCGCACATCGGGGTCCGGGCGGTCATCGGCGGCGAGCCGTTCAAGCTCTGGCGCGCGAGCGTCAGCGACACGGTGCCCGCGGACCCCGGCGTCGCCGAGGCCGGCCCGGCCGGGCTGATCGTGGCGGTCGGCGACGGGGCGATCCTGGTCGAGGAGCTCCAGCCGCCCGGGAAGGCCCGGATGGCCGCCGCCGACTTCCTGCGCGGATGGCGCGGCGACCTGACGGTCGGATAGTCATCGAGCGCGCCACCGTCGAACGCCGCGTCGCGCGGCGGGTCCTAGAGCGTGTCCGTGACGGGGCGTACGCCGACCGCGCGTTCGCGGGCGAGGCACGACGCGAGGCTCTCGACGGCGTCACACGGCGGCAGGCCAACCGGCTGGCGTACGGAGTCGTGCAGCGTGAGCGCACGCTGGACACGGTCATCGACGCGCATCTCACGAATCCGACCCGGATCGAGCCGGCCGTCCGCGACGTGCTGCGCATCGGGGCCTATGAGCTGTGCTTCTCGGACGGGGTCGCAGGGCCGGTCGTCGTCGACCAGGCGGTCCGCCTCGTGCGGGAGATCCCCGGCGAGGGCCGTCGTCGCGACGCCCGCGCCGGAGTGGTCAACGCCGTCCTCCGGAAGGTCGCCCGCGACGGACGGGACCGGCTCCTGAGGCTCTCCGACGCCGACGCCGCGGGCGCGGCGATCGTCCACAGCGTTCCCGACTGGATCGCCGAGGCGCTCTTCGCGAGTCTGGGACCCGACGGCGCGCGGCGTGTCCTGACCGCCTCCAACGAGCCGGCGGAGCAGGCCATCCGCTGGAATCCGCTCCGCGGGACGCGCGAGGAGTTCGAGGCACTGCTTCCGGAGGGACGCTGGCAACGCGACCCCCTCATCGACGACGTCTACGTCGTCCAGGGCGCCTTCGCGCTCGAGGACTCCCCGATCTGGACCGAGGGACGGGGGATGGGGCAGAGCCGCGCCTCGCTCCTCCCCGTGATCGCGCTCGACCCCCGGCCCGGCGAACGGATCCTCGACCTGTGCGCCGCACCGGGCGCGAAGACGACGGCCATCGGCGCCCGGCTGGCCAACCGGGGGACGCTCGCAGCCGTCGAACGGAATCCCGCCCGCGCCGAGGCCCTCCGCCGTCTGGCGGACCGACTCGGTGTCGAGGTCGAGATCATCGTCGGGGACGGTCGTGAGGTCGGCCTCGACGCAGGATTCGACGCGGTGCTCGTCGATCCACCCTGCACGGGCCTCGGTGTCCTCGCGGCCCGTCCCGACGCGCGGTGGAGGCGCGCGGAGGGCGACGTCCCCGAGCTCGCGGCGATCCAGACGGGCCTGCTCAAGCGCGCCCTCTCACTCGTCCGTGAGGGAGGCCGGGTCGTGTACTCCACGTGCACGCTGCTCCCCGCGGAGAACGAGGAGGTCGTCGTGGCGAGCGGTGCCGAGGTGATCGACATCTCCGACGGTCCCATCGGCTTGCCGTCGCACCGGCTTCCCGGCACGCTGCAGACGCTGCCGGGCCGGGACGGCACCGACGGCTTCTTCGTCGCGCGGCTCGCCCCGCCGGCACCGCGCGGCGGCGCTCGGTAGCGGCCGGGCGATAGGCTCATCCATCGTGACCGCCTTTCCATCCCGTGCCGTGCTGCCGTCTC
This sequence comes from uncultured Bifidobacteriaceae bacterium, assembly GCA_964406645.1. Taxonomy (GTDB): domain Bacteria; phylum Actinomycetota; class Thermoleophilia; order Miltoncostaeales; family Miltoncostaeaceae; genus CALMEC01. The sequence continues at coordinate 27,125 of CAYOSM010000006.1, read as the reverse complement.
TCATGTCGGCCGACTTCCTCCACCTGGGAGACCAGGTCGACACGCTCCTCGACGCCGGGGCACGTGTGTTCCACGTGGACGTCATGGACGCGCGCTTCGTGCCGAACCTGGCGCTCGGGACCGGCATCGCCGCCGCCGTCGCGCCGGTGGTCCGGGACGGCGGAGGGTTCCTCGACGTGCACCTCATGGTGGAACGTCCCGGCCACATGATCGACGTGTTCGCACCGCACGCGGGCGCCATCAGCGTGCACGCCGAGGCGGACCCGCACGTCCACCGCCTTCTCGGGCAGATCCGCGAGCACGGCTGTCTCGCCGGTCTCGCGATCAACCCGGCGACGCCGCTCGCGGTCGTCGAACCGGTGGTCGAGATGCTCGACTACGTCAACGTGATGTGCATCAACCCGGGATTCGCGGGCCAGCCGTTCCTCGCGACGACCCCCGCACGCGTCTCGCGCCTGCACCAGATCCTTCCGCCCGAGGTCCGGATCCAGGTCGACGGGGGAATCGGTCCCGCGACGCTTCCCGGCGTCCGTGACGCGGGGGCCAGCCTCTTCGTGTCCGCATCGACGATCTTCGGCGCACCCGACCCGGTCGCGATGTACACGCAGCTCGCCCGGGAGGCGGGGGCCTCGTGAGCGGGGCAGCGGTCTCGGAGGTCGAGCTCCTCGCTCTGGAGAGGGCACACGAGCTCGCCCTCAACGGCCAGGGACTCGTCAGCCCCAACCCGCTGGTGGGTGCGGTCGTGCTCCAGGGCGACGAGGTCGTCGGGGAGGGTTTCCATCAGGGGCCGGGCACGCCGCACGCCGAGGCGATGGCCCTCGCCGTCGCCGGAGCCGATGCCCGCGGATCCACGGTCGTCTGCACGCTTGAGCCGTGCTCCCACCACGGGCGCACGCCACCGTGCGCGGACGCGCTGATCGCGGCCGACGTCGCGCGTGTGGTCGTCGGGTCGGTCGATCCCCTGGAACGCGATCGGGCGGGCGGGATCTCCGTCCTGCGCGAGGCGGGGATCGATGTCGTGATCGCGGGTGAGGACGAGCAGGAGACGTGCCGGGCGCTCAACCACGCGTTCTTCACCCACGCGCTCACGGGTCGGCCGCACGTCACGCTGAAGCTTGCAACGAGCCTCGACGGCAAGGTCGCGACCGAGACCGGTGAGACCCGGTGGATCACGGGGCCGGAGGCGCGTCGTTTCGTGCACCAGTCTCGGGCGGCGGCCGACGCGGTCGCCGTGGGAATCGGCACCGCCATCGCCGACGATCCGTCGCTCACCGCGCGGGACGTCGAGATGTCGTTCCGTCCGCCGCTGCGCATCGTCTTCGACCACGACGCACGACTGCCGCTCACCTCCCAGCTCGTGGAGGGCGCGGAGGAACTCCCGGTGCTGTGCGTCGTCGGACCGGACGCGGACGTCGCGCGCTGCCGCGCCCTCGTCGAGCGGGCCGTCGGGATCCTCGTCGCCGAGAGCATCGAGGACGCCCTCACACAGCTCGGCGACGCCGAGATCCAGTCCCTGTACCTGGAGGGCGGACCGACCCTCGCCGCCTCCTTCCTCGCCGCCGGCGCCGTCGACTGGGTCGACTGGTTCGTGGCGCCGATCATGATCGGCGGCGACAGTGCGCCCAGCGCCCTCGCCGGTCCCGGTCTCGGCTCGCTGGCGGAGGTCCCGCGCATCATGGACGCGGTGTCCTTCGACCTCAACGGCGACACGCTGATCGCCGGTCGCCTCCGGGACCTGCCCCGCTGATGTTCACGGGACTCGTGGAAGAGATGGGCGTCATCCGCTCGCTCGACGGGGACGCGGACGGTGTGCGGATGGCGGTGGACGCGACGACGGTCACGGTCGACGTCGCCGTCGGTGACTCCATCGCGGTCTCGGGCGCGTGCCTCACGGTGGTGTCCTTCGACGAGAGCGGATTCGCCGTCGACGTCGTCACCGAGACGCTCCGGCGGACGACCCTCGGCTCCCGCGTACCGGGAGACACCGTCAACCTCGAACGGGCGATGGCGGTCGGCGATCGCCTGGGCGGCCACATCGTGCAGGGACACGTCGACGGTGTCGGAACCGTCGTGTCGGTGACGCCGGAGGGCGAGGGTGTCCGGCTCGCGATCGCGGCGCCGGCCGCGGTGCGCCCCTACGTGGTGGAGAAGGGCAGCATCACGGTCGACGGCGTTAGTCTCACCGTGGCGGCCACGATCGCCGACGGGTTCGAGATCGCGCTCATCCCGCACACCCTCGCGGTGACCACGCTCGGGCGGCTTGCAGCCGGAGACCGGGTGAACCTCGAAGCCGACATGGTCGCGAAGTACGTTGAAGCGCTTGTGACTCCATACCGATCGGAAGCCAACGGATGACGACAACATCACCGTTCACAACCATCGACAGGGCCATCGAGGAGATCCGCGCCGGCCGGATGGTCATCGTGTGCGACTCGGAGGATCGTGAGAACGAGGGTGATCTCGTCATGGCCGCGCAGTTCGCGACCCCCGAGGCCATCAACTTCATGGCCACCAACGCCAGAGGGCTGATCTGCCTCTCGCTCACCGAGGAACGTTGCGAGTACCTCGGGCTGACGCTCGCCGTGCGCCGCAACGAGACGCCGTACGGAACGGCCTTCACGGATTCCATCGAGGCGCGCGAGGGCGTCACGACGGGCATCTCCGCCGCGGACCGCTCGCGCACCGTCATGGTCGCCATCGACCCGGAGAGCACGCCGGACGACCTGGTGAAGCCGGGTCACGTGTTCCCGCTCCGCGCACAGAACGGTGGCGTCCTGAAGCGCGCCGGACACACCGAGGCCGCCGTCGACCTCGCTCGCATGGCGGGTCTCATCCCGGCCGGCGTGATCTGCGAGATCATGAACGAGGACGGATCGATGGCGCGCGTCTCCGACCTGACCCGCTACGCCGACCAGCACGGACTGCTCATGATCACCGTCGCCGAGATCATCGAGTACCGCAGGCGCACCGAGAACCTGATCGAGCGCGGCACCCCGGCGCGGCTGCCGACGCCGTGGGGGGAGTTCACCGCCATCGGGTACCGGAGTGTCGTCGACGGTAAGGAACACCTCGCGCTCGTCATGGGCGAGGTGGACGGGAAGGAGAACGTTCTCGTACGCGTCCACTCCGAGTGCCTGACGGGTGACGTCTTCGGCTCGCTCCGCTGCGACTGCGGCGAGCAGCTCCATGCCGCGATGCGCATGGTCGGGGAGGAGGGGACCGGCGTCATCCTCTACATCGCGCAGGAGGGGCGGGGCATCGGGCTCCTCAACAAGCTCCGTGCGTACGAGCTCCAGGACCAGGGGCGGGACACCGTCGAGGCCAACGTCGAACTCGGTTTCCCGCCGGACCTCCGTGACTACGGGATCGGGGCGCAGATCCTGGTCGACCTCGGTCTCTCGACGATCCGGCAGCTCACCAACAACCCCAAGAAGATCGCGGGTCTCGAGGGCTACGGCCTGAAGGTCACGGAGCGCGTGCCGATCGAGGTCGCGCCGGGCGCCGACAACGTCCGCTACCTTCAGACGAAGCGCGACAAGATGGGACACCGTCTGCACCACCAGGACCTGCGGTTCGAGGAGGTCGACAGGGACGACTCCGAGGAGGGGCGGAACGATGGCACGAAGTGAGCCTGCGCCGCCGGCGCCGAAGCTGGAACACCCGGACATCCGCGTCGCGATCCTCGTCGCGGGCTTCCACCGCCGGATCGCCGAGAACCTCGTGGAGGGCGCACGTGCGCGCCTCGCGGAATCCGGCCTGGCGGCCGATCGGATCGACGAGCGATGGGTGCCCGGCGCGTTCGAGCTTCCCCTGGCGGCCCAGGCGTTCGCCCGTACCGGCCGGTACGCGGCGATCCTCTGCCTGGGTGCGGTCATCCGCGGGGAGACCCCGCACTTCGACTACGTGTGCGACTCCGCGGCCAGCGGACTGCTCCGCGTGTCACTCGAGACCGGTGTGCCGTGCACGTTCGGCGTGCTCACCACCGACACGCTCGCGCAGGCCGAGGCCCGGGCGGGCGGCGCCGTCGGGAACAAGGGCGACGAGTCATCAGATGCCGCGATCGCCATGGTGAACCTGCTCGCCGCCACATCGTGATCTGAGGTCCGGGACTTACTTGTCGCGTACGTGCGCGACACAGAGTTCCGGAGTGCGGAACCGCTCCAGCGAGGTCGCCTCGAGGGGCGCGTTCCACGCGTCGAGCGCCCCCTGCATCAGCCCGAGGTGGATCCCGCAGACGACGTTCGGGTGGTCCGCCGCCAGATCCAGGAACGGGCAGTGCGTGAGCCCGATCTCACACGGGGGAGTCTCGCCGGGCCCGGTGGGGGCGAACCCGAGCGCCGAGAGGAGCGACCGGAGGCGGTTCCGGGCGGATTCCACGTCGGTGGCGGGGGAGGCGCCCTCGTCACCGAGCGCCTCGGCGGCGTGACCGGCCCCCCAGCGGCGGCCGATCTCGACGGCGCGCTCGACGGCGTCGGGTCGCCGGGAGACCTCGTCGACGATGATCTCGGCGAGCAGCCGGTAGTTCATCGCCGCCCGGCGGTTCATGCCGGGGACAGGACTGTAGAGCTTTCGCGGCCGGCCGACGGTGCTACGGGCGTCGAGTCGCCACTCGACCTGATCGTCCGCGGTGAGGGCCTCCAGGTGGAAGCGCACCGTGTTGGGATGGACGTCCAGGGTGGTCGCGAGGTCGCCGGCACTCATGGGGGTCCTCGATGCGCGCAGCACCTCGACGATGGCCGTCCTCGTGCCCGCTTCGCCGCTGTCGCGGCCCGTCGCCTGGGACTCCGCGCGTCGGGTGCGGGTGTCGTCATGACGGGTGGCTGGCGGGGATCCGGCGTTCATCTGGTGATGCGTCCTCATGGCTCGGTGATACCGACGGAGTCAAATTGTAGATGACCGTCACAAGGACCTTCCCAGAGTTTATCCAAATGTATATTTGAGAAAACGAACGGGGGCCCGAGGTGAGTGACGAGACACGAGACGCGGATGTACTCGATGTGCGCACGATCGAGCGCGGGCAACGGCATCCGCAGGTGTTCGGTCGTTTCGAGGGACTGCCGGTCGGCGGCTCCTTCGACCTCGTGAACGATCACGACCCCCGTCCGCTGCGGTCGCAGTTCGAGCTGAAGTACAGGGATGCGTACTCGTGGGAGTACGTCGAGAACGGACCGGAGGTCTGGCGCGTCCGGATCACGAAGGCGGCGGAGGCCCCCGACCAGGGGCTGCCGATCCTGAGAACGTCGAACCCCTGATTCGTCGGTCGAGCCGACCCGTGTCACCGCGCGGGCGTGGGCGCCCGGCATCGGCGACGGGCGACAACCTTCATCGCGATGTCCCCTCTGCTCAGGCGACATCGCGTTCCCGATAGCGCCAGACGGCCACCGCCACCAGGCCCACGGCGAGCGCCGACAGCACCATCACAGGGGTCCAGGTCATCGCCTCCGCCGGGACCTTGGGGACGTGGGCGAAGGGAGACGACTCCGCCACCCACCCGGGCAGCTCCAGAAGCTCCGCGATCGGTCCGACGACGAAGGAGCCGACGACCACGGCCCAGCCGACGACGGCGAACCTTCCTCCGAGCGAGAACGCCAGGAGCGTGAGCCCGGCGATGACCGCGACCGCCGGAATCTGGGCGAGCGATGCGACCAGGGTCGCCGTGAAGCCGATCTCGGATCCCGACGCCCCGATGGCCATGGCAAGGCCGGTCAGCGTGAGCAGCCAGATGACGCCGCCGAGCGCGACGGCCGCGACGGACAGGATCACCGCCGCGCGCCGCGTCGCCCCCGCGAGCACCTCCTCGGTCCGCCCGTCGTGCTCATCGGCTGCCGCATGGCTCACGGTCGCGACGGCGAAGCAGGAGATCCCGACGGCCGCCACCGACGCGAAGGCCGCGACGAGCGTCTCCTGGAGGGCCCCGACGCCACCCAGGCTCTCGATCACCCTCCGCGCGTCCGCCGACTCCAGGAACGACCCGGCGTTCGGGACGATCGCGGCGAGCAGCGCGCCCATGACGATGCACGCGACACTCCAGACGACGATCCCCGTCGCCTGGGTGCGGACGGTGAGCGCGAGGGCGCCGGAGAGGCGCGGTGAACCGGCCGCTCGTCCGGGGCGCTCCGGCATGAGACCCGAGTCCAGGTCGCGACGCTCGCGAAGCAGGACGGACGCGGCGAAAAGGATGACGGCGGCGACCGGGTACAGGGCGAGGACTCCGCCGCGGGGATCCGACCAGGCTTCGAGACGCGTCGCCCACCCGAGCGGGCTCACCCACGAGAGCCACGACGCCTCCGTCGTGTCGCCGACCGCGCGGAGGAGGAAGAGCACGGCGATGACCGCGGCCGCGATCGCACCGGTTGTGCGGGCGTTCGCGGACACCTGGGCCGCCACGGCGCCGATGCCCGCCCCCACCAAACCGACTCCCAGCCAGGACGCGCCGAACCACAGCGAGCCGGCCACGGGGAGGCCTCCCGCGACGTTCGCCAGGACCACCAGGACGGCGATGACGGACGTGGCGACGCCTGCCACGCCGACGGCCGCCGCCAGCGGGGCGAGCCGTCCGACGGCGAGCGCTCCGACCAGTTCGGCGCGCCCCGACTCTTCCTCGACCCGGGTGTGGCGGCGGACGAGCACCACCGGGAGGGCCATGAGGAACATCGCGTAGACCACGGTCATCTTGGTCATCGCGAGCTCCCCCAGGCTGTGGACGTCGAGGATGGGGCCGTAGAGGGCGACGAGGGAGGGGCTGTCGTTGATCGCCTGGGCTGCGGCGACGCGGGCGGCCGGCGTCGGGTAGAGATCGGCGGTGGCGGCCGCGGATGTGTACACCATCGCCACCAGGACGGCGGCCCAGACCGCGGCGAGGAGCCGGCTGCGCCGCAGCGCCAGGCGCATCAGGCCCGCAGTGCCCATCATCGGGTGGCGCCGTCCGGGCGACGGTATGCGTCGAGGAAGAGGTCCTCCAGCGTGGGCGGGGTACTCGTGAGTGCGCTGACACCGGCCGTCGTGAGCGCGGCCAGCACGGGTGGAAGCCCATCGGGATCGACGGTGAGGCTCACCGAGGAACCGGTGACGGAGAGGTCGTGCACTCCCGGAAGCGAGCCGAGATCCGGCACAGGGCCGACCACGGTGGCGGTGAGGCGCTGGCGGTGCAGGTGGCGCATGTCGGCGAGGCTGCCCGTCTCCGCCGTCCTGCCGTCGCGGATGATCGTGACCCGGTCGGCGAGGCGTTCCACCTCGCTGAGGACGTGACTCGAGAGGAGCACGGTGACCCCGTCGGCCCGCCGCTCGGCGAGACACTCGGCGAAGACCTCCTTCATCAGGGGATCGAGGCCCGACGTGGGCTCATCGAGCAGGAGGAGATCGGCGGGAGCCGCGAAGGCGGCGACGAGGGCGACCTTCTGGCGGTTGCCCTTGGAATAGGCGCGCCCGCGCTTGGTCGGATCGAGTTCGAACCGCTCCAGCATCTCGGTCCGCCGCGAGCTCCGGGGATCGGCGCCCCGCATGCGAAGCAGCAGATCGATCACCTCGCCGCCGCTGAGATTGGGCCAGAGGCTCACGTCACCGGGCACGTAGGCCAACCTGCGGTGCAGAGCGGCGGCGTCCCTCCACGGATCGCGTCCGAACAGTCGGAGCGTCCCTCCATCGGCTCGGGCGAGCCCCAGCAGCATGCGGATCGTCGTCGACTTCCCGGCTCCGTTCGGTCCGAGGAAGCCGTGCACCTCACCTGGGGCGACGGTCAGGTCAAGTCCGTCGAGTGCGCGGACCGGACCGAAGCGCTTCGTCGCTCCTCGTACGTCGATCACCGGTTCGGCCACGTGGGCGACGATACTCCGCTGCCGTCAGTCGGGCGACGCCCCAGGGCACGGCGTCGTCACATGGCGGGCGTTCACCGCGCGCGGTCCGCGGAGGGAGGCCGTCCGGGTGCCTCGGGTCATCCCGTCACCGTCGTCCACCCGACTCGAGTTACCACTGGACGTATGCACGAACCCGATCGCGATCCGGGCAGCCGACGTGCGACCGATGCACGGCGATGACACGGGGGAGACGTATGTGCGCGCCCGCCGACGGCGGGCACACAGGTCACGGGGCCTTGCGGACCTTCCCGCTCTTCAGGCACCGGGTGCACACGTACGCGCTCACCGGGGTGGATCCGCGGAGGACGCGGACCTTCTGGATGTTCGGGTTGAAACGCCGCGGTGTCGCCCGCATGGAGTGGCTGCGGTTGTTGCCGAACATGGGTTTCTTGTCGCAGACGCTGCAGACCCTCGCCACGGTTTCCGTCCTCGGTTGATGTCACGATGCGAACCGATCGGCTCGCCAGCACGACCACGCATTATGCCCATCTCGCCTACCGACGCGCAACCCGGACCCGACGGAGACCTCGCACTCCGTCCGTTCGGCGGTGCTCCGGAGGCGGTGGGCCCTCCCGTGCCCAGGACTCCGGGCGTCGATTGGGACACGCCGATCGAGGGGCTCTCCGGGGTCGGACCCGCCGTCCGCAAGCGTTTCGACCGGCTCGGTATCCGGACGCTCTGGGATCTGGCCGCCCACCTGCCGGTGCGGTACCTGCGCTACGACGAGGTCGCGCGGCCGCTCGGCGAGGTGCAACTGGGGGAGGAGGTGACCGTCCACGTCTCGGCGGGGCCCGTGCGTGTGCGGCCCACCCGGCGCCGGGGACTGAAGGTGGTCGAGAGTTCCATCCGCGACGCCACGGGGATGGCGACCGCGGTGTGGTTCAACCAGGACTACGTCGCCCGGATGATCGGGGAGGGCGCCGACCTCCTCATCCGCGGACGGCTCGAGTCCGGACGTCCGCCGCGATTCATGGTGAAGACATTCGAGATCGTGGAGGGGGGCGGCGACGGCCTGCACACGACGGGGCTCGTCTCCGTCTATCCGGCCACCGACGGGCTCCCCAGCCGGCGCATCCGGGAGTTCGTCGACGGGATCCGCCGGCACCTGGGAGACGCGCGCGAGGTGCTCCCCGTCTGGATCCGGCGGCGACTCGAGCTCCCGCACGCCGGCGACGCGTTCACCGCCGTCCACTTCCCGCGGAACACGCGAGAGGCGATGCGGGCCCGGCGACGCCTGGCGGTGGAGGAACTTGTCGTTATGCAAGTCGGACTCGCCGCGATCCGCCGCCAGGAGGAGTCGCGCCGGCCGGCGCCCTCGCTCGCCGGAGGGGGGATGCTGCGCGGCGCGGTCCGCGGCGGACTGCCGTTCGCCCTGACAGCGGAGCAGGAGCGCGTGACCGCGGAGATCGCGGCGGATCTCGAACGGACACGCCCCATGCGGCGTCTCCTGCAGGGCGAGGTGGGATCGGGCAAGACGGTCATCGCCGCGCTCGCGATGTGCCAGGCGGCCGAGGCGGGGCGTCAGGCCGCCCTGCTCGTACCCACCGAGACGCTCGCCGAGCAGCACCTGCGGACCCTGGATCAGATCCTCGCGCCCACCGGCGTGTCGCCCGTCCTCATCACCGGCCGGGTGCCGAAGGCCGAGCGTGCGCGCCGCCGGCAGGCCCTCGCGAGCGGCGCGGCGATCGCCATCGGCACCCAGGCACTCCTCACCGAGCACGAGGCCTTCCTGCACCTCGGCCTGGTCGTCGTGGACGAGCAGCATCGCTTCGGCGTCGAGCAGCGCCATGTCCTCTTCGACCGTGCCAGCGATCCCAGCGACCATCTCTCCGCCCACATGCTGTTCATGACGGCGACGCCGATCCCCCGGACCCTTGCCCTCACCGCCTACGGCGACCTGGAGGTGTCGACCATCCGGGGGCGTCCACCCGGACGGGCGCCGGTCGCCACCCGCTGGGTGCGCGACGAGGACCGCGAGGCCGTCTACGAGGAGATCCGTGCGGAACTGCGGGCCGGGCACCAGGCGTATGTGATCTGTCCGCTGGTCGCCCATGGCCAGGCGGCCGAGGCGCGCTCCGCCACGGAGGAGGCCGAACGCCTGCGCTCGGGGCCGTTCGCCGACTTCTCGGTCGGGCTCGCCCACGGTGCCCAGAAGCCCGACGAGAAGCGCGCGGCCATGGCCGCGTTCGTCTCCGGTGAGACGGACATCCTCGTCGCCACCACGGTCGTCGAGGTGGGCATCGACGTGCCCAATGCCACGGTCATGGTCATCGAGGACGCCGATCGCTTCGGCCTCGCCCAGCTGCACCAGTTGCGCGGTCGCGTGGGACGCGGGACGTTGCCGGGCACCTGCTACGTCCTCGGCGAGCCGGCATCGGAGGACGGTGTCCGGCGACTGGAGGCACTCACGCAGACCACCGACGGCTTCCGTCTCGCCGAACTCGACCTCGACCTGCGCGGCGAGGGTGCGATGCTCGGCACCCGGCAGTCCGGTGCGACCGATCTGCGCTTCGCGCGTCTCTCCCGCGACCGCCGCGAACTGGCGCAGGCGCGGCACATCGCCCGGCGCGTGCTCGCGATGGACCCGCATCTGGAACGACCCGAACACGCCCTTCTGCGGGAGGCCGTGCGGGAGCGCTTCCATACGCTGCCACGGTTGCTCGACGCATGAGGATCGTCGCCGGACAGCACCGGGGGCGGCGGATCGCGGCGCCGAAGGGGGAGGGGACGCGTCCCACGTCCGATCGCGTCCGCGAGTCGCTGTTCGCGCTCGTGGGCGATGTGGAGGGCCTCGACGTGCTCGATCTCTTCGCCGGATCGGGGGCGCTGGGGCTCGAGGCGCTCTCCCGTGGTGCTCGCCACGCCACGTTCGTCGACCGAGACCCGGCGGCCATCGCCGTCATACGCCGGAACGTCGAGAACCTGGGGGAGGACGCACGGGCCACGGTCGTCCGTGCGGACTGGCACACGGCCCTCGAGCGGGAGCGCCGACGCGGTGCGCGATACGGGTTGTGCCTGCTTGACCCGCCTTATAGCCTCCTGCCGCGCATCGCCCCTGAGCTTGCCACCTCGCTGTCGCCGATTCTCGGGGCACGTGCAATCATCGTGGTGGAAGGGTCGAAGGACCACGAGGCGATCGCGTTCCCGGGACTGCCGGTGACGGCACGGACCGATCGCGAATACGGGGGGACGAGAGTCAGCGTGATCCGAATCGACGAACCGACATGAGCAGCAGCCAGCGCACGGCGCTGTGCCCGGGCACATACGACCCCATCACACGGGGGCACCTCGACGTCATCGAACGGGCGGCGTCCGTCTTCGAACACGTCGTGGTGGGAGTCGTGATCGGTTCGACGAAGAAAAGGCACATGTTCGACGCCGAACAGCGCATCGCCCTCGCGACCGAGGCCACCGGCCACCTGGAGAACGTGTCGATCCAGGGCTTCAACATGCTGGTGATCGACTTCGCCCGGGCCGTCGGCGCATGCGCCCTCGTCAAGGGACTCCGGGCGATCTCGGACTTCGACTACGAGTTCCAGATGGCGCAGATCAACAAGCGCCTCGCCCCGGAGATCGAAACGGTCTACTTCCCCGCGTCGGCCAAGTACAGTTTCATCAGCTCCAGTGGAGTGAAAGAGATCGCGGTCTGGGGCAGCCAGGTCGACGACTGGGTACCGCCAAACGTGGCGCGAGCGTTCAAGGAACGCCAGAACGCCGAGAAGGAGTGAAATTGGACGTCCTTGCGTTGATTGACAAGTTGGATGACCTGATCCACAACGCCCGGACCGTGCCGTTCTCGGACAAGGTCGCCATCGACCGCGAGGAGATCTACGAGCTTCTCGACCAGATGCGGTCGTCGGTCCCCGAGGAGATCAAGCAGTCCCGCTGGATCGTCAAGGAGCGGCAGGAGATGCTGGCGGAGGCCAAGCGCGAGGCGGATCGGCTCGTCGCCGACGCCCGCGAGAAGGCCACCCATGAGGCGTCCGAGCAGGAGGTCGTCAAGCTCGCGGACCGTGAGGCTGCGGACATCCTCGAGGAGGCGCGTCAGCGCGAGCGCGAGGTACGCCTCGGGGCCGAGGACTACGCGGACGAGGTCCTCTCCACGCTCGAGCTCAACCTCGGCAAGTTCCTCGCGGCCGTCCAGCGCGGCCGGGAGCGGCTGCAGCGCGGGCCCAGTCCGTCCGATGCCACGGGCGAGGCCATCCCGCAGCCGATCCAGAGGATCGTCGACCACGAGGGGTGATCTGATGGCCTCCCCCGGTGCGGACGGGGCGGTCGATCTCGCTGCACTCGAGATCGCCCCAGGGGAGGTGCGGGTCGTCGACGTCCCGCTGCCCGCGGAGTCGGTGACCATCGGCGGCAACGAGTACGCGCTCACCGCGGAGGGCGAGGCCGTCCCGATCGAGGTGACCCACACCCACTCCGGGTGGCACATCCGCGTGCGTGCCGCGGGGGCCCTGAGCGGACCCTGCTGGCGCTGTCTCGCCGATGCCCGCGTCCCGCTCTCCGCCGATCTCAGTGATTTCAGCAGCTTCGGGCGCGACGCCTCGGACGACTTCGACGACGACCTCGACTCCGAATACGTCGAGCGCGGGATCATGGACGCACCGTCCATCGCGCGCGACGCGCTCCTGGAGGGACTGCCCACCGTGATCCTCTGTTCGGACACGTGTCGTGGGCTGTGCCCCGTCTGCGGGGCCAATCGGAACACCACGTCGTGCGAGTGCGCGATCGACACCAGGGACGCCCGCTGGGACGCCTTGCAGCAGGTCGCGGACCGTCTCAAGGGGACGTCCGAGTAGCGTTCCGGCGCCGAAGTCGCTAGCATCCCGCGGTCGCGATCACCCCACCGAAGGAATCCATCTGATGGCAGTGCCCAAGCGAAAGACCTCCCGTCAGCGGCGAGACACCCGCCGGGCGACGCATGCCATCAGTGCCGAGCGACTCGGCAAGTGCCCGCGGTGTGCGAGCCCGATCCGCCCGCACCACGCCTGTGTCGTCTGCGGTCACTACCGCGGTCGCGTCGTCATCGACGTCGAGGCCTAGTTCGCACGCCGGATCCCATCGCAGGTCACGTGACTGACGGCCTGGATGCCGTACCGCTGGGGGACGACGACCAGCCGTCGCTGACCCAGCCGTATGAGGTGAAGACGATCGCGGTCGACGGCATGGGCGGCGACCATGCGCCGACCGAGCCGGTCCGCGCCGCGCTCATGGGGGTCCGGAGCGGGACGCGCATCATCCTGGTCGGTGACCAGGGCACGCTCCGGCGCGAGATCGAGGCGCAGGGCGCGTCGCCGGACCTTCCGGGCCTCGAGATCGTCCACGCCCCCGATGTCGTCCACTCACACGAGGACGGCGCGAAGGCGGTCCGCGCCAAGCCCGAGTCGTCGCTGGTCGTCGCGACCCGTCTCGTCGCCGAGGGCCGCGCGCAGGCGATCATCTCCCCGGGCAACACGGGGGCGACACTCGCGGCGGCGACCCTCCACCTGCGGCGCCTCCCGGGCGTCATCCGTCCGGGCATCGCCGTGGTCCTGCCGAGCGCCCGTGGTCCGGTCGTCCTGTGCGACGCCGGCGCCAACGCCGAGAGCAAGCCGGAGTACCTGGTCCAGTTCGCCCTCATGGCGCGCCTCCTCGCGCGTGACGTCATCCGCATCGAGAACCCCCGCGTCGGCCTCCTCTCCATCGGCGAGGAGGAGGGAAAGGGCACCGAGCTCGTGCAGGCCGTGTACGAGGCGCTGCAGGACACCGAGGGGTTCGTCGGCAACGTCGAGGGGCGCGACATCCCGCAGGGCAACGTCGACGTCGTCGTGACCGACGGGTTCACGGGGAATGTGGCCCTGAAGCTGTACGAGGGTGCGGGATCCGTCATCTTCCGCGAGGTCCGCTCCGCCCTCAGAGGCGGCTTGCGCGGCCGCGTCGGCGGGCTGATCGCGCGTCCCGCCCTCTACGCCCTCCGCTCCAAGTTCAACGCCGACACCTACGGGGGCGCGTATCTCCTCGGAGTTCGCGGCCTGGTCGTCATCACGCACGGCAACGCCCCCGGTGAGGCCATCTTCAACGCCATCACGATGGCCGGGCGGGGCATCGAGGAAGGGCTCGTGAGTCGCGTCGAGTCCGGTCTGCGCGACGGCGCCCACCACGGCATCCTCAGCCGGATCATCCCGCACCGCTTCAAGGACCGTTAGCGAAAGACCGAGCCGGACGCTTCCCGCGGACCGGCTGTCCAACGCCGCCGGGACGTGCGGATCCGTGGCACAGGCAGGTGAAGTCGCGCATCGTCGTCGGCACCCGCATTGTCCGTTCCCGGGCACCTTCTCGTCCCCTCCGATGAGGGTTTCGCTCGCCACGGCGTCGCTGTGCGTCCGACCCAGTGACGCCAGGAGCGGGTTTCTTCCGTGTCGATTGTCAGTTTTCATGAGGTCTCAACGCCCTGTCACGTCCGGTGACCTTGCTAGCGTGCCTCGCCAGTCACAAAGCAATGCCCATTGCTGAAGGGAGTTCAGTGGATCGCGATCAAGCGTTCGAGCAGGTCAAAGAGATCATCGTCGAGCAACTCGGTGTCGGCGGCGACGACGTCACGTTGGAGGCCTCGTTCCAGGAGGATCTCAACGCGGACTCACTGGACCTCGTCGAGCTCATCATGAGCATGGAGGACAAGTTCGGTGTGAAGATCCCGGATGAGGACGCCGAGAAGATCCTCACGGTGGGAAGCGCGGTCGACTACGTCGCCGCGAACGCGGGCTCCTAGCCCACACCGTTCGTGCAGCGGTTGCCCAACTCGCCCGGCGGTCTCGCCGATCTCGCAACCCAGCTGACCGACGACCGGCGAGCGGAGACGCTCGCGCACCGCTCTTGGGCGCCCTCGCGCGACCGGAGCTACGAGCGTCTGGAGTTTCTCGGTGACACGGTGCTCAGCCTCGTGGTCACCCAGGAACTCCTCCGGCGCCATCCGACCGCGTCGGAGGGCGATCTCGCCTGGATGCGCCAGCAGATCGTCGGCCGTGAGCCGTGTGCGGAGGTCGCCGACGCGCTGGATCTCCCGGCCGCGTTCGTCGGCTCCGCTCCGCGGCGCCTGAGGACGACGGCCGAGGAGATGGCCCAGCAGGTCAGCGTCCGCGCCGCCCTCATCGAGGCGCTGATCGGCGCGTGCTGGCTCGACGCCGAGGAGCCCGCGACGAGTGCCGCAGTACTTGCGGCGTTCGCCCCGATCATCGACCGGGCGCGTCTGGGACAGAGAGACTCGAAGACCGCGCTCCAGGAAGCCGCCGCACAGGTTCACCTGGATGTGCGGTACGAGCTGGTCGGGCGCGAGGGACCGGCACACGCACGGACGTTCTCGACCCGGGTCCTCGTGGGCGGCGACCCCGCCGGCGAGGGGACGGGGAGCTCGAAGCAGGCCTCGGAGCAGGCGGCCGCCACCGCGGCGCTCGAACGGTGGTCGGATCTCGGCGCGGCCGGGATGCCGTCGGACCGGCCGGTCCATGCCGACAGGACGGAGTGATCGGATGCTGAAGCGGATCTCGATACGCGGGTTCAAGTCGTTCGCCGACCCGACCACGCTCGACCTCGGGCCGGGGCTCAACGTCGTCGTCGGCCCGAACGGATCCGGCAAGAGCAACCTCGCGGAGGCCATCGTGTGGGCCCTCGGCGAGCAGCGCGCGGGGAGACTCCGCGCCCCGGGCATGCAGGACGTGCTCTACCAGGGCACGATGTCACGCCCCGGCTCGGGATTCGCCGACGTCTCACTCCACTTCGACGATGCCGAGACGGGCCCCGAGATCGAGGTCGGCCGGCAGCTGACCCGTGCCGGTGACGCCACCTACCGCCTGGGAAGCACGTCCTGTCGCCTCCTCGACGTCCACGAGGCGCTGGCCGTCCGTGGCCTGGGAGGAGAGGCGCTGGCCGTCATCCGCCAGGGGCAGGTCGAGGCCATCGCGACCAGTAAGCCCGCGGCCCGGCGCGCAATGCTCGACGAGGCGGCCGGTGTCGGCGTGGCCAAGCGACGTCGGCGTCGCGCCGAGCAGAAGCTCGCGCGCGTCGCGGACAAGCTCGATCGTGCGCGCGACCTTGCGACCGAACTCCGGGGACGTGCGAAGGCGCTGGAGCGCCAGGCGCGCGCGGCCGAGCGCGCGGCGACCATCGAGACCGAGATCACGGAGCTGCGGGAGCGGGAGCGCATCGGCCGGGCGGTCGTCGCCGCGGCCGATCAGGTCGCCGCTCGAGCCGCACTCGCCGAGGTCGCCGACCGGCTCCGAGAGGTCGAGGGCGCGCTCACCACGTGCCGCGAGGCCCGTGACGGTGCCCTCCGTCGCCGCGAGGCCGCGGGGCGGACGCTCGAATCGGCCGATGCACGGGCCGCGCGGCTCCGCGCGGCGGCGGACCGCGTCGCCGGACGCGCCGAGCTCGCCGCGGAGCGTGTGGCCGAGCTCGAATCCCGCCAGGAGCGGCTCGGACAGGCGAAGGCCGCCGCCGCGCGTCGTCTGGAGGAGCTCGCCGTCGCGGAGTCGGCGATCCAGGCGGAGATCGACCAGGCGTCCACCGAGGTGCGCCGGGTCCAGGAGACCCTGCACGCCAGGGAGACCGCCGCGGGCGCGACCCGTGCCGCGGAGATCGAGGCCGCCGAGGCCGTGCGCCGGTTCGGCGCCGACCTCGCCGCCGCCGAGGGGGCCGTCGCGGATGCCGGACGGCGGGCCACGCGGGCGGACGAGGCGGTGCACCACGCCGAGACCGAGCTGGCGCGCCTCGACGGTCCCGACGCCGATGAACTGGCGCGTGCCGAGCGCCGCGTCGAGATCTCCTCTCGTCGCGCGGAACGCGACGCCGCGCGGTCACAGTCGGCACAGGGTGCGTGGGAGACCGCCACCGAGGCCCTGCGCGACGCGGAACAGCGGCTGCGCGAGGCGCGTTCGCGGGCACGTCGACTGGCTCCCGACGAGGACGAATCGGCGCGCTCCCGGCGTCTCGGCGACGGTGTCGAGGCCAGAGAGGGCACGGAACAGGCCGTCGCGGCCGCTCTCGGCGTCTACGCGGACGCCGTCATGGCGGCGGACGTGGCCGAAGCGACCCGCCTGGTGAGGGAGGGCGCCCACGCGGCCGTCTCACCCGGTCCCGCATCGACGACCCCCGCCGTTCCCGGTGCCACGCCGGTGTCCGACCTCATCGTCGACTGCCCCGCCGCGACGCGGCCGCTCCTCGCACGTGTGCTCGCCGGCTGCTGGATGGTGGACGACCTCGCGTCGGTCCCGGCGGAGGCCACCGGCGTCTTCGTGACGCGTGACGGGCTCGCCTTCGTCGCAGGACTGGGAGCGGTCACGCTTCCGGAGGGCGCCTGGGCCGCCCGCGCACTCCACCGTCGCGCCCTTCAGGAGATCGCCCGCATCGAGGCCGAGATCGTCGGACTGACGAAGGACGTGACGACGGCCGACGCGCACCGTGCCGCGGCGCGCGTCCGGGCATCGGCGACGGCGCGGAACGCCGAGGCGAGGTCGCGCCACCTCACCACGCTCCAGGGGCGGGAGGCCCACGTGGCCGAGCGCCGGGCCGCGCTCGAACTCGATCGCAGCGAGTCGTCGCGCTTCGCCGCCGACGCGCGTCAGGCCGGTCAGGTCGCCGCGGCACGGGTCACCGAGCTGCGGACCGATCTGGAAGGTGCTCAGACCGCGCTCGCCGACGCCCGTCGCCTCGCCGGTGACGGTGACGCCGCACTCGAGGAACTCCGCGCGGAGCTCCGTCAGGCGCGAGCTGCCGCCAGTGCCGCCGACGCCCGGGCGAGCGAGACGCAGGCGGCCGCAGCCGCGGCCCGCGCACTCCTCGGACGCGCGGACCTCCTCCCGTCCCGGCTCCGGCTCATCACTCGCGCCGCGGCCGGCCTCGCCGCGCTCTCCGAGGTGCTGGGACCGGTCGCGGATGCCGCGGCCGAGCAGCTCTCCGCGACGCGGACGGAGTTCCGCTCCGTCGAGGCGCACCTCGCCGACGCCCACCGCGAGGTGGAACGGGCCGAACAGGGCGCCGGTGAGATCCGCGGACGGGTGCAGGGGGCCGAGGTGGAGGCCAGGGTCGCCGACGAGCGGGCGGCGGAGGCCGGACCGGTTCCCGACGAGGTCCCGGAGGACCTGGAGGACCCGGCCACGCTGGAGGAACGCCGCACCGATCTCGAGCGCCGGCGTCTCAACATCGGCGCCGTCAACGAGCTCGCATCGGTCGAGCGCGACGAGCTGGCCGAGCGTGAGACGGCGCTCGTCGAGCAGATCGACGACCTCGAGGCGAGTCACAGGAGTCTCTCGGAACACCTGGGCGAACTCGACGCCGCCGTCGACGAGGGCTTCGAGGCCATCTTCACTGCGGTCTCCGAACGGTTCGGCGAGGTCGTCGGCCTCCTCTTCCCGGGCGGGACGGGACGCCTGCGGCTCGTCGAAGCCGAGGAGGAGGGCGGCGAGCAGGGTGTCGAGGTGGAGGTCATCCCCGCCAACAAGCGGGCGCGGGCCATGTCGCTCATGTCCGGTGGCGAGCGGTCCCTCATCGCCATGTCGTTCCTGCTGTCCCTGGCCATGGCGCGCCCCGCGCCCTTCTATCTGCTGGACGAGGTCGAGGCGGCCCTCGACGACACGAACCTGCGCCGGTTCCTCGGGGTGCTCCGCCGACTGGCCGGTGAGACCCAGTTCATCGTCATCACCCACCAGCAGCCGACGGTCGAGATCGCCGATACGCTCTTCGGCGTGACCATGGGGAAGAACGGCGTCTCGCAGATCCTGTCTCGCCGGCTTGCGCAGTCCGTCGAGGGCCCGGCGCGTCCGTACGTCCGCCGGCAGCTGCGGCTGGTGGGCTCATGAGCGAGGACCTGACGGCCTGGGCGGAGCTCTTCGAGCTGCCCTACGACGCGCCTCCGGCCGAGGAGGAGGCGGTGGAGAAGGGCGGGTTCTTCCGTCGTCTGCGGGCCAAGATGACCGGACCGCGCCAGGCGATCTCACCTCAGCTCGCCGCCATCTACGCTCCCAAGCTCGTTGACGAGGAGACCTGGGCGGATCTCGAGGACGCGCTCATCCTCGCGGACTGCGGGATGGACGCGACAGAGGAACTCGTCGATGCGATGCGCGACGCCACCCGTGAGGGGCGGATCACCGGCGGACAGGAACTGGCCGGTGAGCTCTGGAAGGAGGTCGGACGCCGGATGGCCCCCGAGCCTCCGCGCATCCCCCTGAAGGGCGATCCCACCGTCATCCTCGTCGTCGGCGTGAATGGGACAGGGAAGACCACGACCATCGGCAAGCTCGCGCACCGCCTCGCGTCGCTCGGGCAGAAGGTGGTCATCGGCGCGGCCGACACCTTCCGTGCGGCGGCGATCGACCAGCTCGAGATCTGGGCCGAACGGTCCGGTGCCCAGCTCATCCGTCAGGAGCCGGGTGCCGATCCGGGTGCGGTCACCTACGACGCGATCGCCGCCGGACGCTCGCGCGGCGCCGATGTGGTCATCATCGACACCGCGGGACGGCTTCAGACGCAGAAGAACCTCATGGACGAGCTTCGCAAGGTGAACTCCGTGGCCGGGAAGCTCGATCCCACGGCACCACACGAGACACTGCTCGTCCTCGACTCCACCACGGGGCAGAACGGCATCAGCCAGGCGAAGCTGTTCAACGAGGCGGCACCGCTCACCGGGGTCGTCCTCACGAAGCTCGACGGCATCGCGAAGGGCGGCATCGTCCTGTCCATCCGGAGCGAGCTCGGACTTCCCGTGAAGCTGGTGGGGGTGGGCGAGGGGATCGACGATCTCCAGCCGTTCGACGCGGACTCGTTCGCCCGTGCGATCTTCGCCCCGGACTGATCCCATCGGCCATTTCCGCACAACCGACGTCGGATCTCATCGCGTCTGCGGGTACCCGATCCCGGTGATCGGCGCATCCCGGGACCCGGCAATCGCTTCGCGCGGGCGCCTCCGGGGCACGGTCGCGGTACAATGCCCGGTCGCACATGTTTGACGCCCTCTCCGACAAGCTCCAGAACGTCTTCAGCGGCCTGCGTGGCCGCGGCAAGCTCAGTTCACAGGACATCGATCGCGCAATGCGCGCGATCCGGATGTCGCTGCTCGAGGCCGACGTCAGCCTGCCGGTCGTCAAGCAGCTGACGGATGCGATCAAGGTGCGCGCGACGGGGAGCGAGGTCACCCAGTCCCTGACGCCGGACCAGCAGGTCGTCAAGATCGTCAACGAGGAACTGGCGTCCCTCATGGGTGGTACCGCGGCACGGCTGCCGATGGCGTCGAAGCCGCCGACGATCATCCTCATGGCCGGCCTGCAGGGCTCCGGAAAGACGACGTTCTGCGCCAAGCTCGCGCACGAACTCCGCGGTCAGGGGCGCGCACCGCTCATGGTGGCCTGCGACCTCCAGCGCCCGGCGGCCATGGACCAGCTCCAGGTGCTCGGCGAGCAGATCGACGTGCCGGTCTTCCGTCAGGACTCCAAGGACCCGGTGGCCGTGGCCACGAGCGGCGTCCGCGAGGCCCGTCGCCTGGCACGTGACGTCGTCATCATCGACACGGCCGGTCGCCTGACCGTCGACGAGGAGATGATGGGGCAGCTCATCGCGGTCAAGGGTGCCGTGCAGCCCACCGGCGTGGTGCTGGTGCTCGACGCGATGACCGGTCAGAGCGCCGTCGAGGTCGCCCAGGCGTTCAAGGAGGCCGTCGACTTCGACGGCGTCGTCCTGACCAAGCTCGACGGTGACGCACGCGGTGGCGCGGCGCTCTCCATCCGGGCCGTCACCGGCAAGCCGATCCTCTACGTCGGCACCGGCGAGAAGGTCGGGGCGCTCGAGACGTTCCACCCGGATCGCATGGCGCAGCGGATCCTCGGCATGGGCGACGTGCTCACGCTCATCGATCAGGCCGAGAAGACCGTCGACCGCGATGTCGCCGAGAATCTCCACAAGCGGATCAAGAGCGGCGGGGCCTTCACGCTCGACGACATGCTCGAGCAGATGCGTCAGATTCGCAAGATGGGCCCCATCAGCGGTATTCTGGGCATGATCCCGGGGCTCTCACAGATGAAGAAGCTCAAGGATGCCGAGATCGATGAGAGTCATCTCGGCCGGGTCGAGGCGATCATCCTCAGCATGACGCCGGCGGAACGGCGTAAGCCGGACATCATCAACGGGAGTCGGCGCAAGCGCATCGCGCAGGGGAGCGGGACCAGCGTCCAGGAGATCAACAAGCTTCTCGCGCAGTTCAAACAGATGCAGAAGATGATGAAGTCGTTGGGCAAGGGCGGCCGTATGCCGTCCATGTTCGGTATGTGAGAAAAACAACGTAGGAGCATTGTGGTCAAGATCCGCCTCGCCCGTGTGGGCAGCAAGAAGAACGCGATCTACCGAGTGGTGGTCGCCGACGCGCGTTCCCCGCGTGACGGTCGGAATATCGAGACGATCGGGCGGTACAACCCGCAGATCGAGCCGTCGCTGGTCGACATCGACCTCGAGAAGGCCAACGCCTGGATCGGGAAGGGCGCGCAGCCGACCTCCGCGGTCGCCAAGCTCCTCAAGATCGCCGAGGCCGACGCCGCGAAGGCGGCCGCCTGACCGTGGATGACCGGACGGCCATCGCCGCGATGGTCACCGAACTCGCGCGCGGTCTCGTGGACACTCCCGATTCGGTCAGCGTGGCCGATCGGGAGGATCGTGACCGGGTGGTCTTCGAGCTGATGGTGGCCGAGGATGAGCGGGGCCAGGTCATCGGGCGAGGGGGGCGTGTCGCCCATGCCCTCAGGTCGGTGACGCAGGCCGCCGGGCGGGCGCGTGGTGTGCGCGCGACGCTCGACATCGTCGACTGAGACCGCGACCGGTGATCGGACCGGCCGCACAATCCACGCCGCGACGAATGGACGTCGCGCGCGGTCCCCGAGCCGTTCTCCTGAGTGCGCCGGGCCCGATCGGCATTGATGGCGGACTCCCGCCTGCCGATGGGACGTTGAGTCCGTGTTGAAGCGTCCCGCGGAACGCTCGGATCTCCCAGCGTATGGTCGGCGGGAGTCGTTTCGCCACGCCCGTCACCACGAGTCGCCGTCCGGCGTCTGCAGGATGGAGCGGCGTGACAACCGGACAGGACGGATGAGATCGCGATGACGCAGGACGATGCGGTGATGGTGGGGACGCTCGGGAAACCCCACGGTGTGACCGGCGAGATGCGCGCGTATCCGACCGGTCCCACACTGGACGCCCTGGAGCCCGGCGATCGCGTCCTCGCGCGCCGAGACGGGGCGGAGCGCGTGCTGACGATCCGCGTCATCCGCGATGCGGTGTCACATCGTCTGGTGCGGTTCGATGAGATCGGAGACCGTGACGCCGCGGCCACGGCTGTCGGCCTCACCCTGCACGTCACCCCCGACCGGCTGACCGCTCTCGACGACGCCGACGAGTACTACGTGCGCGATCTCATCGGCTGCATGGTCACCGAGGAGGGGGGCGCCGAGGTCGGCCTCGTCCGTGAGGTCCACGAGGGGGCCGCCAATGCGGCGTTGGAGGTCGCGATCGCAGGCGACGATCCGCTTCTCATCCCCTTCACCCACGACGCGATCTCGTCCGTCGATCTTCCAGGAGGACGCATCGCGGTCCGCAGCGGCCTCCTGGCCGGTGGAGACGCCTGAGATGACACCTCGTCGACCTCGTCGCACCACCTCTCGTGCATTCGTCATCGGGTGGGCCTACGGGCGACTCTGGCCGGCCGGCCCGCGGGCGCCGAGACGTCACGTCGCCGCTTTCGGAACAGGTCCCCGTATCGGCGTCGTGCGGATTCCGGGACGTCGCTTCGCGTGGGGTTCCGGCTCATGAGGATCGACGTGTTCACGCTCTTTCCCGAGTGGTTCGACTGGATGCGCCACCCGCGACACCTCGAGAACGCCGGCCGGGACTCGGGCCTCGAGATCCGCTGCTTCTCCTACCGGGACTACACGCCGCTCCGCGCGGGGCAGGTCGACGACGCCCCGTTCGGCGGCGGACCGGGCATGGTCCTGCGCGTCGACGTCGTCGCGGCGGCGCTCGAGGCGGTCTATGGGATGGACGCGGCCACCGTCCGGACGACCCGCCGGGTGGTGGTGATGACGCCGCGCGGACGCGCGTTCTCCGACCCCGTCGCGAACGAACTCGCCGAGCTCGACGAGATCGTGATCCTGTGCGGTCGGTACGAGGGGTTCGACAACCGGGTGCACGAGCACCTCGCCGACGACGAGATCTGTCTCGGTCCCTTCGTCCTCGCGGGAGGGGAGACGGCGGCGATGACGATCATCGATGCGGTGGGCCGGAAGATCCCCGGCGCGCTCGGCAACGCCGAGAGCCTGCACGCGGAGTCGTTCTCCGAGGGGCTCCGTGGGCGGGTCGAGTACCCGCACTACACCCGCCCGGCGGAGTTCCGCGGGTGGGAGGTGCCCGATGTGCTCCGGTCCGGCAACCACGCGGCGATCGAGGCGTGGAGGATGTCCGCGACCCGGCCGCCGCGGTAGGGAGCGCACGGCCGCCGACCGGCGCGGTCTTTCCCCTGCAGAGGCGCATGAACCCTGCGGGATCCACACTCGTCGACGTCTCGCGTCGGCGAAGGCTGCTATTCTCACCTGCCGTTTGTCTTCCAGCCCCTCGAGGAGATTTCTGTGAGCGTCATTCAAAGTCTTGAAGAGATGCAGCTTCGCGATGACGTTCCCGAATTCAAGCCCGGGGACACCGTGAAGGTGCACTTCCAGGTCATCGAGGGCCAGCGTCGCCGCGTGCAGGTGTTCGAGGGCGTCGTCATCAAGCGGCAGGGGTCCACCTCCCGCGAGACCTTCACCGTCCGCAAGCAGAGCTTCGGAGTCGGTGTCGAGCGAACCTTCCCGGTCCACTCCCCGAAGATCGAGCGCATCGAGCGCATCACGGAGGGTGACGTCCGTCGCGCCAAGCTCTACTACCTGCGCGACAAGGTCGGCAAGAAGGCCCGCGTCCGCGAGAAGCAGCGCTAACCGACCCATGCCGCCTGCGAGGAACGTGCCGCCGAAGGCGCGGACCTCGTCCCGGCGCCGCGCGACTCCCGGTCCGCGGCTCTTCCGATTCGACCGCTCATTGGGCGGGCGCCTGGTGGCAGGGACGGACGAGGCGGGACGCGGCTGTCTGGCCGGCCCCCTCGTGGCCGCGGCGGTCGTCTTCGACCCGCATGGTCTGAGCCGGGAGGCGCGGCGTGACCTCGCCCGGCTGAACGACTCGAAGAAGCTCAGCGCGGCCGCCCGCCACGAGATGGCCAGGGCGATCCTGGTCCACGCGGAAGAGATCGTCGTACGCGTGGCGAGTGCCGCGACGATCGATCGAGACGGACTCCACCGCACCAACCTCGACCTCCTGGCCCGCTGCCTTGCATCGCTCCGGTGCACACCGGACATGTGCGTCGTCGACGGGTTCTCGCTGCCGTCCTCCGCGCCTCCGCACCGTCCGATCGTCGGGGGTGATCGGACGTCGGCATCCATCGCCGCCGCATCCATCATGGCCAAGACCGTCCGCGACCGGCTCATGAGCGGCCCGGTCGCCGAGCGGTGGCCCGAGTACGGCTTCGATCGTCACGTCGGCTACGGGACGAAGCAGCATCGCTCCGCTCTTCTCAGCGTCGGCATGACCGAGATCCATCGCCGGTCGTTCAATTCGGCTGCATACGGTCAGACAACGCTCTTCGACGACCTGGAGGGTCGAACGCCGCTGCCTGGTGGGTGATCCGCGGAGGACGACGCGATCGGTCGACCAGGATCACGTCGAATCGGACGCACAGACGGGAGAGCTGCGGGTTCCGATGGACGAACGCGATAGCCCCTCGGCTGATGCGGGCCCGCTGCGCCAGCGACACCGGATCGTGAAGCGCCTCCGCTGACCGTCGCGTCTTGACCTCGACGATGGCGAGGATTCCGTCTCTCAGCGCGACGATGTCGAGTTCGCCGCCCTGGGGAACCGGCCAGTTGCGCGCGATCGGCAGCCACCCCCGCCTCCGCAGGAATCGTGTCGCCACCTCTTCGCCGTATCGTCCGTCATCCATACGGGGAGGTTGCCGGTGACCGTGTCACGCCTGATGCGCCGGATGTGTCGACTTCTCGGCGGTGTTGAACGGATGTGCCCGTATCGGGACCGCTACCGCCCGGTTCGACCACCGTCGAGGTCCATCCACACACCGCGTGCTCGGCTCGCTATGCCGGACGGTCCCGCATCGCGACCCTGACGGCATCGGCGTCCTCACTGACCGGACTGCCGGTGCTCCTACGTCCGACGCCCGGGATATGGCGATCCGACACGAGCCCCTTGCGGTAACGACACGTTTGACGCATCCCGTGTGACATCACCGCTGCCACGCTGGCGATGTGGTTGCACACGTCGTCACTCCCGCACTCCTCGGCCTTCATGCCGCCACCGTCCATGTCGAGGCGGATCTGCGTCCCGGACAGCCCGCCTTCGCCGTCGTCGGGCTTCCCGACACGGCGGTGCAGGAGGCGCGCGAGCGGGTTCGATCCGGTATCGCCAATCAGGCCCTGGCGCTCCCGGCGCAGCGGATCGTCGTCAACCTCGCGCCCGCTGATCTCAGGAAGATCGGGCCTCAGTACGATCTTCCGATCGCCCTCTCCGTCCTGGCGGCGTCGGGACAGGTCCGACCGGATCACCTCGACGGGCTCGGAGCGGTGGGGGAACTCGCGCTGGACGGAACCCTCCGACCCCTGCATGGGACGCTCGCGATGGCCGAGCACGCCGCCGCCTCCGGCTGGAAACGGCTGATGGTCCCGGCGGCCAATGCGCACGAGGCCGCGCTGGTCCCCGGCATCACGGTCATCGGCGTCACCGATCTGCGCGACGCCCTCAGGTACGTCACGGGTGCCACACCTCCTCCCGAGTACCGCGTCAGTCCCGGCGCGCTTCTCGCCGAGAACGCCGGACGCCGGGCGGCGGACATGAACGAGATCCGTGGTCAGGACACCGCACGCCGGGTCCTCGAGATCTCTGCGGCCGGCGGACACAGCATGCTCATGATGGGCCCTCCCGGCGGTGGGAAGACGATGCTCGCCCGTCGTCTGCCGGGGATCCTGCCGCCGATGTCGGTGGACGACGCCATCACCGTCACGCGCATCCACTCTGTGGTGGGTCTCATGTCGGCCGGGACACCGATGCTCACCGAGCGGCCCTTCCGGGCACCGCATCACACGATCTCCGCCGTGGGGCTCGTCGGTGGCGGCCGCTTCCCCCAGCCCGGAGAGGTCACGCTCGCGCACAGAGGGGTCCTATTTTTGGACGAGATCTGCGCCTTCGACCCGGCGGCGCTCGACGCACTGCGGCAGCCTCTGGAGGAGGGGTACGTCGACATCACCCGCGGAATGGTCAATGCGCGCTTTCCGGCCAAGCCGCTGCTCGTCTGCGCCGGCAATCCCTGCCCGTGCGGATATCGGGGCGACCCGGACCGTGCGTGCAACTGCCCGCCGGGGCGCGCCGAGGCCTACTACGGGCGCCTGTCCGGACCGATCATGGACCGCATCGACCTTCAGCTGACGGTCCCCCGGCTCGCGGCCCGGGAGGTGGTCGGTCTGTCGCCGCCCGGAGAATCGACGGAGACGATCCGATCGCGGGTGATGGCCGCGCGCGCGTTCGCGGCGCAAGCCGGTCGATCGGGAGAGAACTCCGCGCTGTCCGCATCGGAGGCCCGGCGTGCCTGCGCTTTGGACGAGGAATCCACGCGGATTCTGACGCGCGCCGTCGAGCGGCTTCATCTCAGCGCACGCGCGCACGACCGTCTGCTTCGTGTCAGTCGTACGATCGCGGATCTGGCAGGGCAGGAGCGGGTGCATTCGGAGCAGATCCTCGAAGCGCTCACCTACCGGCGGAGTGGGAGTGCATCCGGTGGCTGAGCGCGAACGTGCGGCGGTGGCTGCGGCCGCCGGTGTGCCCACCGGCGAGGACTGGGCCCTCGGTCTCACATGGATCGCGGGACAGCTCGATCGGGACCTTCAATCGGCCCTCCGTCGTGCCGGAGGTGGACAGCGGCTTTGGCAGGCACCGGATGAGCTCGTCCGACGTGTCTTCCAGCGGGTCCCGGACATCGGGCGGCAGTTCCTCTCCGCCCGGCGCGACATCTGCATGAGGGACATCCGGGCTGAGATCGATGCCAAGGGCGCATGGTTCGTCGAGCCCGGTTCCGGCGGGCCCGAGGAGCGCCTGCGAACACTGCACGACCCACCTCTGGGACTCATCGGGATCGGTGAGCGCCTCGCCGCATCGTGTCCGGAGGGTGCGCCGCGC